>JAKZRS010000013.1:0-23325 GCA_047518015.1 Thermodesulfobacteriota bacterium | reverse complement strand
GGGAATCTCGGGGTAGTGGCGGGCGATTACGTAATCCGCGAGGGTCTGGACGTTTTCCTCCTGACCCAGATGATAAAAGCCTTCAAACGACCCGAAGCGCACGTGGGTCTCCGCGACCCGAAGCATCATCGCGGCGGTTTCCCTGGTTTCCCTCTCGATTTTTTCTGTGCTCCCCACTACGCAAAGCGCCCTTGTGGACGGAATCCCCAGATGATGGAGAGCTTCGCTTCCGAGATACTCCCTTATGGAGGACCTTAGCGTGGCCCTTCCGTCAAATCCTCTTGAGAACCTGGTCGTTCCGCACCCCTTGAGATGGAGATCCCATCTGCGGTCTTGCTCATCAATTATCTGCCCGAGCAGAAGCGCCCTCCCGTCTCCAAGGTGCGGGTTATAGACCCCGAACTGCCATCCGGCGTAGTACATCGCCAGGGGATTCGCCCCCGCAAGGGGCCTTTTTCCGCATAGGTACTCGGCCAGAAGGGGGTTTTGTTTTTCGCCGGGATATATGCCTATCTGCACGGCCAGGTTTTCATTGAACGCCACCATGTGGGGGCTCTCAAACGCAACGGGGTCTTTTTTCTGGTAGAATCCGGGCGGTAGTTCCGCGTAGGCGTTTTCAAAGCGAAGGTTTGTTATTTTCCTCATTTCAGGACATCCGCTGCCGATCCGTTACCGGATTATACCAGCGGAAGCCGGGGAGCCGGAGAAAATTTCCGCAGGCGTGGGCGGGTACACGGCAGACCGATAAAGAAGTATAATGTTTCTTGGAGAGAGTATGAAATACAGAAAAAACAAGATAAAAACCGAACATTCGATAATAAAGGGACTCCGCCGTTTTCTTGAAGACAACATCTCGGGGCTTGACCACGTGACGGGGATAATACCCGGGGAGATAAATGTGGGTCGCGCAACCGGGGAGAATCTTGCGGTGAGCTACAAGTACAGCACCCGAAGCGGGGCCAAGCTCATAGCGAGAAGCGGCACTTCCGTGCAGGAGGTGTTCATTATCACGAAGAACCCCGAGGAACTCAAAACGGTTGTAGAGCTTTCAGGCAAATGAGCTTTCCCTGAGGGTTACCGCTCCTTTCCCGAGCAGTCCCTCCACATTTTGTATGAGTTCATCCCTGAAGTCAACCTTACAGTTTCCGACCCTCAAGACGGCCTCTGAGCGGTTGGTTCTCATGTCTATTATCACGGTTGAGTCTCCCGGGAACTTCTCGAGGATTTCTCTCAGGCTTGTTATGTTCTTCTCGTTTGCGGCTTCACAAGCAATGCTGATGCAGACCGCGGAGTTCGTTCTGGTTTCCCTGAGCGAAGAGATGTCGCTTGTTAGAAGACGTACTTTTTCATCCGAGATCTCGACCCTTCCTTTTACCACTACCGGTTCTACCTTCTGTTCCAGGAGCACCCGCGATTTCTGCAGGACATCGTTAAAAACGATTGCTTCGGTGAATCCGTTTAAATCTTCGAGGGTCAGGTAACCGATAAAGCTGGTTCCTTTCTTGGTGTTTTTGATTTCGATCGATCTCACCACCCCGGCGATTCTCACCTCAGAACCGTCTTTCGCACGCTTTATGGATTCGGTGTCGTGAAGGGGGCTGTATTTTTCAAGCTCCAAAGAGTACTTTTGAAGCGGGTGGGATGATATGAAGAACCCGAGCACCTCAAGCTCGTTCTCAAGCCTGGTGCGGTCGTCCCATGGCTCGCTTTCCGCAAGCGTCGGGGCGGTCACTGAATTTGGAAGGTCAAACAGCATTCCCTGCCCGTTTGTCGGCGTGTGATGTTTTATGGAGTTATAGTCGAGCAGGGACTCGCGGGAAGCAAACAACCGTGCCCTGCTCGGTTCGAGGGAATCGAAAGCGCCCCCCATCACCAGGCCTTCAAACGCTTTTTTGGTAAGTTTTTTTGAATCCACCCTGGCGCAGAAGTCCGTAACGGATTCGAACACCCCGTCTTTTTCCCTGGTCCTGACTATTTCCTCGATCAGGCTGTTGCCGACGTATTTGATCGCTGTGAACCCGAACAGTATTTTCCCGTCTGAAACCGTAAATCCCGAGCAGCTGCGGTTTATGTCCGGCTGCAGCACGTCGATTCCGAGTTTTCTGCACTCGGTTATGCCGGAGATCACCTTGTCCATGTTATGTGCCTCGACGGACATGAAGGCTGCCATGAATTCCGCCGGGTAGTGCGACTTGAGGTAGGCCGTCTGGTAGGTAATTATGGCGTAGGCGGCGCTGTGGCTTTTGTTAAAGGAGTATTCGGCGAACTTTTCCATAGTGTCGAAAAGCTCTTCGGCTTTTTTGCGTTCTATGCCTTTTTTCTCCGCTCCCGTGAGAAACCTTTTGCGCTGGGCCCTCATTTCGCTTGATTTCTTTTTGCCCATCGCCCTTCGGAGAAGGTCCGCCTCTCCCATGGTAAACCCCGCAAGCTCGCTTGCCGTCTGCATTATCTGCTCCTGGTAAACGAAAAGGCCGTAGGTCCCCCCCAGTATCTCCCGAAGCGCCGGATGGGGGAAATCAACCTTGCTTCCCTTTTTTCTCAGGGTGAATTCCTCCGCCATGCCGCTGTCAAGAGGACCCGGGCGGTAAAGCGCAAGGGCGGCTGTTATGTCCTCAAATTCCGAGGGTCTGAGTTTTGCTAGAAGGTCTTTCATCCCCGCCGATTCAACTTGGAATATCCCCATGGTCGCGCCTTCGCAGAGCAGAGTGTAGACCTTCGGGTCATCAAGAGGAATTTTGTCCAGGTTGAACTCTTTTTCGTCCTTTTCCTGGTTTTCCCGGACGTACTTTACCGCCTTGTCGATTATCGTAAGGGTTTTAAGTCCAAGGAAATCGAATTTCACGTAACCCAGCTTCTCGATGGAGCTCATGTCGAACTGGGTTACAACCTCGTCTTTGCTTCCCTTGTATAGGGGTATGTAATCGGCAATCGGTTCGTTTGATATCACGATGCCCGCGGCGTGGGTCGAGGAATGACGCACCATGTTCTCAAGCGATTTCGCAAGTTCCACAACTTCTGCAAGCTGCTTGTTCTCAGAAAGACGATCCTTTATTTCCTTCACCTTCTTTACGGCTTCTTCTATGCTGAAAACCTTTCCCCGGAAAGAGGGGATCAGTTTTGAGAGCCGGTCAACTTCCGAGTACGGAAGACCGAGGACTCTTCCCACATCCTTTATCACGGCTTTTGAGGACAGGGTTCCGAAGGTGCCGATCTGGGCCACCTTGTCTTCGCCGTATTTCTCCGTCACGTATTTTATTATCTCGTCCCGATGCTCCGCGCAGAAGTCAACGTCTATGTCGGGCATGCTTATCCTCTCGGGGTTCAAAAACCTCTCGAAGATAAGCTTGTGCCTTATGGGATCAACGGCCGTTATGCCGAGGGCGTAGGCGACCAGACTTCCCGCGGCGCTTCCCCGCCCTGGTCCCACGGGGATGTCGTTTTTCTTCGCGTGCAATATAAAGTCGGAAACCACGAGGAAATACGCGGAGAATCCCATCTTGCAGATAGTGTCAAGTTCTGAGTGAAGCCGCTGCCGGTAACCCTCGTGGGCCTCTGCGGGTATTTCGTTTTCGCGGAGTATTCTCTCGAGGTTTCTGTCTGAGATCTCCCGGATGAATTCGTCAAGTGACTTTCCCTCGGGGGGGACGTATTCGGGGAACCTGTATCCGTCGGTTTTAAATTCAAAGTTGCAGCGCTCAGAAATTCTCACCGCTTCTTCAAGCGCGCCCTCAAACCCCTTCATGTCCTGGGCCATCTCTTCCCTTGTCTTCACGTAGAAGTCGTCACTTTGGAACCTCATTCTTTTCTGGTCCGCCACCATGCTTCCGGTCTGGATGCATAAAAGGGTGTCGTGTGATCTGTAATCCTCCCTGGTGAGAAAATGGCAATCGTTGGTCGCCGCTAGCTTTATGCCGAGGCGCTCGCCGATTTTGCGAAGCCCCCTGTTAACCCTGCGCTGTTCCTCAAGGCCTATGGCTTGTACTTCAAGATAGTAGCGGTCCCCGAATATCTCCTTATAGGTCAATGCGATTCTTACCTGCTCCTTTATGTCCTTTTTAAAAATAGCCTGGGAAAGTTCGCTGCTCATGCACCCGGAGAGCACTATCAGTCCTTCGTTGTGCTCAGACAGCATTTCGTGGTCAACGCGCGGGCGACGGTAAAAACCCTCGAAGTATCCTCTCGTTACGAGCCTTGAGAGGTTTCTGTAACCCCGCTCGTTCATGCAGAGCACTGTGAGGTGGTAGTTTTTCCCGTCAGACGGCTTCTCAAGCTTAAGAGTGGGGGTTACGTAGAGTTCGCATCCTATTATGGGCTTTACTCCCTTGGCCTTCGCTTTTTCGAAAAACTCGTATGCCCCGAAGAGATTTCCGTGGTCGGTACAGGCAACGGCGGGCATGGAGTGGTTCTTTGCCCTCTCGACCAGTTCGTCGAACTTTATCGAGCCGTCAAGAAGCGAGTACTGCGAATGTAGATGTAGGTGAACGAAGGAGTCTGCCATCGCGGGTTTACAGCATTAGATTATACATTTTCCTTCGGTTTCATCCAGTAGCGACAGAAAATGACAATCGGGTCTTAGCCAAGTAAACTATATAGTCCGGTTGCAGACAAAACGGGTGGTTAAACCTTTACTTCATGTACGAGGAAACGGAGTTCAAGCTGTCTCTTTCGCCCGCCGTGGCGAGTCGGATTCTGCGTTACAAGGGGCTCAGGCCCCTTCGCAAGGGTCGTCGCGGTAAGCGCCATCTTGTCAGCACCTATTTCGATACTCCCCGCCACGCCCTTAGAAAATCTGACATAGTGCTTCGGGTGCGTGATAACGGCAAGGGCAGGGAGCAGACTGTAAAGGTGCCGTTTCAAGGTCCCGCGGGCCTTCAGAATTTCCGCGAGTGGACCGTGCCCGCAAACGGCGACTGTCCGAATCTTTGCGCCGTGGATGACCCCGCGCTCGCGCGAGAGCTTTCCCGCCGGCGTTATGAAAAGCGCCTTCGCCCTGTATTCACCACTGACTTTGAGCGCGAAGCGATCCATATCAAGACCCGTGGAACGGAGTTCGAACTCGTCGTAGACCAGGGAGTGATTCACGCGGAGACGCGCGAGGGACGCGTGGAGGAGCGTATCTGCGAAGCGGAATTCGAACTGCTCTCCGGTGACCCCGCGCGAATGTTCGATATAGCGCTTGAACTCTGCGAAGCTTACGATATACGCCTCGGCCATCTTACCAAAGCACAGCGGGGCTACGCCCTTGCGAGGCCCGCGCTTCGACCCAGACCCCTTAAGGCCCCGAAGGTTACTCTCACAGAAGAGATGAGCGTGGGTGAGACGTTTAATTTCATTATCGGGGGAGCCCTTGAGCACATGTTCGCAAACGAGATTCCTACCCTTGAGGGAAAGGCTGAAGGGGTTCACCAAACAAGAGTAGCGATGAGACGGGTACGCGCCGCGCTTCGGGCTTTTAAGAAAATACTTCCTTATGACAAGAGAAAGGCATTTAACGGAGAGTTCCGCTGGTTCCAGCAGCGCTTGGCCCCAGCCCGCGACTGGCAGGTGTTTTTGAGCGAGACGCTTCCAAGGATATCCGCAAGTGCGCCCGAGCAGGAAGAAGCGATAAATCGCCTCAGGCGTATCGCGCGCACCGAACGTCGTCGCGCCGTTGGAGATGCGGCCGCTTATCTTGAGAGCCGCCGCTACGCCCGTCTGCTGCTTCAGTTCGAGCGCTGGATAGCGTCTGTAGAGAAGGAAGTCGGCTCAAGGACTTTCGGCGAGCCCATGAAGCCGTTTGCCAAAAACGTGCTTCAAAGAACATGGCGCTATTTTCTTGAGGATACGAGACCTCTTTCGCGTCTTCCGGACGAGGGCCTTCACGAAACAAGAAAACGCGGAAAAAAAGCCCGCTACGCCACGCAGTTTTTCGGTTCGCTGTGGAGCGGTCCCGAAGTTGATCTTTTCATGAGACTCATGGCGCGTTTTCAGGAGCGCCTCGGAAAGACAAACGACGCTATAGTCGCGCGGCGCATCTTGGCGGCGGTTAAGCCCGGGAGGCTTGATCCTTCTGTAATCGGCCTTGCGCAGGAATGGTCGCAGTCACGGGTGGCAAAGTGCCTTCGCACGGCGCAGCCGCAATGGAGACGCCTTGGGAAACTTGAGCCGTTCTGGGAGGAGTGAACAGTGAGCCCGGCTTTTCACATGACGGGTAATTATGTAAACTCAGAAATTGGGTGTGTGGGCGCTTGTACGCGGCATATTATGATCTTGGGAGGTTCTAAGTGGCTTCTTCTATAACCGACATCTCAAGCAAAAGAATCTCGCTTCGCTCTTCGGCGCGGTATCTTAACAGGGAGCTTTCCTGGCTTGATTTTAACCTGCGGGTTCTTGAGACGGCGGCCAGCAAGCGGATTCCCCTTCTTGAGAGGGTACGGTTTCTCTCCATCTCCGCGAGCAACCTTGATGAGTTCTACATGGTCAGGGTAGCGGGCCTTGCGGCACAGGTGATGGAAGGAGTGACTGACCGAACCAAAGACGGTCTTACCCCCTCGCAGCAGCTCGAAGCCATAAGGGACAAGGTGCGTTCCCTGCTTGACCGCCAGCACGAATGCGAAAAGAGCCTGTTTTCCCTCTGCAAGGAGGCGGGGATCAAGATCGTGACTCCCCAAAGCCTTGACCGTACGGGCGCGAAGTGGCTCTCGGAGTGGTTCTCGAAGAAGCTTTTCCCCGTTCTAACCCCGCTTGCGATAGACCCCGCGCATCCGTTTCCCTTTATACAGAACGGAAGTCTGGTGTGCGCCGTGCAGCTTAACCGTGCCGAGGACGGCAAGAGGATGAAGGGCCTCATACTGCTGCCTTCACAGGTCGAGCGCTTCATAAGGATCCCGGGAGAAAAAATCCAGTTTGTCCCCATCGAGAAAGTTGTCGCCCACAAAACGAAATCCCTTTTTCCCGGTTTTGAAGTCGAGTCCCATGGAATTTTTCAGATCACTCGCGACAGCCTTCTGGAAATAGACGAGGACGCGGAAGATCTCGTTGAGACGTTTGAGACGGCGCTTAAGCGTCGCAGGGGAGGGTCCGTAATCAGGGTTGACGTTAACGCGAACATGCCGGATGAGATCGCGGACTTCATAATGGACAGGCTTGAAGCGCATGACGCGCATTTTTTCAGAATCAAGGGAATGCTCGGACTTGCCAACGTGAGCCAGATAATACTCGATGAACGAAGCGACCTTCTTTACAAGCGCATGAACATCCGCTACCCCGAGAGGGTGAGGGAATTCCGCGGCGACGTGATAGCGGCGATAAGGCAGAAGGATTTCGTCGTTCATCACCCATACGAAAGTTTTGATGTTGTCGTTGAGTTCCTAAAGCAGGCTGCCGAAGACCCGGCGGTCGTTGCGATCAAACAGACGCTCTACCGCACCTCGGAAGACTCTCCGATAGTGAAAAGATTGATAGAGGCCGCCGAGGCCGGAAAATCCGTCACGGCCCTTGTGGAACTCAAGGCGCGTTTTGACGAGGAGGCCAACATTCGCTGGGCGCATGACCTCGAAGACGCGGGAGTCCAGGTGGTATACGGATTCATCGAACTTAAAACCCACGCCAAGGTCTCCTTGGTGGTGAGGAGGGAAGGTTCCGATATCCGCACCTACACCCACTTCGGCACCGGCAACTATCATCCCGTAAACGCCAAGATATACACTGATCTGAGCTACTTTACTGCCGATGAGGCGTTGGGCCGCGACGCCGCCAAGCTTTTTAACTACATGACCGGCTACGCGACTCCGAAAAAGATGGAGAAGATATTCTATGCCCCAATCACGCTCCGCTCTAAGGTGCTTAAACTCATAAAGAAGGAGATGAAACACGCAAAGGCCGGCCGTCCCGCGGTTATATGGGCCAAAATGAACGCCCTTGTGGACAGTAAGGTCATAAACGCGCTTTACGCGGCGAGTTCTGTGGGGGTGAGGATTGAGCTTTTTGTAAGGGGGATATGCTGCCTGCGGCCCGGAGTACCGGGGCTTTCCGAAAATATCAGGGTAAAGAGCATGGTGGGACGTTTTCTTGAGCACAGCAGGGTTATCTGCTTCGGCGCGGGAGAGGGCCTCCCCTCAGACGCCTGCAAGGTCTTCATCTCGTCTGCCGACTGGATGCCCCGCAACCTTGACCGCAGAGTGGAATCCCTGATTCCGATTGAAAACGCCACGGTGAAAAAACAGCTCGTCGAGCAGGTGATGGTAGCTAATCTCAATGATGTTGCTAGCAGCTGGGAAATGCGCCCCGACGGCACTTTCCGCAAGCTTAAAAGCGAGGGGGACAGTTTTTCGGCTCACAAATACTTTATGACCAATCCCAGTCTTTCGGGAAGAGGCAAGGCGCTTGCCGAATCCCGGCCGGCAATGCCGGCTGAGTTTGTGCAGGAATAACTTTATGGCAGGAATTTCTCCTTCCACCGCGCCGTTTGGTAAAACCGGAACCGTGGCGGTAATCGACGTAGGGTCAAACTCCATACGTCTCGTCGTCTACAAGGGACCGAGACGCGCTCCGCTTCCGATACTTGATGATAAAGTTTCTTGCGGCCTCGGGCGCGGTATGGACAGAGAAGGCATGATGTCGCCGCAAAGCATGGATCTCGCCCTGCGTACCGTAAGCCGCTTCGTCGATATCGCGCGCTCGATGAGAGTTTCCGGCATAAAGGCTGTCGCCACCGCCGCGGTAAGGAACGCCGCAAACGGTCCCGATTTCAAAAATGCCGTCGAGCGGCGATGCGGGATTTCGCTTCGGGTGCTCTCGGGCATGGAAGAGGCCAGGCTTTCGGCGCTTGGAACCCTCTGCGCCATTCCGGACGCGGACGGCGTAATGGGGGACATAGGGGGCGGAAGCCTTGAACTTGTTGAGATTCATGAGGGAAAAATAGGAAACCACGCCACTTTGCCTCTGGG
The DNA here is from genome assembly GCA_047518015.1 of Thermodesulfobacteriota bacterium. Classification (GTDB taxonomy): domain Bacteria; phylum Desulfobacterota_D; class UBA1144; order Nemesobacterales; family Nemesobacteraceae; genus Nemesobacter. Next base: position 14,398 of record JAKZRS010000013.1, on the reverse strand, counting down.
CACTATCCCGCTTCTTGAAAGCGGAATGAGTCCCGAGAAAGCCTGCAAAAAGCTTATCGCTCCCCTCCTTGAAGAACTTCCCTGGCTTGAGGATGCGAAAAAGAAAACCTTCTACGCCGTCGGGGGCTCGTGGCGTGCTCTCGCGAAAAAACATATAGAGACTGAGGACTACCCGCTTCGCATAGTCCACGGCTACAGCCTCTCTAGGTCCCGGGCGTTTGAGATGGCCCGCGGTGTAACCGAAATATCTCCGGACTCACTTCGGGGTTTATGGGTTCTCGGGCGAAACAGGGCGGAGTCCGCTCCGTACGCTGCGGTGCTTATGAAAAGTCTTCTTAAAAAAACTGGAGTAAGGAATCTTACGTTCTGCACCTACGGACTTAGGGAGGGGTGCCTATATGACGATCTTTCCCCGGAGCAGCGCTCTTTGGATCCTCTCATCGTCATGTGCGAGGAGATTGCTCTTAAGATGGGCAGATCCCTTGAGGATGGCAAGGCTTTTTGCAATTGGATAACCTCAGCGATGCCGGATGAGCACTCCGGGAACCCGAGGTTAAGGCTTGCCGCTTGCCATCTCTCCGACATAGGTATCTCTGAACATCCGGAGTACCGGGCCGAGCAGGTGTTTTTGAGGATACTGCGGATGCCGCTTGTGGGAATCACCCATCCCGAAAGAGTAAGAGTAGCTCTTTCCGTGGCCTCAAGGCATGCGGCGATCGGAAATCTAATCCGCCGCTGGGAAGTTTCTGAATTTCTCGAGGAAAGTGATGCGCAGGAAGCCAGGGTTACGGGGCTTGCGCTGCGCCTTGCTTACACGGTTTCGGGAGGAGTGACGCGGATTCTTGAGAGTACTAAACTTGAGCGGATCGGAGAAAAGCTTACTTTGCATATGCCTGACCAGATACCGCATCCCGAGACCGTGGGGCGACGACTGGGAGCGCTTGCAAAAGCTGTTGGATGTGATTATGAGACAATCGCTCGGGAGAAGGAGAATGAGGAACCGTTGGATAAGAACCTTAAATTTGTGTAGCACTCACCCCAACTCTTAAATGTTTACTGGTTGATGCGGATGAAATTACTTGACGCGATAGACAAGCTCAATATTTGGAAACGAGGGGATAAAAGAGCTCCTCACAAGCCGTTACTTCTCCTCTACGCACTGGCGGAACAAGTCCGGGATCCGAATGCAAAATTTGAGTTCTCTCGTAATAGAAGAAGATATTGATCAGTTGTTAAATGATTTTTACAAGTCATTTCCTGGACGCAGACATCATGTGAATGATCCTTTCTGGCGTTTGCGTGGAGATGGAATCTGGGAAGTAAAGTATGACGGAGTAATAAGAGAAACCAGTTCTGGGGGTGCTTACGTTACTGATCTCAGGAAATGTAATGCTAAAGGTTCGTTTTCTAAGGAAGTTGTCCAGGAGATAAAAAACAATCCAGATGTCGTCCGACAAGCTGCGCAAAAGCTGCTTGATGAACATTTCCCCGAATCGCTGCATCAAGACATATTGGAGACATTAGGCTTAGATTACAAGACAATTTTCGCTAAAAAGCATATCTCCAGAGAAACTAAACGGGACAGCAGATTCCGCCAAAATGTTCTTCACGCTTACGACTACAGTTGCGCAGTCTGCGGTTTTAATCTGCGCATGAAAACCCTGCCTGTTGGACTTGAAGCAGCACATATAAAGTGGCATCAATACGGCGGACCGGATACGGAGAACAACGGCTTGACCCTTTGCGCTACACACCACAAGCTACTTGACTCGGGAGTCTTAGCCTTGTCTGAAGATTACAGGATCGTTCTTTCAGACAGTATATATGATCCCGACCCTGAGAACAGTTTCATAAAGGAACATCAAAAACGTGAGATTAGGCTGCCGAGAAACAGAAACCATTTCCCGAGTATCAATTACATTCGTTGGCATAGAAAAGAAGTATTCAAGGAACCCGCAATCAAGGGAATCATATAATTGATGCAAGGGAAATCGTACTAGTATTTCGTATGATAAATGAAAATGAACAATGATTTACAGGAAATCTATCTGGACAATAACGCTACCATGCGTCCGATATCAGGAATGGTGGATAAGGTTGTTGAACTTATGACATCTCAATATGGCAACCTGTCAAACGTTCATCGGAAAGGTGTAAGTGCCCGCAAGGCGTTATCGAGAGCAAGGGAGCATGTGGCATCTCTTGTTGAGACCTCGGGAGAACACGTATGTTGACCCTTTACGATGACCCGATTTCCGGCAATGGCTATAAGGTCCGGTTGATCCTTAGTCTCACCGGTAAGGACTTTCGAGTGATCAATCTGGATATCTTGAAGGGTGAAACCCGAACCCCCGAATTTCTGGCGATCAACCCGAATGGGAAGATTCCGACCTTGGTGTTTGAGGATGGCCGCGTGCTCTCAGAATCAAACGCAATTCTGTTCCACTGCGCCGAGGGCACCTATTATTTGCCGTCCCAGACCTTCAAGCGAGCCCAGATTCTGCAATGGTTGTTCTGGGAGCAATACAGCCACGAACCGAATATCGCCACCTCGCGTTTTCTGCGGCAGCATCGCGAGTTGACAGACGACGTGCTGGCTCTTCTGAAGGCCAGAAAAGCGCCGGGCGAGGCCGCACTGGCACTTATGGAAGGGTATCTTAGGTATCATATCTTTTTAGTTGCCGAAAGCTTCTCAATTGCGGATATCGCGCTCTATGCCTACACTCATGTGGCCGGGGAAGGTGGCTTTGCTTTAGACGAATATCCTGCAATCCAGGCTTGGATTGAGCGCGTTGAGAATGTTCCTGGATTCATCGCCATGAGCGAGATGAATGACGGGATCCTTTGAAGAAGGCACGATTTACACCATAGATAACTCGAGAGTTTGCCGAAACGGATTGTGGAATCTATAAACGCTTTTCCAAACCGGAACCGATAAAATTTCCTTTCCGGACCGCCTGATTTTTTCATCCAGTGGATCTTGACACTATATATTAGGCGCTATTTTGGAAAAGAAGTCGTTTTTACTTGAAATTTGTCAGATTTTCTATTATATTTCTGACAAACTGAGAGGATTAGACGATAATGCGCAGCTTATCTGACCAAATAATGGAATACGCCGAGGCCTTGCCTGAAGGTTCACCGCTATGCCCGAACGACTTTCTGCATCTCGGCAGCCGGCCGGCCGTTTATCAGGCATTATCTCGCCTTACCCGTCAGGACAGGCTCATGCGGATATTTCAGGGTGTTTATGTAAAAACCATCGAGACCCGTTTCGGCATATGTGGTCCCAAGACCGGGAAAGTAATTGAAGCGCTTTCCAAATTGTGGGGAGAGACAATTGTTTACTCAGCTGGCAGTTCGGCGAATTTTCTCGGTCTTACCACGCAAGTTCCCATGCGCGAAACTTATTTTACGTCTGGACCTAATCGGCGACTCCGCTTCCGCGTGCTGGAGGTGGAATTGCGCCATGCTCCGCGCTGGCAGCTGGCTGGGGAGAACCGCCCCGCTGGCATTCTCATTCGGGCGCTGACTTTTCTCCATCCCGACGAAGCGGAAGAGGCACTGGGCAAGGTCATGTCCCGACTTTCGGAAGCGGATATCGCTGAACTCGTAGCTACGCGCGCGGTCCTTCCGCAATGGATTGCAGAACCTCTCGGAGCTTTTGTAAATCATGGGTAGTCAAACTTTTTTCCAGTCTCTATCGGTTGATGAAAAATCCTATGCTCTGAGGATGGCTGCAGAACACAGCGGGTATCGACCTTTTGTGTTCGAAAAAGATATCTGGGTTGTCCAGATACTTAAAACCCTTTTTGACGCGCCGTTTGGAAAGGATCTGGTCTTTAAGGGAGGGACATCTCTTTCGAAGGCGTATAACGTGATCCGCCGGTTCTCCGAGGATCTTGATATCACTTACGATATACGAGCCTTCGCGCCAGATATCGTGGCCGACTCGGAGGAAGCGCTTCCTCCCAACCGCAGCCAAGAGAAGCGCTGGACGAAGACTATTCGTAAGCGCCTTGAGGAGTGGACGCGAGAAGAGGCACGCGCGGTTATAGAAGAGGGTCTTGTCCATGCCGGTTTTCATGCTGCCGGGTTTCGCACCGAGAATGATCAGGTTTACATTGCCTACGAACCGCTGTTTGAATACCCCGGTTTCATCAAACCGGAAGTAAAGGTGGAATTCGGCGCTCGCTCAACTGGCGAACCTTATGTGAAACGACAAGTTAAATGCGACGCTGCCGACCTTGTACCGGGAATCGTTTTTCCCTCGGCCCATCTATCTGTTATGGTGGCCGAGCGTACTCTCTGGGAAAAAGCTACTTCTATGCACGTATTCTGTCACCGCAAACGCGGTCGCGGAAACCGCCTTTCGAGGCACTGGCACGATCTTGTTCGGCTGGATGACGCGGGGTACGGAGAAAAAGCGTTTGCCGACCGCGACCTCGCACTTTCGGTCGCCCGCCACAAGTCTATCTTTTTCCCCGAGAAGGATGCCGACGGGAACCGGATCGATTTCGAGGCGTCTGTGAGAGGAGGGCTGCAGCTGGTTCCGACCGGAGAGGCTTACGCTCTGCTCGCGGACGACTACGAAGCCATGCTAAGGGCCGACATGCTTTTCAATGACCTGGAACCGTTTGAAAATATCATGGGACGGTGCGCCGATATTGAAGCGAGAGCGAATAACGTCTGAGATTACGTGAGGGGATGCTTTTTGTCGTTGTCGGGGTTTCCGCAGTCTTGCTTACCGGCATCTTCTCTCGATATCTTCAATGCTTTTGTTCTCGGCCGCGTCGCTTCCAAGCCCCCATCTCGCCTTGACCTCTTTCCACAAGCGGACGTACTCGTAGCGATAGGCGCGGTTGGGGGGAAGCCACCTCGCGGGGTCTCTCGCTCCCTTACGGCGGTTTTCCCGTCTTGATACGGCAATTAGAGTAGCTGGGGAAGAGAGATCGTTCGCGTACCTTCGTTTTTTCTCCGTACTCCAAGTGCTTCCACCACTTATATGAGCTTCTTTTAGCGGAACCAGATGATCTATGTCCAGGTTTTGGGGATCCGTGAAGATTTTTCCCGAGTACGGATCGAGCCACTTCCCGGCGATAACCCTGCATTTATCTGGGGAAAGAGTAACGGGAACCCGAGATTCTTCCTCCAGAACTTCGTGCCTTGTGTTCTGACAGTCCCCGTCGGCGTCTCTCCACCTAGGATGCCATTGTTTTCGGTTATATGTTGAACCCGCGAAAGACTTTCCCCGTTTTTGCGCTTCGGGGGCTCTGTGGCAGTGATATTCCCCGGTTCTTCTCTCGGTGTGGCAGCCCTTTGCGTCAAGACCTCCTCCGTGCGCAAAAGCCGAGGAGGCAAAAAGAACGGTGATGAGAGCGGCTGTAAGCGGAAAAAACCGGTTTTTTCTTTTCAAGATACTGTTTCTTTATCTCTTTAGCTTGTAGCCGGCCTTTACCATGTCCCAGGTGTCTTTCGTCACTCCCTGTTCGCGAAGCTTGTTCTTCTGGGTTCTCTGCGTGCCCGTTTTGGGGAAGGAATCGACGAACCTTATGAAACTGGGAATCATGAAGTAGGGCATCCTGGGCTGCAGGTAGTCCATGAGTTCCGCGGGATCTACCTTTTTCCCTTCTTTGGGGATTACGAGTATCATGAGTTCGTCTTCGGCGTATTTTCCGGCTTCGGATTTTATCCCTATAGCGGCCGATTCCTCGACATCGGGGTGGGAGTTGACGACCTTTTCCACCTCAAAGGAGCTTATGTTCTCACCCCTTCTTCTTATGTAGTCCTTTACCCTGTCGACAAAGTATATGTAGCCGTCTTTGTCCATTCTTCCCGCGTCGCCGGTGTGGAACCAGAAGTTTCTGAAATCCTCGACTGTCTTCTCCGGCATCTTGTGGTAGTAGTGAAGCATCACGTTCGGTATTCTGGGACGCACTATGATTTCTCCTATGCTTCCCCTGGGCACCTCTTCGTCCGTTTCCGGATTGGAGATCTTTATCTCGTAGTTGGGAGCTTCCTTCCCGCAGGATCCCACTCGGAAAGGTTCTCCCGGTCTCATCCACGTGCACTGGCCTATTTCGGTGAGCCCGTAGCCCTCCATGAGTTTTATGTTGAACCGGTCCATGAACTCCTCTATCATGTCGTGTGGGGCGGGGGAACCGAGAACAAGCTTTATTTTATGCTGCCCCTCTTCGGGAACGGGGGGAGTGTTCCAGAGAAAATACGACATGGTTCCCACGGTGTTTAACTTGGTTACCCCGTGGTCGACCATCCATTTCCAGAACCGACTCGAGCTGTATTTCTCCTCGACTACCGCCTTGGCTCCCTTTATAAGCGCCGGGTAGACGGTCATCACCATGGCGTTTGAATGAAAAAGCGGAAGGCAGGTAAAGCAAATGTCGTCCGGACCGACATCCATTATCTCGGCGTAGTTCCTTGCACTGCTGTAATCGGCTGCCGAGGGTCTCATGACTCCCTTTGATCTCCCCGTGGTGCCCGAGGTATACATGAGCCTTGCGTAGTCCATGAAGGTAACCTCGGTGCCCGGCTCCTTGCCCGAACCCGAGTCCAGAAACTCGGAATAGGAGATCATTTTGCGGAACCTGTATCCGTGTTTTCTAAACTTCTCGCTACCGCTCCTTGTCCAGACTATGACCTGGCGAAGCTTAGAGAGGTTTTTTGCTATGGGAGGCATTCTGTCAAGGTATTCTTCCGCTATGAAAAGCACCTCGGCGTCTGAGCTTTCGATTATGTATTCAAGAAAATCCATCTTGTAGGCCGTATTTATCGGGACCATGACCGCCCCCGCTTTCAGGATTCCGAACCAGGTTATGACGTAGTCATCGGAGTTCGGCATGTACACGGCCACCTTCTCCGCTTTCGCTACCCCGAGAGAACCGAGGGCGTTTGCCACGCGGTTTGCCAGGCGGTTTGTCTGGTAGAAACTCAGAGGCTTTTTGTAGCCGAACTGAAGGAAGGGCTTTTTACCCAGTTTTTGCGCCTGTTCTCGAAGCACCTTGGGAAGCACCCAGTTCGCCCTGTCTTCCTTAAGGTACCAGTTGACGTCAAATTTTCCGTTCTCACGCTTGTAGGTAACGGGGTGCATGAGGTTTTTCGGCTTTTCTATTGTCATTTTTTCCTCCTTTTCCCTGTCGTGGCTGAGATTGCCAGTCAAGGGTCAGGTCTTTTCTTAATCTAACTCTTCTCCAGCCGTTTTTTCTTCAGGTTTTTTCTTAGCGAATATCCTTGCGATAACTATTCCCAGTTCATAGAAAATAAAAAGCGGAATGAGCATGAACATCATCGATACGGCGTCTGTGGTCGGGGTTATGAAAGCGGCCACTACGGCGTTTATCAAAAGCGCGTATTTTCTCTGCCTCGCCAGAAACTCCCCCGTCACAAGACCCAGTCTTGAGAGGATGAAGATTATGAGCGGAAACTCGAATACCACCCCGAAACCGATCATAAGCGTCGTGAGGAACGAAAGCGCTTCTTTTATGCTTGGAAACGCCTTTACGTACTCGGTCGTGTATTCGCCGAGCAGGAACCGCAGTCCCTGGGGAGCGGCGATGAAGTAGCAGAAAAGCGCTCCCAGAACGAAAAACGCGGTTCCGAACGTAACCAGCGGGATGACCACTCTTTTTTCCCTTTTGTAGAGCGCGGGGGAAACGAAATGCCAGGCGTTATAGAGAATAAACGGAACCGAAAGGAAGAAGGAGAAAAACAGCGATACCTTGAGGTAGGTTAAAAACCCCTCGGCTGGCCGGGTGAATATGAGGGAGCTTCCCTCTGGCAGGCTCCTTATTACGGGTCTCATGAGCAGGTCAAAGAGCTGCTTTGAGAAAAGATAGCAGGGGACGAAGAAAACAAGTATCGGAATTACTGAATATATGATTCTTTTTCTGAGTTCTTCGGCGTGCTCGAGAAAATTCATACCGCTTTCTTCTTTCATTACGGCAGGTTAGGTTAACCCAAATCGCGATTTTTAACAATTTCGGCGTCCGCCGGAGGTCTTCTCCGCCCGTTTTCGAAACCTCCCCCGACTGATTGACATTGTCTTTCGTTTAACTATTATCTTAGTGATTTTTATCCCGCCTTCCCGGAGGAATCTCTTGAAAATACTTATAACTGACGGACTTGCGAAGCAGGGTCTTGAGCTTCTGAGGGCCGCCGAGGGAATCGAGGTAGACGAGAGAAAAGGCATCTCCCCAGACGAGCTTGTTGATATCATAAAGGACTACGAAGGCCTCGTGGTAAGAAGTGCCACGAAGGTTACAAAGGAAGTCATAGAGGCTTCGGGAGGGAGGCTTCGGATAATAGGCCGCGCCGGCATAGGAATAGACAACATAGATCTTGACGCCGCGACCAGAAACGGGGTGGCCGTGATGAACACCCCCGAGTCAAATTCCATAACCACAGCCGAGCACACAATTACCCTTCTGCTATCGCTCGCGAGAAGGATTCCCCAGGCCCACTCCTCGATAAAATCGGGCAAGTGGGAGAGAAACAAGTACAGGGGAGTCGAGGTCTACGGAAAGACGATCGGCCTTGTGGGTCTTGGAAACATAGGAAAGCTGGTTGCCGAGCGGGCGATGGGTCTTGGGATGAAGGCGATTGCCTACGATCCGTACCTGAGTCAGGAAGCCGCGAAAAAACTCAGCATCGAGCTTGTCTCTCTCGATAAGCTTTTCCACCGCTCAGACGTGATAACCGTACACACCCCTCTTACGGACGAGACAAGGGACCTTATAAGCTCGGAGTCTTTTACGAAGATGAAAGAAGGGGTGATAGTGATTAACTGCGCCCGGGGGGGAATAGTTAACGAGGCGGACATGGCCGAGGCGCTTCGCGAAGGCAAAGTCGGGGGAGCGGCGTTTGACGTGTACACCTCTGAACCGGTCGACCCCGACAACCCACTTCTGTCCATTGAGGAGAACATAGTGCTTACACCGCATCTCGGCGCTTCCACGGAGGAGGCGCAGATAAAGGTCGGAACCACCATGGCGCAGCAGCTCATAGATTTCGCGCAGAAAGGGGTTGTGAGAAACGCGGTTAACATGCCGTCGCTCACGATGGAGCAGCTTGCCGTCATGGCGCCGTATCTGTCCATCTGCGAGAAGATAGGCAGTCTTCACGGGCAGATCTGCAAGGGCGCGGTCCGCACGATAGAGGTGACTTACGAAGGCGAGGCGACCGAGGTGGATACGGGGTACCTTACGGTTTCCGTGCTGAAGGGTTTCCTCGCGCACATAATGGACATCTCTGTAACTTACGTGAACGCCCCGTCGATAGCCGAAGAGAGAAAGATAAAGGTGGTGGAGTCAAAGTCCGCGTCCATGAGCCAGTACACCAACCTCATCACGGTAGCGGTGACGACCCGTGATGAGACCAGAGAGATTTCGGGGAGCGTCTTCAGCGGTAACCACGGAAGGATAGTCAAGGTGAACGGGGTTGAGATCGACATCGTTCCCGAGGGATTTCTGCTGGTAAGCCACAACTACGACCGCCCGGGCTTCATAGGTTCCATGTGTTCTGTTCTGGGGAAAAATGATGTCAATATCGGCCGGATGCATCTTGGAAGAAAGTCCGTGGGCGGGGAAGCGATAGTGTTTACAAACGTCGATACCAGGGTAAGCGAACAAGTGATCAGGGAAATTTCCGCCATAGAGAATATTATCTCGGTGACACAAGTCAGTTTTTCAGATGAATAAATTTTTAACACTGCCACAGGGAGTGAAGGATTTCGGTCCCGTGAAGGCAGAAAACCTCAAGCGGATAGAAAACGGGCTCCTTGAGGAATTTTCCTACTGGGGTTACAGGAGGGTTATAACTCCTCTCTTTGAGTATCTTGATACCATGTCCGTAGGTATCGGGGATGACTTCAAGCACAGGCTGATGAAGTTCGTCGATCCGCACACTGCCGAAGTGGTGGTGCTGCGCCCCGACATAACTCCCCAGATCGGACGCATGGTCGCCACCCAGCTAAGCGACCACCGCTACCCACTCAGGCTTTGCTATTCCGGAAGGGTCGTCAGGTATGAGGAAAAAGGCAGCGGCAAAGAAAGGGAGGTTTTTCAGCTCGGCTGCGAGCTTCTGGGACTCAGTTCGACGGAGGGGGATTCCGAGATAATCGCTCTCGCCTTAAAATCCCTAAATCACCTTGGCCTTAAAAAAATAACCCTTAATCTCGGGCATACGGGCATTCTGGACGCGATTCTTGAAGATGCCGGGGAAAGAAGGGACCAGCTTCTGCATGCCCTTGTAAAAAAAGATCAGGAGGAGATAAGAAGGATAGTAGAACCTTCCGCGATTCCAACAGACGTAAAGGATGTTCTTTTCTGCCTGTCCGATTATTACGGAGAAGCCGATATTCTTCGCAGGGCTGCGCGGAACGAAAGATTCAGGCCCTGTGTCGAGGAAATCATCTCCGTCATCACCGTGCTTGAGGAATACAAGGTTGAGTGTGACATATCGATCGATCTGGTAGAGGTCAAGGGATTTGAGTACTACACGGGAGTTACTTTCGAGATAATATCCTCCACGGCTCCCGCCTCTTTAGTGACGGGCGGCAGATACGACGGGCTCGTCAGCCGCTACGGGCGAAGCGTCCCCGCCGCTGGTTTCGCTATAGACGTCGAGGCGCTTATGCAGAGCACCAAAAGTGGCGACGGTGAGAACCAGGTCCATTTCATAATAGTGCCCAAAAGCTCGGAGCTAAGAAAAGACGCCATAAGGCTTGCCGATTGGCTGCGCTCAAGCAGCTTCAAGGTTATCCTTGACTTAAACGGAAGTTACGCGGACATGGTCGATTCCCAGGATTTTTTCGACGGGGACGATTCGTTCGCGACATACGGGATAATAAAGCTTGAATCTCCTTCCGAGATCAAGCTGATTGAATCCCGGACCGGGTCGATCAGGGAATTCTCCAATCTCGAGGAACTTCTTACCGGAGGAGGGCTCTAAGCTTGGCGAGCATAGTGGTCCTAGGTACGCAATGGGGGGATGAGGGCAAGGGAAGGATAGTTGACCTGATAGCCGAAAGAACCGACTTGGTAGTAAGATACCAGGGTGGAAACAACGCGGGCCACACTATCGTAGCGGACGGAAAGAAGATTATACTCCACCACGTGCCATCGGGCATACTCAGGGAAAACAGCCTGTCGCTCATCGGAAACGGGGTGGTCGTGGATCCCAAGGTGCTGGTCGCTGAGATAGACGCGCTCAGAAGCGCGGGATATCCGGTAAACCCATCAAATTTTCTGGTGAGTGAGAGGGCTCACGTGATAATGCCCTATCACAGGGAAATAGATCTGCTGAGGGAGAAGCGGTGCGCAAGCGGAAGGAAAATAGGCACGACCGGCAGGGGGATAGGTCCCGTTTACGAAGACAAGTACGCAAGACGGGGCATAAGGATGCTTGATCTAACGGAGCCGCAGGCATTTCTCCAAAGACTCCGGTCGGTTATGGCCGAGAGAAACGCCTATATCGAAAAGGTTCTTGGAGCAGAACCCCTGGATCCTGAGAGCGTATATGAAGAGTATGTCGGGTACGGCGAGGTTCTGGGACCCTTTATTTCGGATGTCTCCGCGATTATCCACAAAAGCGGCGAAGAGGGCAAGAGGATTCTTTTTGAAGGGGCTCAGGGATCGCTTCTCGATATTGATTTCGGCACTTATCCCTACGTCACTTCGTCAAACGCGGGTATCGGGGGCGTATTCTCTGGAACTGGGGCGGTTCCTAGACTTGTAGGCTCCATAGTGGGAGTCGCAAAGGCCTATACCACCAGGGTTGGAGAAGGTCCATTTCCCACGGAGGAGTCGGGTGAGATACAGGAGGCTCTTAGAAGGGAAGGGGAGGAGTACGGGGCTACCACGGGGAGAAGCAGAAGGTGCGGGTGGCTTGACGCCGTCGCGCTTAACTACGCGCTTAAGACAAACGGGGTAACCGCAATAGCTCTTACGAAGCTTGACGTGCTTTCGGGTTTTGAAAAAGTAAAGATATGCACGGGCTATGGATATAACGGGTCGATCACTAAAGAGTTTCCTGCGAGCCTTTCCGTTCTTGAGGACTGTGAGCCTTCATACGAAGAGATGGATGGATGGGATGAGGATCTGGCCGAGATAAAAAGCGTCGAACAACTGCCCGCAAACGCACTGCGTTTCATAGAAAGGATTGAGGAACTGACCGGAGTTCCGGTCTGGATAGTTTCGGTGGGACCGCAGCGCGACATGTATTTCGAGTTAAGCGACTGCGTACTTTCCGGGTAGTCAGTCCCCTTTCAGAACCTTAATCTTCTGCGCCGTAAGCGTGGGGTCAAACCTGTTCTCAGAAGAGATGAAATTGCTGTCAAAAAGACCTGCCGCTTCCACTATGTCACCCTCCGCAAAAGAAAGTTCTTTTTCCCAGACGACTGTTATGTAGTTTCCGTCATTGTCAGCTAGCTTGAAAGTCGTTGATTTCGACTGCTCCTCCGTTATGGAAATTTCCCATACCTTTCCCCTGACGCGCACTTCCTGCATCGTGTATACCGCTGGATTAAGCAGAAGAACCGTTACGGACTTGTCGGTCGACACCATGGAAGTTGTCGGATCCTCCCATTTTGCGCACGAGGGAGCGAGCAGCATGGCTACGAGAAAAAAGACGGCAAGTGTTTTCATTTGTTTTCTCCGGTTACGTGAGTACGGCTACTGACATTATGCTTAATTCTTTCGTAAGCGTCTATTATTTCCATGACGAGCGGATGCCTTACAACGTCGGTCTTCGAGAAGTTAACGAACTCTATTCCCTTTATTCCGGAGAGGATGTTCCTGGCTTCGATCAGTCCGGAGTTCTGTTCCCTGGCTAGATCTATCTGGGTGATGTCTCCGGTTATGACCGTTTTTGAGCCGAACCCAAGCCTGGTCAGAAACATTTTCATCTGTATCGTCGTCGTGTTCTGTGCTTCATCGAGAATTATGAACGCGTCGTTGAGCGTTCTTCCTCTCATGTAGGCTATCGGAACGATCTCGATCATGTTTTTCTCAAGCAGCCTGTTGGCTTTCTCGAATTCCATCATGTCGTAAAGAGCGTCGAAAAGGGGTCTTAGGTACGGATTCACCTTTTCCTGAAGATCCCCCGGCAGAAATCCCAGTTTTTCTCCCGCCTCCACAGCGGGCCGCGCAAGCACTATCCTGTTTACCTTCTTGTTCGTAAACGCCGAAATGGCCATCGCCATCGCCAGATAGGTTTTTCCCGTTCCCGCGGGTCCTATGCCGAACACCATGTCGTTTCTTCTTATGGCGTCGATATAGAGTTTCTGATTTATAGATTTTGGGCTTATTATTTTTTTCCGAACGGATATGCAGACTGTGTCGAGGAATATTTCTTCAAGGGAGGCGTCTTTCTGGCTGAGAAGCCTCTTCGCTATTTTTATGTCGGAAGGCTGAAGAACGTAGCCCTTTTCTATAAGCGAATACATCTGCCCCATGAGCATGCCTGCTTCCGCGGTCCTTTCCTCGTTCCCCTTGAGAGTGATTTTGTTGCCCCGGGTGTGGATGCTTATGTCGAATTCGTTTTCTATTTCCTTGAGATTTGAGTTAAGTTCCCCGTAGAGGACTTTTACTGCTTCTATGTTCTCAAGTTCAAGTTCCCTGATTCCGTCCATAGGCACTTAGGCTACTGCGTGCGGGATAAATTACGCTTCGCATCTAGAATTTTGCTCCCACACAAAAACGATATTGCGGAACTTAGCGTCCCGTTTAAGTCTATTTTCCCCTTTTTTAAGGTTTTTCTCAACAGTTTCAGAGATAACGTGCCCTGATTGCGCACAGGTGAAATAAGTTTGATCTGGAAATCGTCTGAATATGAAAAGCTATGCTGGTTTATATATAAATCTACTTTGTGTTCAGTCTTCTCTCTGTCTGTTCCAGGTGTTCACAAACTATTTCATCAATCTTCGACTTGATCTTGGCGACAACCCCATCGGAATCTTCTGTCCATTTAAATTTATACCAGCGACGGATGACTTCTTTGCCCTTAGTCTGAAATTTCCCAAAGTCTTTTAGCTTATGTTGTGAAACAATTTCAAAAACGTAACAGTTTTCTAAACTTGGCGCGCAAGTGACTACAAGAACTAATTGACTCAGACTACGGTACTTGGGAGTAAGCATCATCTTTATCTGCACTCTCTTCATGTCACAATTTAACTGGAGATTATATACCTCTCGATATTCTTCGTCACCCGCAAATGTGCTCAAAAAAGTTGACATACCTAGCATATGAAGTGGGTTGTTTTGTATCTTTTTCTTTTTGATCGTTGCGGTGACGAACTCGTCAGACCTCTGTTCTGTAGTGAGTACACGTATGATAAAAGCTTCGGCGGTTGGTTCCACGAAGTCAGAGTGTTCGGTAGTATCTA
>JAKZRS010000012.1:0-5293 GCA_047518015.1 Thermodesulfobacteriota bacterium | reverse complement strand
GGGACTTGTTCTCTTCTCTGAGCTGCTTTACCTGAGCCGGATTCGCGGATTTCCCTGGGACCGACATTGCTTTCAAGATCTCGGCTTTCCACTGCTTGACATGATGGGGGTAAATTCCATGCTCTCTGCAATGGGCGCTTATCTGTTCTTTGTCCATGGATTCGCACGCCATAACAATCTCAAGCTTCTGTTCGGCGGTCCGCAACCGGGGTGATTTTTCTTCATTCATGGTCCCCTCTCCGTAAGATTGATTTTCAAACTGTTTTACCCACCTTCGCAGAGTAGAATGATCTACGCCAAGGTGAATGGCAACACTGTTGAGAGAAACATCGTAGTCTCGCCCAAGAGCTTTTTCCACGGCTTGGGTCTTGAATTCATAACTGTATTTTTTCATTGCAGTTGTCCTCCTGCTTCAGTTCTTCACAAATTTAAATTCTTGAAGAACTGAAAAATAAAAAAAAGCGACAACTACCCTAAGAATTAGGGCGAGGGAACAAAACCCAAAGCAACCGAGTTTATGCAGTACCGAAGTCCGGTCGGGGGTGGCCCGTCCCTGAAAACATGTCCCAGGTGTTCCCCGCATTCGCTTGATACCACTTCAAAGCGTCTGAGTCCGAAGAAATTATCGGGAACTATCCTCACAGCGTCCTCGTTTAGGGGCTTCCAGAAACTCGGCCATCCGGTTTTTGAATCGTATTTATGCTCGGAGGAAAAAACAGGCTGCCCGCAGCCGGCGGTCACGTAGATTCCTTTTTCCTTGTTGTAAAGCAAATCTCCCGAAAAAGGGGGTTCAGTCCCTTTTCTCCAGAGCACTTTGTACTCAAGAGGCGAAAGCTTCTTTCCCCACTGCTCCTTGGTAAGTCCCATTACCCCCTCGGGTGGTTCTTCTTTTGTCTGTTCACCGACCGCGGGTGAAAACGGCAAAAGAACAAGCGCCGCAACTGCGAAAACAATTAAGATTATCATGCGCATAATCATGGAAATGACCTCCACTTTTCAATATAAACACCCGCTGCTTGTATGTAAAGTATTGTAAAATCAGGTATCTAAAAAACAAAAAGCCCGCGCGAAGGGCTGTGGGGGTAACAAGCATGCCGAAAACACTAGAGGTCCTAGGAGCCTACGACGAAAAACTCATAAGGAAAATTCCCGTAACCGGCAAAAGGGAGATGCAAAAAGCGCTTTCCGAAGCGAGAGCTCTTGCAGATGACCCGTCAAAAAGAATTCCTCTCCCGCAAAGAATAGAGATCCTTGAGAGAACGAGGCTGTTTGTTGAAAAAAACTACGACCGTATCGTAACGGATGCCGCCGCGGAAGGCGGAAAGCCCCTCGTCGACACGAGGGCGGAAATCACAAGAGCCATAAACGGAATAAAGGTGGCAATAGAATCCCTTTCGAACCTAGGGGGAGAGGAAATACCTATGGGCAGCAATGCGGCCTCTCTTAACAGAATGGCTTTTACCGTGAGGGAACCGATAGGGGTGGTAGTAGCCATCTCGGCCTTCAATCATCCTTTTAACCTCGCCGTTCACCAGGTGATACCCGCGGTAGCTGTCGGCTGCCCGGTAATCATCAAACCCGCGCTTAACACACCCCTTTCCTGCCTTAACCTGCTCGAAGCTCTCTACGAAAGCGGTCTCCCGGAACAATGGGCCCGCGCTGTTATAGTGGATGATACGCTCGCGGAGGCGCTGGCCACCGATAAAAGGGTCGACTACCTTACGTTCATCGGCTCCGCGGAAGTGGGATGGCACCTGAGGTCAAAACTCGCTCCGGGAACCAGATGCGCTCTTGAGCACGGGGGCGCGGCTCCCGTGATAGTTGAACGCGACGCCGACATCGACGACATGCTTCCTCTTCTGGCAAAAGGCGGCTTCTACCATGCGGGACAGGTTTGCGTTTCCGTGCAGAGGGTTTTCGCCCAGAGTTCGGTAGTTAAAAGGGTCGCCGAAGGACTCAAAAAACTGGCCCTTGAGGCAAAAGTCGGAGACCCGATGAGCGAAGAAACGCAGATAGGACCCCTTATAAGTCCGAGAGAGGTTTCGAGAGTTCATACCTGGGTAAAAGAAGCTTTGAAGAAAGACGGGAAGCTTCTCTGCGGAGGCAGAAGAATCGGAAAAACCTGCTACGAACCTACCGTAATCCTTAACCCATCGCAGGGCTGTAGACTCTCGCGCAAGGAGATCTTCGGGCCCGTTATAGCGGTTTATTCTTACGAAACAATGGACGAAGCCATAGAACTCGCAAACAGCCTCCCCTACTCGTTTCAGGCGTCGGTGTTCACCAAGAACATCGATACCGCCCTGGGGGCCGTAAGAAAGCTAAAAGCGGCGTCGGTGCTCGTAAACGATCACACTGCGTTTCGGGTCGACTGGATGCCTTTTCGGGGAGCCGGGCACTCGGGAATCGGAACGGGAGGAATTCCGTACACGATGCGCGAGATGACCCATGAAAAGCTGATGGTAATAAGATCATCCGCGATATGAGAAGAACTGGAAAAAATTCCTGCCGGGAGGAAATGCATCCCGGCAGGAAAACATCGTCGCATTGAAACGGGCTTAGAAGCTGTACTCGTAAGCTAGGTAGTAATAGCCGCCGTTAAACCCGAAAGGCACCGACCGTCTGGAGTAAGTGAAAACTCCAGGAGAATCAACTATAAGAAAACCGTCATGATCGTATATGGTGCCGCCCCTTGCCTGGCCGATCTCGTTTTTATCGGGCTTTACGTCAAAAAGGTTGTTAGCCCCGATTTTAAACGTGCCGGCCTTGCCAACATCCACGCTGAGACTCGCGTCGGTCAGGTACTTCGCACCGTAAGTCTGTCTTTCTTCATCGTCAAGAACCGTATACTCTCCGTAGCGGTGAACCGCGAGCAGAAGAGACGCCGGACCTCTTGAATAAGTACCCGAGAGGGAGAAACGATCTTTAGGCTGCCATTCTTCAACTATCGAACGGTCCTGATCGGTAAAAAGCGACGTCGGCAGACCCGAGGGAAGATTTACGTCCGTGATCTCGGTTTCGTTTATGGTTCCGGCTAAAACAAGCCTTAAAGTGGAGGTGTCGGCGAAGGAGTGATCCAGGCTCGCCACTATATCAACTCCCTTGGTAGTGGTATCCGCGGCATTCATGAAGAACTGTCCCTGAGCGTCATTTGCCCTTAATGCCATCCTTACGGCCTCTGGAATACCTTCTTCGTCTTCAATCCTTCCGCTCAGAATAACACGGTCATCAATCGTTATATAATAAAAATCCGTCGTGAGCGTAAGAGCGGGAATCGGGTTAAAAACAAAGCCGGCGCTGAAATTCCTCGACGTCTCCTCTTTAAGCTCAGGAATCCCTATCACTTTCGCCAGATCGCTGTCATTACGGTAAGTTCCCACCGTCCTAAGTACACCGTCGTTTAACTGCGTCGAGGTGTTATTAAAATATATCTGCTGCATGGAAGGAGCCCTAAAACCAGTGCTTGCGGAACCCCTGAGGGCAAGCGAATCGGCAAGCTGAGCGCGCGCGGAGAGCTTTCCGTTAAAGGTATTTCCGAAGTCGCTGTAGTTCTCGTAACGCACGGCGGGGCTTAAAAGCAGCATCTCTCCCACGTCAAACTCCGCGTCGGCGTAAGCGGAAAAAGCATCCCTTGTTTCCGAAACCTCGTTGCTGGGTTTAAAACCGGGAAACACCTGTATTCCACCGGGAGAACCTCCGGGCATATCATAATCTTCATATGAATATTTTTCACCGGCTGCTATTTCATATTTTTCCTTTCTGTACTCGCCTCCCCAGGCGAGATTTCCGAATGTGAATGGGGAAGTAAAATCAAGGTTAACAGTGTGCTGAAAAAGCTTAAGTTCTCCAGCGTCGGCAGATGTCTGGGCATTACCTGTGTAATCCACTCCTTGTATACACCCGCTTTTATCCTCTTTCTCCCGGCACGCAACCCATGAAGCATTCTGGGAATCGTTTATTTCAAAGGCAAAAGTGTTTCCACCCACGACATAGCTTAAATCCATCTTAACGCTGTCTGTAAGGTCTCCCTCAAAACCCATACCGAACGCGTAATCGTTCACACGGGTATTTATAAGGGGAAGGAAACCGTCCGGATAATCAGACCCGGCAGGATTGCCACCATTACTGTTCTGCCTGTAAAAACCTCCGCCCTCGTTTTCTCTCACAGACAGATCAAAGAAACTGTAAACCTCGCCATCCATAAAATCTACCGGGCCTCTCATATTTGCAACGAAACTTACTTGCGTCGACTCCGCGTCGCCTACCCTGAAGACATCTCTGTCAATATCGCGCTCGGGATCGTTCACCGAATCCTCCGTAAGAGTAAGCGGACTTTTTGCTCGACGTGTGTACTCCTCTTCATCTTTATCATATTTTCCATTACCATTCAGATCATCATATTTCCATGCACTTGAAAGACATCCAATCGGGCTATTGTCAAGATTGTCCGGACAGATGCTATTTCGATACTGAATATCTCCCATAAGCCCCGCTCGATTAGAACTTTTCCTGTCCCTTACCTCAAGGGTTACGTTAACGACGCTTTCTCCGCCGAGCGAAAAACCCTTGTTTATGCTTGCCACCAAAGTTTCTCCGTCCCCTTCGTAAAGTTGCCCAGCAGATGCCGTGATCTTACCGTCGTAGCCGTCCTTAAGCACTATGTTTATAACGCCGGAGATAGCGTCTGAGCCGTACTGCGCTGAAGCGCCGTCTCTCAGGACCTCGATTCTCTTTATCGCGCTTACCGGAATCGTATTCATGTCAACACCCGCTGTACCCCGACCTACAGAGGTGTTTACGTGTACCAAGGCGCTTTTGTGGCGGCGCTTCCCGTTAACCAGCACCAGGACCTGATCAGGCCCAAGACCCCGAAGCGTGGCGGGACGAAGAGCGTCCGTTCCGTCGCTTATGGTCGAGCTCGAGAAGTTAAAAGACGGTACGAGTTCCTGAATAACCCTACCTACCTCTGTCTGTCCCGTAGCGGCGATCTCTTCTTCAGTTATGACGTCCACGGGAACCGGAGAATCCGAGACGCTACGCTCCTGAAAACGGCTGCCGACCACCACGAGTTTTTCAAGTTCGAAAGCGTACGCCCAGGGGTTTAACAAAGCCGTGACGAACAGCACGGCAAGTCCCGTAATGATTCCTTTTTTCATCTTAGTCCTCCTTAAAGTCCAAAACAACACAGATTTTCGATTATAACACAGAACGCCCATTCAACTCTGAAGTGCAACACCCTGGTTAAGGATCTAGTTTGGGGAATTTTATAATTTCTCAAACACACTGTAAAAAC
>JAKZRS010000011.1:0-9266 GCA_047518015.1 Thermodesulfobacteriota bacterium | reverse complement strand
AGCGCTTCACGAAAGCATAGCCAACATCGCCGGATGGTTCTTCATACTCTGGAGAAAACCTTTCGTAATAGGGGACCGTATACAGATAGGAGACACCAAGGGAGACGTAATAGACTTGAGGCTGTTTCAGTTCAGCCTAGTTGAGATCGGAAACTGGGTTGAAGCGGAACAGAGCACGGGCAGGATTATACATATTCCCAACAGTCAGGTGATGAAGGAAAGAACCGCGAATTACCACGGCGGATTTAACTACATATGGAATGAGATACATGTTCTCGTGACGTTTGAGAGCAACTGGAAAAAAACCCGCGAGATCCTTGAAAAGATAGCGAAAGAAAAAATCGAATCCTCTTCAAGGCAGGCTGAAATACAACTGCGTCAAGCTGCTGAAAGATACATGATACATTTCTCGAAACTCACCCCGGCGGTTTACATGTCGGCAAGAGACAGTGGAGTTCTGTTCTCGATCAGATACATGATAAACCCGAGAGAGAGAAGGGACTCGGAGCAGGGTCTGTGGGAAGTGATACTAGGCGAATTTGAAAAGCATCCCGACATTGAGCTTGCATACCCAACGACGCGTTTCTACACATACACGCAGGAGAGCCCGGACAGAAAAACCCCCGCTCCCTGAAGCAGTGCAAAACTGGTCTACCAAGGCTTAATTCTCCTCGGGTTTCAGGATAGCGACCGCGGCCGCCTCGGGATTTATGTACTTCCTGGCTACCCTCGTTACGTCATCCGCCGTCACGGCCAGAATTTTTTCCGGGAATTTTCTGTATTCGTAAGTGCCTATCCCGTAAAGCTCGTCAAATGCGACCGTTGATGCCTGGGCCGAATTTCTCTGAAGCCCTATCTCAAAACTGCCGACTATGTAGTTTTTCGCTCTCTCAAGCTCCTGATCCTCTACACCCTTTAGAACGAGTTCCAATTGCTCCTTTATCGCCCCGAGTGCCTCTTTTTCCTTTTGCGGAGCGGTTCCTATATAGACGCCGAAATAGCCACCCTCCATTCCCGGAACATAAAACGAAGTGACCGCGTAGGCAAGGCTCTTTTTATCACGAAGTTCAATAAAGAGTCTTCCTCCCTGGCCCGAAAGAACGGAATTTAACACCTCAAACGCATAGCAGTCCCGGCTTTTAAAACCCGGGGCGTGAAAACCCGCGATAATGTGAGTCTGCGCCTTGTCCTTTTCAAACTCAACGGTTTCCCTCGCGGCCGAAAGCGCAGATTCCCGCGGCGGCCGGATCTTCTCAAAACCGCCTTTTTTCATGGAACCAAACAGTTTCTCAAGAACGCCAAGTGTTTTTTCCGTATCAATGTCGCCTGCAACGGAGATAACCGTGTTCTCGGGTCTTATGACTTTTTCGTAGAACCTGAGGATATCAGCCGAGTTAAACCCGCTTACGTTTTCCTCGGTCCCCAGCACATTGAACCTGTAGGGGTGCTTTAGAAAAAGGGTCTTGAGAAAGTTTCTAACGGTCTTTCCCGTCAAATTGTCTTGCTGTTTTTCAAGAGCGGCCAGGATTTCCCTTCTCCCACGTTCCATCTCCTCATCGGAAAAAGAGGGGTTAAGTATTACGTCGGAAAAAATATCCAGAGCCCCTTCAAAGTTCTCGCTTAAAGCGGAGAGGGTCACCCCGACGCTGTTTTTCCCCGAGAACCCGTCAACCGTCCCCCCAAGCCCCTCTATCTGCACGGCTATATCTTCGGCGGAGCGGCTTGATGTGCCGCGGGTAAACATTTCGGCCATGAAGCTTGAAATTCCGTTTGTGCTTTCATCCTCATATCTCAGACCGCCCAGAAACGTCGCGTGAGCGGAGAAAAGCGGAACGGCGGGATTCCGTTTCAAAAGAACCCGGACCCCGTTTGAGAGTTCGTATTTTTTAAATTCCGCCTGCGGTGTGGAAACTTTTTCCTTTTCTTTCTTATCGGTTCCATCAGGAAAAACCAGAGCTTTTTTGAAGTCCTGTTCGACCGCCTTGGTTTTGTCTTTCGGAAGCAGCACTCCCGCGGTGAGATTTTCCCCTGCCAGATACTTCCTCGCCACGCGCACTATATCCTCGGGGGTCACGCCCCTAACCCTCTCAAGGTAAAGCCGTTCGTAGCCGTAATCTCCCGTTTCAAGCTCGAAGTACCCGAGTTTTCTCGCCTGTCCCTGCATTGTTTCCTTGGTGCGGATAAAGTCCCTTTCTATGTTCGTTTTGGCGCGGGCGAGTTCCTCGGCCCCGACAGGTTCATTTTTTATAAGTTCTATCTCGGCTATTATCTCCCTTGAGGCTTTTTTGACCTTTTCAGGATCAAATACTCCGCCCACGATGAAAAGACCGTTTTCCTTGAGGCTGTACGCGTAGGCATCTATATCATTTACAGTGGCGTTCTGCTCTTTTAGCTTTCTGTAGAGCCTTGAGCTGTCCCCGGTGCCGAGTATGCCGCTTATCACATCAAGAACCGGTGTGTCCGCGTGGCTTGCCGAAGGCGTGTGAAAAGCAAAACTGAAGTAGCCCGTGCTCACATCGCGGCCAAGAACGAAGGTTCTCGTTCGGTTCTGCTCGGGTTCGGGGGGAAGTTCGCACGCCGGGGTTTTTCTTTTCTTTATTTTTCCGAAAGTCGCAGCAACCGCGTCTTTTATTCCCCCGGGATCAAAATCCCCGACCACAACCAAAATCATGTTGTCCGGTGAATACCACTTTCTGTAGAAATCCAGAATTCCGTCTCTGGTGAAGCTCCCCACGCTCTGCTTGGTTCCTATTATCGGCCTTCCGTAGGCATGAGCGCTGTAGGCGGTGGAAAAAAGCTTCTGGCTAAGGACCCTCGAGGGAGAGTCCTCTCCCCTTCTTATCTCTTCCTGGACAACCTCAAGTTCCTTCTCAAGTTCCGCGGGATCAAAAGCCGAGTTCTCCATGACGTCAGAGAGCAGGTCAAGCGCCATTGGCAGAAAGCGCTTAGCGCTTACGATGTAGTAAACCGTCTCGTCAAAGGAGGTAAAAGCGTTTATGTCCCCGCCGCCCGCCTCCACCATCCCGGCTATCTCTCCGACCCGTCTTTTTTCCGTTCCCTTGAAAAGCATGTGTTCTTGCACGTGCGCAAGGCCGTACTCTCCCTCCGCCTCGCACGCGCTTCCGGTCTTAACCCACACGTTCACGGCGACGACCGGGGAAGAGTCGTTTTTCTCAAGAAGCACGGTCATACCGTTAGAAAGACTGTATTTCGTTACTCCGCCAACACCCGCCAAGGTCTGCGCATTCAAACTCATAAGGTTTACTCCCGTAATCAGAATGAAGAAAAAAAGTGATTTGAAAAACCAGTTCATCAACTCCCCCCGCCTGAAGAAAAACCCCTAGGATTCGTCACTAGCGAGGGGTTCCGATTCTTTGTCCCGCGATTTTGCCTTCGCAACGAGCTTCCAGGCGCAACGTCCGAGCTCGAGGAGGAAATAACAGTAAGTTATAACGACCGTGACCACTCCGGGATTGGTAACAAGCGCCGTAATAATTATGGAACCCGCTACAAGAGTGCTGAAAGGCCCGAATCCGGCGAGCCGCGGGAATTTCCGGTAAGGAACCTCGCTCACCATAATAAGTCCCACGATTGGAGCGAAGAAAAGATAAAAAGATTCCATAATGGGCGAAGTGATGATCTGAAACTCGGAGAAAAGAAGTATCGGTGACATAACAAGTCCCGCGGCCATTGGGCTCGGAAGACCTGTGAACACGCGCTTTTCCTTGTCTGCAAACTGTATGTTAAAACGCGCCAGCCTAAGCGCAGCGCAGACCACGTAAAAAAGCATCGCCATAAGTGCCGGTTTTCCGTAATCTGAGAGTCCCCATACGTAAAGAAGCACGGCAGGGGCCACTCCAAACGATACAAGGTCACAGAGAGAATCATAGGACGCGCCGAAACGGCTTTCTGAGTTAAGAGCCCTTGCTATTCTGCCGTCAAGCATGTCGACAAGTACCGCCATGCCGATAAAAGCCGCGGCCCACCAGAACCGATTGAAAGTCCACTGCTCGGAGATATCGCCTGAGTAGGCTCCTTGAATGGAAATCGAAGTCACGATGGACGCGAGCCCAAGAGTAAGGCCCAGAGTCGTGAGCAGGTTCGGCAGTATAGGGATAAGTCTTCCTCCGCGGGAAGACCTTTTCCTTCTCTTTTTTTTCAAATTAACCATGCTATAACTGTCCTGCCGGCCACTACCTTCTGCCCCACCTCGACCCCTACCTTCACGTCCTCAGGCAGGTATATATCCACCCTAGAACCAAACTTTATCATCCCGAATTTTTCCCCGATTTCCAACACGTCGCCGAATTTTGCACACGATACTATCCTTCTCGCGAGAAAACCGGCTACCTGAACTATAACCACCCGCACGCCACCTTCGCACTCAATAAGGGTTGCAAGCCGCTCGTTGGTATCGGATGAATTTCCTTTAAAGGCCATTTTGAATTTGCCGGTGTAATAGGTAGTTCCAACGACCCTGCCCGAAACAGGAGACCTGTTTATATGGCAGTCGAAAATCGAGAGGAAAATACTTATTCTTCTCGTGTTTCGCTTAAGGTAGTCGTCTTCGAAGATCTCTGAGATATCTATTATTTTCCCGTCTGCGGGACAAATCACAGAACCGGGGTCAAGTGGAGGAAGCTCTCTCTCCGGGTCCCTGAAAAAAAAGACAAAAAAAGCGGTGAGCAGAAGAAAAACTATAAAGAGAAAGAAAAAACCCAGGAGCGCGAGGATAAGACAAAGCGCAGCGGAAACATAAATTATGCCGAGCCCTTCGCTTGCGACCCTCAGAAACCGAAAATCCATCAGTTCTTATCTTTATCAACCAGTTTTTTCTGGAAAAGCGAGCCCATCATCCCTCTAAGCTCAGCCCCGACGCTTTCAATCGGATGCTCTTCGCCCTGCCTGAGAAGCGCGTTATAGGAAGGTCTTCCAGCCTGATTCTCAAGTATCCATTCCGACGCGAACTGCCCGGACTGAATCTCCCCGATTATCTTTTTCATCTCCTGCTTTACGGAGTCGTTTATGAGTCTGGGGCCTCTGGTTATGTCCCCGTACTTGGCCGTATCGCTTACCGAGTAGCGCATGTTCGCTATTCCGCCCTCGTATATGAGGTCAACTATCAGCTTAACTTCATGGCAGCACTCAAAATACGCCATCTCGGGCGGATAACCAGCCTCGACAAGCGTCTCGTATCCGGCCATGATAAGGGCCGTGAGCCCCCCGCAGAGAACTGACTGCTCCCCGAAAAGATCGGTTTCCGTCTCATCCTTAAAAGTCGTCTCTATAACACCCGCCCTCGCACATCCGATGGCCTGGGCGTAACCGAGGGCAAGGTCTTTCGCGTCGCCCGTCGGGTTCTGGTGAATGGCTATGAGTCCCGGTACCCCGGCGCCTTCAACATACTGATTCCTTACCGTGTGCCCTGGGGCCTTCGGAGCAACCATGAACACGTCCACATCCGCGGAAGGGGTGATTTGTCCGTAGTGAATATTGAAACCGTGACTAAACATAAGTGCATTTCCAGCAACAAGGTTCTTTACGATATGCTCACGGTATATCGCTGGCTGGTAAGTGTCCGGAGCCAGCATAACGACTATGTCCGCGGATTTAGAAGCGGCCGAAACGGACTTTACGTTAAAACCCGCCTCCTTGGCCTTTTTCCAGTTGGCCCCATCCTTAATGTCCGCGACCGTGACTGAGATTCCGCTCTCTCTTAAGTTCTGGGCGTGGGCATGGCCCTGGCTTCCGTAACCTATTATCGCAATCTTCTTTTTCTTAAGCTTAGACGGATCGATATCCTTATCGTAGTAAACTTTCACGGTTTATCCTCCTTTACTTGCTCTTCTTGTTCGCCCGGGACATGGCGACGGTTCCCGTTCTCGCGATTTCTTTTATCCCGAAAGGTCTTTGAAGCTCTAAAAATGCCTGGATCTTCTGCTCATCCCCGGTAACCTCGAACGTGTAGGATCTCGCGGACACGTCAACGACCTTGGCCCGGAATATGTTGGCGATCCGCAGGATTTCCGCCTTGGAATCAGCCTTCGCGTCAACCTTGATGAGAATCATCTCTCTTTCCACGCGGTCAAGTTCGGTCATGTCAACAACCTTGATCACGTTAACCATGTTGTTGAATCTTTTGATTATCTGCTGAATTATGGCTTCGTCGCCGGTTGTGACCAAGGTTATTCTGGACGTCCCCGGTTCCTGGGTCTCCGCAACGTTAAGACTCTCTATGTTGAAATCCCTCGCGCTGAAAAGCCCGGCAATTCTTGAAAGTACACCAGCTTCATTGTCTACCGTTATGGATATGGTGTGTCTCGATTTCATGGAACCTCCAAACTATGGTGAAAAAGCTGTCAGGGAACCGCAATTATACCGAATCCCCAAAAAATGTTAATACCCCCCGGCCGCAGAATTGGCCGTCGCACAAGCTTCTCAGCTCTCCGCGTCTCCCTTAAGAATTTCCCCCAGTTTCCCGTTCACGTGCATGTCAGCGCATATATCGCACCCGCCTATGAAATTGCCGTTAACGTAGAGCTGCGGAAGCGTCGGCCACTGCGAGAACTCCTTTATCCCCTGGCGGATCTCCGGATCCAAAAGAATGTCGACGGTTTCGTAATCCACCCCGTAGAAGTTAAGAATGTTCACAACCTGGGCCGAAAAACCGCACCGAGGCGCATCCTTTGACCCCTTCATATAGAGGACAATAGGGTTTTCCTCGATCTGACGCTCTATTTTTTTCTGTATATCTGACATCACCTTGCTCCTTGCTTTTTAAGCTTCTCCCACTGATCATCCGTGTAGGTTTTTATCGAGATTGCGTGAATCTCGGATTCCATAGCGTCTCCAAGCGCTGCGTAAACAAGCTTGTGACGCTCAAGTGGCGGCTTGCCTCTGAACTGTTCGGATACCACGACCGCCTGAAAATGCGTTCCGTCCCCCTCGACCTCGACAAACGACGCCTGAATACCCTGCTCTATCATTTTGCGAATCCGCTGCGTTTCCATTACAGCGGGGAATTATATACGCATATCACCGCGTTTCCAAGAAAAGGGTTCCGGGCCGATTTGCCTTGCAAAAATCCCCGGCTGCTTTATTCTTAAAGTGCCTGAGAAAAAAGGTTTCCAAGCACAGATGAAAGCCAGAGAGATAATGAGCAGCCCCGTGGTCACCGCTAACGAGGACGACTCCCTTGAGCAGTGCGCGCGCAAGATGCTTGAACTCAAAATCGACGAACTTCCCGTGGTAAACGACGACGGAGAGCTTACGGGATTTCTCTCCGTAACCGACTTTGTCGCCAAGAAAGCCACAGTTTCTTTTTCCAGAACCGAAATTCTTGAACTTTTCGGACAGTGGTTCGACAAGGAAGGGATTGAAAAGATGTACGAGGACGCCGGGCGCATCACCGCGAAGGAGATAATGAGCAGCCCCGCCATATCCATCAGTCCGGACGAATCGGTAAAAGAAGTGTTCGAGAAATTAGCCGGAGCCAGCATCCACAGTGTCGTTGTGGTCGAGGACGAAAAACCCGTAGGACTCGTCTCGGTATCAGATTTTCTGAAACTGATCGTGAGATAGCCTATCTCCGGTTCCGCTCCGCTATCATGATCATGAAAAGCTTTGGGGTATCAAAGGAAAAGCAGACGGCACTCGCGCGAGAAATGAAGCGTCTGGGCATAAGGGAAGAGGATCTCGAGGAAACTTTCACAAGATCCTCGGGGCCCGGAGGACAGAACGTAAACAAGGTGGCTACCTGCGTGCACCTGCGACACCGCCCAAGCGGCATTACCGTAAAGGCCATGAGGGAACGTTCCCAAGCGCTTAATAGATTCCTCGCAAGAAGAAATCTCGCCGAGAGAATCGCGACGCTGCTTTACGGAGAAGATTCTGCGGAAACAAAGAAAGCGCGGAAAACAATAAAACAGAAGAAAAGAAGAAAAAGAAAAACGGCGAAAAAACTCGCCGCCGGAGACGGCGGGAACGCTCAGGAATAAGACCGCGGCTGGCGAATACGCAATGAAAAAAGCTTCCGATTCCAAATACGGCTCCGAAATGTACGGCACGGCAAGCGGATCTGCGTTTGGGGATCACGGATCGCTCCGCCAGTTATGGTGCTTAACGTTTCTTTTACTGCTTTGCCCGGCGGCGGCGGGAGCCGAAACTCTGACGGGCAAGCCTTACGTAACGGATGGCGACACGGTCAGGATCTCAGGGGAGCGGATCAGACTCGAAGGCATCGACGCGCCGGAGAGAAAGCAGCGGTGCAAAGACTCCTCCGGAAAAAGCTACGGCTGCGGCCTTGTTTCAACCGCGGCTCTTAGAACCAAGGCAGGGAGCAATTCCATTACGTGCGAGGGCACGGCGCGTGACCGTTACGGACGCTTTCTCGGGATCTGCTACCTGGGTGAGCTTGACCTAAACGGCTGGCTGGTCCGAAACGGTTACGCTCTCGCTTACACGCGCTACTCGCGCCGTTACGTCTCCGCCGAGCGGGAGGCCCGCGAAAACGGCCGCGGCCTGTGGGCCGGGGAATTCGTCGCGCCCTGGAACTGGCGAAAGGGAGAACGGCTTACGACCACCTCTCAACCGCCCGGTCAGTGAGTTGACAGCGAAGAGTTGAAAAACCGGGAGTTTCCGTCAGTTTTACTTACATGGAAAACCAGACCGCAGATCCCCCCGAGGAAAGCCGCGGACTCTCAGAAGACTGAGTTGTTTTCGGACCGGCTTTCGTCCTTATCGCTCTCGGGCTTGTTTTTCCCCATCTCTCTCTTCCAAAGTTTTCGTGGACCCCCGATTCCCTGGGCAAGGTCTTAAGCGCGGAGAACATCTCTGTTTCCCTTTCGCTGGGAGTGGCCTTTCTGCTTCTCTCAAGCGTCGGCGTCCGCCTGCTGGGCGGATCGGTCGCCCGCTACGCCGCGGGCTTTCCCATAGTCTTCGCCCTCGCGTGGGCATCCAAGTTTATCGCCGGAAATGCGGTGGCCAAGGAGTGGGGGATAAGCTACGTCATCTTCGCCCTTTTCATCGGAATGCTCGTCGGCAATGTTTTCCCCGATCGCTTCCGCGAGGCGGTCCGCACCGAATACTACATAAAGATCGGGCTTATCATCCTGGGTTCCGGGGTCCTGTTCGGCAAGGTACTCTCCGCGGGGTTGGCGGGAATTCTGCAGGCCCTGCTCGTTGTCCTCGTCATCTGGTATGCCTGCTACTGGATCTGCCGGAAGCTCGCCGTGGATTCCGAGTTTGCCGTCATGCTCTCCACGGCC
>JAKZRS010000010.1:0-31476 GCA_047518015.1 Thermodesulfobacteriota bacterium | reverse complement strand
AACGTGGTTTCAAACACATACACGCTTAACTTCGCCTACGGCTCAGGGCTCGCCGTGGCGGGAACCGGGATTCTGCTCAATAACGAAATGGACGATTTCTCGGCAAAACCCGGAACTCCTAACGCATACGGACTTATCGGCGGTGAAAAAAACTCCATTGCTCCCGGCAAAAGAATGCTGAGTTCCATGACCCCGACGATAGTGCTTAAGGACGGAAATCTTTTTCTCGCGACGGGAAGCCTGGGGGGAAGCAGAATAATAACGTCCGTGCTCCAAGTCATCCTAAACGTAATTGACCACAAAATGAACATACGGGAAGCGGCGGCAGCCCCAAGGATACATCACCAGTGGCTTCCTGACACCTTGTACGTGGAAAAAGAAACGGGGAAAAACCTGGTGGCGCAGTTGCGGAAAAAAGGATACGAAGTGAAAAAAACCGGCCCGATTGGAAGCATGCAGAGCATAATTAGAGTCAGCGGGGTTTTTCACGGCGCTACCGACCCCAGACATCCGGGAGGACTGGCGCAAGGATACTGATTTATCCGTTGCACTCGGCACCCGGAAACCATGTTTTTTGTGGCAGGGGTAGTATATAGATGATAAAATTGCTTCTGGAAATACAATCCTGAGGAGGTTTCTTAATGTTCCGATATCTGAATTTTGTCTTTGCGATTGCAATCCTGTTCGGATTTGCCGCTAACGTTCAGGCTCAAAAGTTCAATTCCATCGTCGTGTTCGGCGACAGCTTAAGCGATACCGGAAACATCGCCCAGCGTTACGGACTTCCAGCCGGCACAAGCTTCACCACAAATCCTGACCCGGTCTGGGCTGAAATCGTGGCTCGAACATTCGGAGCGTCAATAACCAATTCGCTAGCTGGCGGAACAAACTATGCTTGGGGCGGCGCCTGCGTAAACCCTAATGGTCCGTGCGAGAACCCGGTGCCTGTGCCTACAACGCAGCAGCAGATTAACCAGCATTTCTCTGGAGGAAGTACCGACCCGGATACGCTCTATATGATCTGGGGAGGAGTAAACGATATAAGTGCCGTCGCCAAGGACAATTCGTCTGATCCCCAAGGTGCTCTTAACGGTACCCGGGAGGCGGCAGGAGCATACGTAGATCAGATTCGAGACCTTCAGGATGCCGGCGCACGTTATGTCGTGGTGTTAAATTTGCCCGACATCGGCGCAACCATAAACGCCCAACGCGCCGGAGCCGCAGCTGCAGATGGACTCTCCGCTCTAGCCCAAGCCTATAATGGGGCGCTTGACACAGGTATTAGCTCCCAGGAACATGGAATCATCCCCATAAATGTCTTCGCCCTGATGGACGAGATAATTGAAGATCCTGGAAACTACGGGTTTAACAACATTGATGGGATAGCTTGTACTCCCGGTTCCAATCCCCTGCGCCCGAACGGAGGACTGGAGTCAATAGTCTGCGGTCCGACCGACTCCGGCTATTTGTCGCCTCCCGACACCGATGAAAATTATCTCTTTGCGGACGGTTCCCATCCAAGCGGGGCTGTTCATGCGGCGGTTGCAAGTACGGTAATTTCCACTCTCACGGCTCCGGTTCAGGTATCCCTTGGAGGGGAAGGGGGAGTAGAAGTTGCGAGGGCACACCGTAACGCTGTATTTGCAGAGCGGATACTTGACCTCGGGTCCGAGCGCTCAGCAGGAAAATGGCACAGTTACCTGAGGGGACAAACAGGCAAACAAAATATTAACTCCTTGCATCATCTGGGTAAAACGAAAGCCGAAATACAGGTGCTCACTCTGGGCACCGACTACCGCGCCGGGGACGGACTTTACTTGGGCGCGGCATTTAGCCTTGGAAACCACAGCAACGACGTCTCGGGCGCAAGCATTGACAGCACTGTGGTGACTGGTTCGTTGCACGGCACCTTTATTTTTGATGTTTTTTACCTGCGCGGTGCCCTTAACGCGGGAAGAACATCGATTGACATCAACCGCTCGATCCGGCTTGGATCAGCACTGCGCACGGAAGAGGGTTCCACAAGCTTCCACCAGTTCGGAACCGATGTTGAACTCGGCTGGTTTTTAAGTACGTCAGAAGAATACAAATACAATCTGTTTTTGGGGCTCGGGTGGCTCAACCAGAAAATCGACGGTTACAGCGAAAACGGCAGTACTTCCACATCGATGAACTTCTCAGACTTTGACCGCGACTCCCTGATCGCGCGCGCGGGTTATCAGTTCAAAGGAAACTTGGGTCTGAGCAAGACGGTGCTCCCATATGTCCGCATTGCCTATGAAAGGGAACTGAACGACGATCCCGTTTCAGTCACAGCAGGCTCAAACACCATGCCCGGACGCTTCACTCTCTCGGGTTTTGAACCACCAAGACAATGGGTAAACACCGCCGCCGGTCTTACCGTCGGCATTGGCAGCCGAGCAAAAACTTTTGTCGGCTACTCAGGGCGCTTCGGAAGCGACTCGAGACGTGACCGCGAGTTTAGCCTTGGAGTGAGCATGGCATTTTAGAAAGCGGAAATTTCAGCCGGCAAACAGGCAGCCTTTCGAAGCTCCGCCTGCGGATTGCTATTGGGCCGAGATGTAAAGCATTCTTTCTATTGATTTTTTAGCCTTCCGCGCAATGTCTTCCGGAACCTTGACCTCGTACACCTCTTCTCTAAGAGAATTGAGCACCTTTTCAACCGTTATCATCTTCATGTACTCGCAGATCGCGTCGGCTTTGGCGGGATAGAACTTTTTTTCCGGACTCTGCTTTCTAAGCGTATGGAGAATTCCGGTCTCAGTAGCGACCACAAACTCGGGAGTGTTGGAATTTCGTGTGTAGTCAATCATCTTTCCGGTCGAGAAAAACTTTATCTCCTTTGCCAGTTCGTCGTCCCCGGCGGTGGCATGAAGAAAAGACGTTGTGCAGCCACACTCGGGGTGAACTATCATTTCCGCATTAGGGTAGGATTCTTTTATCTTCCTTATATCCCCCGGTCGTATTCCCGCATGCACGTGGCATTCCCCGGGCCAGATGTAAATTTTTCTTCCGGTAACCTTGGAGACGAAGGCGCCCAGAAACATATCGGGCAGAAAAAGTATTTCCCTGTCCTTGGGGATGGATTCCACTATCTTGACGGCGTTTGAGGAAGTAACGCAGTAGTCGGTCTCTGACTTCACGGCGGCCGAGGTGTTAACGTAGGAAACCACAAGGGCGTCAGGGTGCTCCGATTTCCATTTCCTGACCTGTTCGAGGTTTATGGTCTCGGCAAGGGAGCAACCCGCCTCTGGGTCGGGAATAAGTACTTTTTTGTCAGGAGAGATAATGGACGCGGTTTCGGCCATGAAGTGAACTCCGCAGAAGATAATGATTTCCGCATCGGTCTCGGAAGCCTTCTGCGAGAGGCCCAAGGAATCTCCCGTATAGTCGGCAAGGTCCTGGATTTCGGGTATCTGGTAGTTATGAGCCAGAATTACCGCATTTTTTTCCTTTCTCAGTCTGTCTATTTCTTCTGAAATATCATGTAGGGTTTGCATTGTAACAGGGGGCCATTAACCGCATAGCCCGCCCCTGTTATTCTAACACATCAAAAGAAATATCT
Source organism: Thermodesulfobacteriota bacterium (assembly GCA_047518015.1). Lineage (GTDB taxonomy): Bacteria > Desulfobacterota_D > UBA1144 > Nemesobacterales > Nemesobacteraceae > Nemesobacter. Next base: position 27,890 of record JAKZRS010000010.1, on the reverse strand, counting down.
AAACACGGAGCCGAGTGGGTAAGAGCGCCGACCGATATGAAATCGACTCCGCTTCGAGCTATCTCTCCCACGTTCTCAAGAGTAACTCCGCCGGACGCCTCGACAAGTGCTCGGCGTGCTATCAGGCGCACGGCCTCCCTGATTTCCCGAATGTCCATGTTGTCAAGCATTATGACGTCAGCGCCGCAGGAAACCGCTTCTTTTACCTGCTCCATGGTTTTTGTTTCAACCTCTACGGAGAAATCTTCTCCGACGCTTTGCCTCGCCTTATGAACAGCGGTCTTTATGCCTCCGGCGGCTTTTATATGATTGTCTTTTATGAGCACTCCGTCATAAAGTCCGGCGCGGTGATTATGTCCCCCGCCTGCAGCCACTGCGTACTTGCTAATCCACCTAAGTCCCGGAAGGGTCTTTCTCGTATCCTTTATCTTCGCTCCGGAACCAGCTACGGCCTCGACGAAAAAAGAAGTTAGGGTCGAGATGCCGCTCATTTTCTGAAGGATGTTAAGAGCCGTACGCTCCGCCGAAAGAATCGCCCTGCTCCTGCCTGTAACGCGAGCGAGCGTGTCCCCGGGCAATACCCTGTCTCCGTCGCAAACCATCTCCTCCCACTCGCAGTTCGGGTCAAGTTTTTGAAAAACTGCGCCGGAAAGTCCGATTCCCGAAATCACACCGGTCCCCTTCGCGCAAAGCGCTCCCGTCAAAACTGCGTCTTCGGGAACTATGCTCCGGGTTGTAACGTCCCCGCTTCCTATATCTTCCCGAAGGGCAAGCTCCAAAACGGCATCCACTTCCGGAGGGTAATTTTCGCGGATTTTCATCAGTTGTCTCCGTAGGCTTCCACACCCTTCTTGAAAACCAGATGCTCTTCATAACCCGAGTCCTCTTCCGGATAATCAGACCTCATATGGGCTCCCCGCGACTCCTTCCTCAAAAGAGCGGCCTGTGCCACCAAGAAACAAACATCAAGAACCGTCCCGAGCTTAAATCCGAACCATCCGGTGATGCCCTCGCTTGCCGAGGAAATCTCCTCAAGCCGCGCGACGAATTTCTCTATTCCCTCCTGTTCTCTCACTATACCGAGATACGTACTCATTCCCCCGATTATCGTGTCCCTGGCCTCGTTGAAGAACTCAGCGTCAGACTCCCTGGTGTCGGCAAGCATAAAACCCTCAAAATCCCCGTCAATGCCTCCCAGACGCCGACTGCGCGTCGCGTCGTCCACGCACCTTTTGGCAAACACCATGCACTCTAGAAGCGAATTGCTCGCAAGGCGGTTAGCCCCGTGCACTCCGGTGTTCGAGACCTCACCACAGGCGTAAAGACCCTCTATGCTCGTTTCTCCCATGAGGTCTGTTCTTACTCCCCCTATGGTGTAATGGGCAGCGGGAGCTACGGGGATGCGGTCTTTGGCAAGGTCAAAACCCAAGTCCCTGCAGAGCTTTTCTATGTTAGAGAACCTCTTTCTGACAAATTCCTGGTCCATGTGGGAAAGTTCAAGGTAAACGTAGTCTTCCCCGCAGGATCTCATTTCATTGTGAATCGCCTTTGAAACCACGTCTCTTGGCGCGAGTTCAAGAAAGGGGCTGTAGCGTTCCATGAATCTTGTTCCCCGGGCGTTCAGGAGATAGGCACCCTCTCCCCTTATTGCCTCGGTCAGAAGAAAGGCTTCACCTTTTGAACCGCTGAAAACCGTGGGATGGAACTGCACGAACTCCATGTCGGAGATCTCCGCTCCCGCTCTCCAGGCAAGCGATATTCCCTCCCCCGAGGCTCCTTCCGGGTTGGTGGTCCTTCTGTAAAGAGCGCTCGCGCCGCCGGTGGCGAGGATTGTGGAAGGACAAGAGATCCTCATGTAGCTTTCCCTTCCCTCGTCATAGCCCCATACCCCATAGCATCTTTCCCCGTCCGAGATTATGTCGGTAACGGTGACAAGTTCCAGAATGGTTATCGATTCGCTTGATCTCACAAAAGAGATAAGAAACTCGATCATCTCCTTTCCCGTGGAGTCTCCTCCCGCGTGAAGAACTCTTCTTTTCGAATGACCGCCCTCAAGTCCGAGCAGGAGACCGCTGTCATCGGAGTCAAATTTCATGCCGAGGTTTATAAGGTCCGCGACTCTCTCCCTTCCCTCTTCAACCAGAACCTGTACGGCCCGGGCATCGCAAAGCCCTCTTCCCGCGGCAATAGTGTCTTCTTTGTGAAAGACGGGAGAATCCCCTGGGTCAACGGCAGCCGCGATTCCCCCCTGAGCCCAGTATGAATTGCTCTGCACGAGGGTCTGCTTGGTCACAACCACGCAACTGCCCAGAGACGACGCGCACACCGCGGCGTAAAGACCAGCAAGCCCTCCGCCCACGACAAGAAAATCGCATTCAACGTCAATAACTTTCCCGTTCATTAAAACCGCCTGTCTTTTTCCCTTAACTCACTGCGGATATAAGAGACTCTTCTATCTTTCCTAGTCTCTTGGCACCGCTTATCTTGCGCCCCCTCGAATCACGCACGTAAAACGTATCTGCGACCTGGTCCGCCCTGGTCGAGATCTTGGCGTAGTATATCGAGAGACCCAGTTCGGCAATAGTTTTTGTGATGCTGTAGAGAAGCCCTTCACGGTCGTGGGCGTAAACCTCTATCACGGTCGCCTTATCGGAAGACTCGTTGTCAAACACGATTTCCGGAGGATACTCTGGAACCTTTCTTCCGTAGGAGGAATAATTTCTCTTCCTCCTCTCAATTAGCTCGTCAACCTCAATTTCTCCGCCAAGCACCTTCCTTAGATTTTTCTCCACTTTTTTCCACACCTCGTCGTGCTCCTCTTCGGTCAGGTGGTCAACCCTGTCCACGTAGAAGACGTCAAGCGCCTTTTTATCAAGCGTGGTTACGATCCTTGCCCCCAAGATATTAAGCCCGTTTGCGCTCAGAACCCCGCAGAATACCGAAAATATTCCCTTTTTGTCCAGGGCGCAGACGGTAAACTCGTCGTATTCCTCGTAGCGGATGACCTCTGTCGCAAACTCTCCCCCAATGGAGTCAAGGAACTTCACGTGGCGGAAAACATTCTGCCTTGAGAACTGGCCGAAGTAGGAAATGGGCATCTTCTTCAGAATTTTTCTCACTTTGCGCTCGGGAATCTCTCCGTCGGCGTCGGCCACTATGTCCGAGGTCATCTTATCCATCCATTCCTCGTCGGTTTTGCGCCGGTACGTGCCCGCCGACATCTGCCGAAGCGTCTTCACGTAAAGTTCCTGGAGCAGCATCCCCGTCCAGTCCTTCCACACGGCGGGACCAACCGATCTTATGTCCGCAAAAGTCAGCAGGTAGAGAAGAGAGAGGGTTTCTTCGTTGGGAATGGACTTGGCAAGCCGTTTCAGCACTACCGGGTCGTCAAGATCTCTTCTCTGCGAGAAATGAACCATGGCTAGGTGATGTCTCACCAGAAATTCAAGCTGCTCCGCGTCAGATGCGCCGAGACCCAGTCTCTCGGCTATCTTCGGGATCATGGCGGCTCCTTTCTGCGCATGGCTTCCTCCCTGGCCCTTTCCCATGTCGTGGAAAAGACACGCAAGGAAAAGGACATGCCTTTTCACCAGACTCTCGGTGACTTTGGTGAGAGAACGAAATTTCTTTTCGTATTCGTAATTTATAAGCCTCTCGATTTCCCTGACCATGAATATGGAGTGTATGTCGACCGTATAAACGTGGTAGGAATCGAACTGCACCATGCAGACTATCTTTCCGAACTCCGGTATCAGGCGGCCCAGAAGGCGTATCTCGTTCATCTTGAGCAGCATTTTCGAGACATCCTTTCCGAAACGCAGAAGCTTCATGAATATCCTGTTGAACTCCAGGTCGTTTCTTACCTTTTCGCCTACACGGAAGACCTGTTCGCTCATGAGAATTTCAAGGTATTCGCTGAATTCGACCGAGTAGCGGTCGGCGTACTCAAACGCGCGCAGGAAGTTGCAGAAATCCTCACTGAAAACGTTTCTACTCGTCACGGAGAGATATTTGCCCTGTATCGTAAACCCGTGGTCAAGATGAACAGCCTTTCTTCTGGTGAGTCTTCTTCGCGCGTAGGCCCTCGTGCATTTTTCCGTAAGCCTCCGAGACTGCTGCACCACCACCGCGGCGCGAAGGTAGTAGATTCTCATGAACTTCTCTACCGCGCGGAGATTTCCGTCCCTGTAGCCGAAAGATTTCGCCGCCTGAGACTGAAATTCAAAGCTCAGGTTGTCCTCTCCTCTTTTCGCCTGGTAATGCAACTGCGCGCGCACGAGCAGAAGGAAGTTAAGGCATTTGCGCATCCCCCTGTATTCCTTTTCCGAAACAAAGCCTCTCTGGAGCACTTCCTCGAAACTTTTCGCCTTGTAGCTTGTCTGGGCTACCCACATTGCCGTCTGGAATTCCCTGAGCCCTCCCCTTCCCTCCTTCACGTTCGGCTCGAGGATGTAGAGGGTCTTTCCGTACTTCTCTCCCCTCCTGTCCCTCTCTTCCACTTTTCTCTTTATGAAATCATGCGAAATCTTGGGGAGCACCTCACCGTAAATTTCGTTTTCAAGCTCGTCGTAAAGCTTTCTGTCCCCGCAGATAAGCCTTGAGTCAAGAAGAGAACTCAGGATGGTGGTGTCATTTCTGTCCATTGAGAGTTCCCTGCACTCCTCAACGCTTCTCGTGCAGTTCCCTATATCGATCTTGGTATCCCAAAGAAGGTAAAGAAGCCGTTCCACAACTTCCTCCGCAAGGCCCTTTGAACCTTTTTTATGAAGAAAAAGAAGGTCTATGTCGGAGTACGGGGATAGCTCCATCCTGCCGTACCCCCCGAGAGCCACTATAGAGACGCCTTTGAGTTCCGGATAACCGTAATGCGAAAGAGTCTGCTTGATGAAGCTGTCCACAACCGCGGTTCTCTCGCGGGCAAGCTCAAAGCCTATGAGGGCCCTGTTTCTTCTCCTCCTCGCGTAATGGCGCCTGCGTATATGCTCGTAGGACTCTGTGAAAAAAGTCACAAGCTCCTTTTCTGTGGTTTCAGGCTTTCTCACTGGGAATCATATATCCGTTAAATCCTGACGCTAAGCGCCACCCCGTCGCGAAGGGGAACCACCGTGGAGAAAAACCCCGGGTCCGAGAACAAAAGCCGGTTAAACTCCAAAACTCCCTCCGTGCTCTCAGAACCTCCGCCGCTCAGAACCTTTCCGCCCCAAAGCACGTTGTCGGTAATGAGCATCCCTCCGGGATTAAGCTTCTCCCGGGCAAGCTCTATAACCCGCGGGTAGTTCTCCTTGTCTATGTCATTGAATATCATATCAAATTTACGGTCCGAATTCGCCAGTATATCAAGGGCGTCTCCGCAGACAAAGCGGAGCTTGCGAATCTCCCCGGCCCGTGTGAAGTACTCACGCGCCGCCTCCCCGTTTTCCTCAAGCCAGTCCGTGCAGGTTATCACGTCCCCGTCGCCCAGGAAAAGGGAGAAGCAAAGTGCAGAGTACCCGAACCCCGAACCCATCTCGAAAATGCTCTGCGGCTTTCGCAAAAGACATATCTGGGAAAGAAACCTCCCCACAAGGGGCCCCACTATTTTCACGTCGCTTCCCTCAGCCCGCTTCTCCATTTCGTAGAAAACCTCGTGGACGCGGGGATAAAGAGAGCGGATGTAATCTTCAATCTCGGGGTTTGTTATGTCCGTGCCTTCGTCCATCACCCGTCCTCGCTCCGCCCGAAATCGACGAAGATCTCCCCCGTCCCCGCAGTTTTGTTCTCGACCCTGGCAAGAACGAAAAGAAGATCCGAGAGACGGTTAAGGTAAACCAGAACATCCTTTCCCTCCTCTGAGTCCTCAAAGAACGCCTCAACGCTTCTCTCGGCCCTCCTGCACACCGCGCGGGCGAGATGAATGTAAGCAGCACCATCAGCCCCTCCCGGCAAAATGAACTCCCGAAGCTCACCAACCTCGGGCAAAAATGCATCTATCCGCTCCTCAAGATCTTCCGCCATCTGTGCGGAGACCCGAGGGGCAGAAAAGGTCGAATCCCGCGGGGTCGCGAGATCGCTTCCCACGGTAAAAAGGGCGTTCTGTATTTCCCGCAGAAGCTCTTTAATTCTGGGATCGCTCGCTTTCGCGCAGACAACTCCCAGAACCGAATTAAGCTCGTCCACCTCGCCGTACGCATCCACTCTCAGGGACGATTTCCTCACCCTCTTCCCACCAAGAAGCGAGGTTTTCCCGTCATCCCCAAGGCCCGTATAAACTGTGGTTATTCTTTTTTTCGGCACGTGAGAAATTTTAACCGCCCTTCCGCGAGCTTCAATTGCGAGCTAAAAACCACCCGCTTACACGCGCCCCAAGCGCCTTGCCCGCCAAGCTAAATCATGTTAGCTTTTAATTTCTGGTTTTAAGCCACAAGGAGATTCGGAGTGCCCTTTCCCCAAAAACTCAAAGATAAAATACAGGAAGTAGCGGATGACCACGAAACCAGGCTTTCGGCGCTTATTCCCGTCCTGCGGGAAGTGCAGAACGAATTCGGCTGGCTTTCCACAGAATCCATGGAGGAAGTCGCCGAGGCGCTTGATATCCCGCCCTCTTCGGTTCAGAACGTCGCATCGTTTTACACCATGTTTTTCACAGAACCCGTGGGAACTCACGTCATGTGGCTCTGCAGAACTCTTTCCTGCGCGCTTCGCGGAGCCGAGGGTCTCGAGCACCACCTCTGCAGGCGCCTCGGGGTAAAAACCGGGGAAACGACGGGCGACGGAAAAATAACCCTTCTCGAAGCGGAATGTCTCGCCTCCTGCGGAACGGCTCCCGCCATGCTTGTAGACGACACCCTTTACGGGAACCTTAACGAATCTGAAGTTGACAGAATAGTCGATGAGATTAGGAAAAGCGGATGAACGAGAAACTTAGGAAAGACGCGAGGGAGCTTTTTGATCAGGCGCTAAAGGAAGCCGACCCGAGAAAATGCGTCCTGGAGCACCTTGAACTGAAGGGCGAGCAGCTCAAGGTCGGAGGGGAAAGCTTCAATCTCTCTGATTTTGAGTCGGTGTACGTCGTAGCATTCGGAAAGGCCGCGTCCGCGATGGCCGCAGCGCTTGAGGAACTTCTCGGCGAGCGGATAACCGAGGGAATCGTAGTGTCTAATGCCCGCTCCGAGCGGGCTTTCCGGAAAATGGACTTCCACCTCTCCTCTCACCCGGTGCCGGATGAAAAAAGCGTCGAGGCAGCAAAAAAGGTGGTTTCCCTTCTTGAAGGATCGGGGAAAAATGACCTTGTGATCTTCTTGATATCGGGAGGCGGAAGTTCGATACTCGCGATGCCGAGCGAAGGACTCACCATAAAAGATAAAAGAGCGGCAACCCAGAGGCTCATGCTCTGCGGGGTCGACACCTACGGCCTTAACACCGTAAGAAAGAAGATGTCACAGATAAAGGGAGGCGGACTGCTCAAAAAAGCCCTTCCCTCGCAGGTTATCACGCTGATCCTCTCAGACGTCGTGGGCGACCGGCTCGAATTCATAGCTTCGGGACCTACGGTCCCCGACACTACCACCTATCAAGACGCATGGCGCGTCATAGAGGCGCTTGAGCTTGAACACAAGATTCCACCCAGAGTGGTGGTACATCTTGAAAAGGGAAGAAAAAAAAGCGTTTCTCCTACGATGGACCAAGAGCAGTACGAGCGAAGCGGTGCCACAACTATCGTTGTCGGAAACAATCACAAGGCCATAGTCTCGATGGAGAAAAGGGCAAAAAAAATGGGGTACAACACGCTTTTTCTTTCCTCCCAGATATCTGGAGAGGCAAGGGAAGTGGCCAAGGTGCTCGCGGGAATCTCCTTTGACATAAAAAGGTTCGGGAGGCCCGTAAAGAAACCCGCCTGCATACTTTTCGGGGGAGAAACAACTGTGAACGTGATGGGCAGGGGGCGGGGCGGGCGAAACACAGAGACCGCCCTTTCCTTCTGTTTTGAGATAATAGGAAGCAAGGGAATCGTGGGGCTCTTCGCCGGAACCGACGGGATAGACGGCCCAACCGACGCCGCCGGGGCGATATGCGACGGACAGTCGCGCCTGGTAGCAAGATCAATGGGTATAAGCGCGAGGGACCATCTCGCCGATAATGATTCATACTCTTTCTTTGAAACCCTGGGCGATCTTATAAAAACGGGAAGCACCGGAACAAACGTCATGGACGTGGGAGTGGTTCTGATAGAAGAATGAAAAGCCATTGGGCAGGTGGAACACAGAGGTAACCTCGAACGATGGAGAATATGACGAAATCCCCCCTTCCAAGCAACGAGGAGGCGGAACGCGCTGTACTGGGTTCCATCCTCATCGAAAACAGCTCGATAAACCAAGTTCTTGAAATCCTGATAGCCGAAGATTTCTATAACGAAAGCCACTCCAAGATAATGAGCTGCATGATAGCCCTTGACAGGGATGGCACCGCCATTGACGTCCTTACCCTGTATGAATGGATGAGCTCGAAGGGAATCGTAGAGGAAGTCGGGGGAGCCGCTTACCTTACCTATCTCGTCTCGATCGTCCCCACGGCGGAAAACGTCACTTATTACGCCAAGATAGTTAAGGACAAGTCCGTTCTGAGAAAACTGGTGCTCACTGCGACCGACATAGCGCACCGGGGGTACGGACCCGACATCGAGGTTGACGAGTTCATCGACAGGGCGGAGCAGTCGATCCTCGATATCGCGCAGAACAAGATAAAGCCAAGCTTCTGGCACTCAAGAGACCTCGCGCCGGTAGCGATAGAAAACATCGAGCGGCTCCACGAGAAAAAGGAGCTTATAACGGGCATAAGAACCGGCTTTGAGAGACTTGACCATCTGACCTCGGGCCTTCAGAAATCCGACCTCATTATAATCGCCGCGCGCCCGGGAGCCGGAAAAACGTCGCTTTCTCTCAACATAATAAGCAACGCCGCCGTAAACGAAGATCTTTCCGTCGCAATGTTCTCCCTCGAGATGACCAAGGAACAGCTGATGCTTAGGCTTCTCTCCATAAACTCAAAAGTCAGTTTCTCGGCGATGAGAAGCGGATATATAAGGGATGACGATCTTCAGAGGCTGTTTGATTCCGCCGAGAGGTACGCAAACGCGGACATATTCATAGACGACACACCCGCGCTCACGGTTCTTGAGATAAGGGCGAAAGCAAGGCGGCTTAAAAAAGACAACCGCCTTGACCTGATCGTGGTCGACTACCTGCAGCTTATGAGAGGCAGTTCAAGAAACGAAACCCGGGAAAGAGAGATAGCGGAGATCTCGGGCGCGCTTAAGGCGCTCGCAAAGGAACTCGACATACCGGTAATAGGTATCTCGCAGCTAAGCCGCCAGACCGAAACCAGAACCGACCGCCGCCCTCAGCTCTCAGACCTCAGGGAAAGCGGCGCCATAGAGCAGGACGCAGACGTCGTACTTTTCATTCACCGCCAGGATATATACAGAAAAAATCCCGAGGAAAAAGACGGTATGGCGGAACTCGTAATCGGAAAACAGAGAAACGGGCCCACTGGCACAGTGAAGCTGGTGTTCCTTGAGCAAAACGGGGTTCCGAGCTTTGAGAATCCTTCTGATGAATTCGAAGAGGGATTCGCCTAGACTATAAAGGGCTTTACAACCGCCTTGGATTTTGACTCTTCGAGATAAAGGGCGGGGGACTGCCGCCAGGCAACGAATTTTTCGTAAATTTTCCCGAAACTTCGCCTGACCGAAGTCCAGTGAAAATCCCAGTCGTAGTTTTTCGGCCTGTCGGAAAAAAACATTTCGGAGAATATAGCGCTCTGCTCGGCAAGCCCCTTTTCCGCTATCCAGCCCGTTCTCACGTTTGCGTAACCGCTCGCAAATCCCATCGCCAGAGTTCCCTTGAGTCCGAGTCTTATCGCGGCGGCGTTTACAAGCTCAACGTAGACGTAAAGGGCCTCCGTTGTGCGGTAGCTTCTCTCCGGGAACTTTTCGCGGAACTCTCGCAGGTTCTTCACAAAATACATCGGGTAGTAAGTCGGGGAATAAAGCGAAACGGATTTCGTCGGACTTCCAAGCGGCTCACGCATTATTGTTTCTTCGGAAATGGTCCCTAACATGAAGTCATCTCCACGGAACTCGCCCGTATCCCCGCAAAGAGCGAGGGAAATTCTTATCTTTTCCCACTCTTCCCGGGCCATTTCGCTCGCGCGGGCTATCTCGTCCGCGGTTTCGCCGGCCAAAACAAGTTCTTCAAGTGAAGGCATCTGAAAAGAAAGTTCTCCTCCGCTTCAATATACATATACGGGGAAATTTATCAAAAAAGTACGCTAGGGTAAAAATCTCTCCTTCTCCTCGGGAGACGGTACGCGTACCTGCAGAATACTTGGACGAGTTCACTTTTCGCTTCAACCGACGATGGTGGGAACCGGAACTGCCGTTCCGGCTGCTGGAAGCCGCGATCTTCCATGCCCCGCTACCCGACAGTCAAAGAGATCCATGCTACTCCGCTTTCGCCAAGGTGTAATAAAGCCATAGGCATGTATGATTCTAACGTTTCGATTTTGGACAATGGCATGATTGCATCAACCGTGTTACAAGAAATAGCAAACGTATAATGCTTTAATTTAATCATTGGTTCGTTCGTGGCAGTCCACTACGAGCGATGGGGTCAGTTTCGCTTAGAGGTGCGCCATGCGAAAATTCGCAATCCGTCTTCTCGCCTTGTTTCGACAGACATCTCTTTTCATCTGGAAGTTGCGTGGCAAAACGGAAGCCGACGTAGCCGCTCAACGGGTAGTTACTGGAAAGTCCTGGGATGAGTTCTGCGACACTTTAAAAGCTGCGGGGGCAGCTTTAAATTTTCCAAAGGCACCTCAAGACGCATTCAATCAGGCAGAAGGGTATCGGTACTTAAGCCGCATCGCCCGGGCCGGATTGATCGCATTTATCGAGCATGCCGACCCGAAAGCACCTGTACTTCATCGCGTCGTCAACGAAACAACCAAGATAGGTGCGGACAATCCTGATAACTTCTACCAGACAGCAGCCCTAAACGGCGAGTATGAATACAAAATCACAGGGTGGCGCAACAATATTGCATACTTAAGCTTTGGCACTCAATCTGGTAACTATGGGCAAGGACGAGGGCTGCCTCCCACCGGGTATATAGAGTCTGACCAAATAGAAACCGACGAAGATGGGTACTTTGAGCTGGTACTTAGTTGCAAACCTCAAAGTAAGAACTGGCTTCCTATGACACCAGAGACCGGCACATTAGTGGTACGTCAGACTTTCCTTGATCGCAAAACAGAAACTCCAGCAGACTTGCGAATAGAACGGATCAATTGTTCCGAAGATGAACGCCACCCTTCTCCATTGACGCCGAAACAGCTCGACGAAGGATTGAAAGCGGTGGGAACGCTCGTGGCAGGCGCACCATTACTGTTTGCCAAGTGGGCTCGTGATTTTCAAAAGCACACCAACGAACTGCCAATGTTTGATCCGGAAGTATCGCTGGCTGCCGGGGGTGATCCCAATATCGCTTACTACCACAGTCATTGGACAGTAGCGGCAGGCGAAGCACTTTTGATCGAAGTAATGCCACCAGAATGCGAATATTGGAACTTCCAATTAAACAACTATTGGATGGAATCGCTGGACTACCGCTATCACACGATACACACTAACAAACATCTTGCCCACTATGAAGATGACAGTTCTGTGCGCCTAGTAGTAGCTCACGAAAATCCCGGTCATCCCAACTGGCTTGAAACAGCTGGCCATTCTTCCGGCACGATGTGCTTTAGATGGGTGCGCGCGAAGGAACATCCTCAACCGCAGACCAGATTGATCAAGTTAACTGACCTTAAGCAGTTGTTGAGTTGAACAAATCGCGATGACCAAAAAGAATCTAATGACTTCTACAGACTATGAAAATCCCTACCGTCCTCTTCCAGTTAAGATTTTCAATTCCATCGGGAAGCTAAGTGAAAACCTCGGTATGTCGAGTTCTTTGAATATTGAAACGCTCACTGCTAGCGCGATTCGAAAAACGAGGCTTGAGGATTTTGGTGACGACGGTCACTTTGACGCGTTGGAAGTTCTCATAAATTCGATTAATAACGAAGCCGAGCTAACCCCAACTGGCAGGCTGATACAAAAATCTCGACTTACAAGCGCATTAGTTCATCGCTTGCGAATTGAAGAACTACTAAAACAACGCCCTGAAATACATGACATCAATTTGGGGAAGATTATCCTGATCACGGGATTGCAGCGTACTGGAACGACAATATTGCATAGGCTACTGAACTCTCATCCGAATATTCGAGGTGTGTCCGGGGTGGAAGCACTCAACCCGTTACCACCAGGCAACAAAGCCAAAGGAATGACCACTCGAAATGTGCATGCGGTCCTCGCACAACGACTGATTGCGTATTTGTCACCGCAGTTCATGGCAGTTCACCCTCTTGACCATAATGAGCCGGAAGAAGATGTAATGCTTCTTGATCTGAACTTTATGAGCCAAGCGCCAGAAGCCACAATGCATGTGCCGAGTTACTCCCGGTGGTTGGAGGAACAGGACCATACACAGACCTACGAATATTTCCATAAGGTGCTGAAGGTTCTGTGCTGGCACCGCCCCAGCAATAATTGGGTACTCAAAACGCCGCATCATATGGAATATCTGGATGTATTTCTTAAAGTTTTCCCCGCTGCGATAGTCGTGCAAACCCACCGCGACCCTCGAAAAACCATGCCTTCTTTCTGCAGTATGGTTGCTCACAACCGCGGCATATTCAGCGATCATGTGGACCCAAAGGAAATCGCCAGACACTGGTCCAGAAAGGCTCGCAGGATGATCGAGTTAACCATCCAATCTCGAGCTAAAGCAGATACCGATCGATTTGTCGATGTTTCGTACTACGACTTGATGAAGGATCCGATTGCTCAGCTTCACCGGATTTATCTAAAGGCGGAGGTTGATTTTGATGCCGAAGCGGTGCAGCAAGCCAAGACTTTTATGAAAAGAAATCCGCAAAATCGCTTTGGTAGGCACGTCTACCATTTAAGTGATTTCGGATTGAGCGAGGAAATTATTGAAGATTATTTCTCCTTTTATCGAGAGAAATACGAAATTCCTTTCGAATAGTCTATGCAAATTAAAGCAACTACAAAGAACCGAAAAACAATGCAGAGAAACTCACCATGAAGCGAAAAACAAACCAAATGGGTGATGGTTCTTTCATAGACGCTATAACCATCGCAATTCGAGATTTGGCGCAACCCAAGGTATCGGAAGTAAATCCTGTTCCAAAGCACGTACGTATCGATGGCAAAACTTGTCTAATAACCGGAGCGAACAGCGGGCTGGGTAAAGCCGCTGCCACCGAACTTGCAAGGCGTGGCGCAAACATGATTTTAGCTTGTCGACCTGGTCATACGAAAACATGCGACGAAATAAAGACACTGTCTGGTTCTCAGAATGTAGAGATGATGGAAGTAGACCTCTCAGATCTTCGGTCGGTACACTGTCTTTGCGATGGTCTGAGTAACCGCAACATCAAAATTGATATTGCGGTTTTGAACGCAGGCTTGGCGCCCAAAAAGGCAACTAAAACACCGCAAGGATACGAAACAATGTTCGCGGTTCATTTCTTGTCGAATCGCATCATGATTGACCGGTGGTTGAAAGACGGCGTGATTTGTCCATCCAGCCAAGCTGGAAAGACACCGCGAATTATCTTCGTTTCATCTGAGGCTCATCGGTCCTCTCATACTATCGATTTCGACCACCTCGGGGAATTTACCGACTATGGATTCAGGGATGGCTTCAAGTATTACGGTATCAGTAAACTTATTTTGTGTATGTTTGCAACTGAACTCTCACGCCGTTTGAACACAGGTAGCAAAACTGAAGTTGCAGTTCACTCAATGTGCCCTGGAGGCGTTGCTACGAACCTTTCACGAGAAACACCGTCGATTTTGAAACCTATAGTTAACCCATTGCTAAGATATTTTTTTCAATCTCCAGAAGAAGCTATTGGGCCGGTAATTTACTTATGCTGTGCAGAAGAAGCTGGTACCAACACAGGCATCTACTTACATTTAATGCAGCGAAAGTCCGTGTCTCCTCCGGCATTGGATGAGGAAAACGGAACTAAGTTGTGGGAAGCAAGTGAGTCCTTAGTCGCTAATTCCCGAGAGTAAGCCCTATAACTGGCATAGCAGCTGGCCGCGCAAGTACCAGATGCGCATTTGTGTTATATATAAAGATTTAGTTGTATGCGAGACCACACCTTATACATAACGTTGTTCCAGCATGCCTAATACGTTCTCAAAATCCGTAACTCATATCTTGCGTTTGTTTACGAGTAAGCCGATGGCGGAAGAAGTTGATATGTCGAGTCGGAACATCATTGTGACAGGTGCTTCTCCTCATTCAATTGGTTACGAAACGGCTAAGATCCTTGCAAGTTGGGGAGCTACAGTTGTTGCCACCAGTACTCACAATATTGAATTGATGGAAAGTTCTTTAAAGAGAGACTTGCGAATCATTAGCGCTGACGAAAAGAAGATTACAGCCCATACGTTAGATCTGTGTGATGTTGATAGTGTTAATAATTTCACAACGTGGTACCGAAAAAACTACAACGACCAACTACATGTACTTGTCAATAACGCAGGGATTCATAAGAATATTTTTAATCCAAGAAAAAAGCCACCCATGACAAAAGATGGTTTCGAAATTCATTGGCGAACCAATTTCCTTGGAACTTTTCACCTGACGAGTTTATTGCTTCCAATTCTTAAGCAAAATGGTTTAGAAAGCGGAGATGCACGAGTCGTCAACGTGACTTCCCACTTGCACGACAGAGTGAAAAACAAGAGCATGTTTAACGATGAGGGAGTCTACCACTCCTGGGACGCTTATGGGCTGTCAAAATTAGCACTAATTCACTTTACTTTCGAGATCCAGAGACGGTTTGCCAAAAAGTACAATCTCCAATCGGCAGCAGTACACCCCGGGTCTGTTAAGACTAATCTTACGCAGATTGAAGAGTTCGAAGGAAAGATCGGGTATCTTCTAAACCAAATCTGTTCCACACTCGCATCTCTTGTCTTGATACGCCCAATATTGGGCGCACAAACTTCCGTGATGTGCGCTAGCAAATACCCACTTCAAGGTGGAAGTTATTACGTACGCTGCGAAATAGCGAAATCATCCGACGATACAAAAGACCAAGATGTGTCGAAACTTCTATGGGACAGCTCAGATGCATGGGTTAAAACTCTAGTTAAGGCCAGCAGAGATGGACATAAGCAGTTTTAGTGTACGTACCGACCGCATTCAGATCAACGCACCCATTGACTTCGTTTGGGAGGTCCTGACTGACGTTGAAAAATATGGTGAGTGGAATCCATTCACACCTCAAGCCAGAACCGATTTTAAAATTGGATCGCCCACTCGTCTATTGGTAAGAATGGGACCGATGAAAGTCAGAATAACCGAACGTATATGTGCATTTGAAAAACCACACCTTATTTCTTGGAGCAGGAAGTTCGGAACTTCCTGGCTCTTATTTGCGGTGCGAAGGCAGCATCTAGAACCTATGAGTGATACCAGCTGCAGCTACCATAATGTCGACCTATTGAGCGGTGTACTTTCACCAATCGTCTCACTACTGTTCGGCAGTTATATGCGCCGCGGTTTTAGCGATGTAGGTGTGGCATTAAAACTTCGTGCAGAAACTCTGTATCGGGAGACGAAAAACCAAAGCTAACCTAATCCCCCGAAGTACCGTGTTCCGTCTCGGTGTGTAGGATCTTTGGCGGATACCGAAGTAGTCGACGAATCGGAATCGGTGTTCATTTTTATCGGAATAAGCAGCACTCTAGGGCAAAAACCTTTCCCTCTCCTCGGGAGACGGTAAGCGACAAGTCTCTCTCTTTCCGAAAAGACGGTAGCGGTTCCTAGACATGATCCCGTAAAAATAATCCTTTACCGACTGGGGAATATATATAAAAAGGGCAGGAAACATCCATAGCCCCCCAAGCCTTCTCAGAACGAGCAGAACGGCGTCGGCACCCTCGTAAATTCCCTTTTCGTCAACATATGCGATTCTCCACTCGCGCGGGGGCTGGCTTTGGTAAAGAGAAAACTTCTCGGCGGTCTCTCCCTGCACCGGGGAAAAAAATATTTCCGCGCGACTGTCCGCCCACATGACGAAATCAACGAACATGCTGCAGCCGCCACACATGCCGTCAAAAAAAATGATCGGTTTTTCTGAACCTGGAATCTCTCTCTCCCGTTTACGTAAGCTCCCGTATCAAGGTTTCGTGCTGAGGAAACCTGAGCAGCAAACTCTCTTGCGCGCCGAGTTCGAAATCCTCAAACTCAAACCCAGGAGCCATTGTAGTCCCCATAAAAGCGTATCCGTAGTCCCCCTCCACCACCATGGCTCCCTGCCATGTCCCCTTGGGGACGACTAGCTGGGGTTTCTGGCCTGAGGGAAGGTTGTCGCCCATGACCACTACCCTCGACTCTCCGGTCGGATACAGAAGAAGAACCTGGACAGGATCGCCGAAGTAAAAATGGAGAATCTCGTCCGAACTCACCCTATGCATCTTGGAACTCGCCTCGAAAGTTATCAGGTAGTAGATAGCGGTTGATAAATTGCGGTCGTCTCCGGCCATCTCGTCGCTTCTGTAAGTCTCTTTGTAGTACCCTCCCTCACCGGGAAGCTTCTTTAGCCCGAGTCTCTGTATAAGGTGGTCCGCTTTCATGGTTTTCCTCCAGCAAGATTGTTAAAATCAAAGCAGCAATATAGTATAATACGGCGGGATGATTTAACCATACAAAATAACGGGAGAGATAATAATGTCAGAAGAAGACACAAAGCCGCAAGAGGAAACGAATTCGGAAGAGTCGCCAGCAGACAACTTCACGAACTCCATAAACATGGCTTTTAACCTCGGAGTAGCGGCCCATCAGTCGTCAGGTCAGTCAAAAAGCGTCGTAGAGATAGCGACCGAACTTGGCGAACAGATATACCAGAATTTCGCGCAGGCATACGGCGGCGAGATAAACGAGTCTTTCCTCAAGGCAAATACCGAATACTTTCTCCAGATAGCTCTTATGGGATACATAATCCCGGGGGTGTGCGCTTTTGACAACGACTTCAAGGAGAGGCTTTTCGATCTTGTCTACGCGAGAGCCAAGCAGAACCAGCAGAGCCAAGGCGGAGGGGGTCCTCAGGGCGGAAGCAGGATAATAACCTGAGCCGTTCGCGGGCAAAAGCTCATGAGGAAAGTCCTAGGCGGTAGGGAAAAAGTAAAAGTCGCGGTCGCCCAGACAGCTCCCGTGTTCATGGACAAGGAGCGGACCCTTGAAAAGGCCTGCCGCGTAATAAGAGAAGCGGGAGATAACGGGGCGGAACTCGTAGCTTTTCCCGAAGCTTTCATCCCCGGCTACCCGGCCTACTACACAGTCGGTTATGAAACCCCTCCACACGAATGGACGGACTTCATGATCGCTCTACAGGATAACTCGATCGTGATTCCCGGAGACGATACCGAGATGCTTGCAGATGCCGCGCGCGCGGCAGACACCCATGTGGTAATAGGCTGCAATGAGCTTGACAACCGAAAGGGAAGCCGCACGGTGTATAACTCCCTTCTTTTCATATCGCGCGAAGGCAAGGTGCTCGGCAGACACAGAAAACTGATGCCCACCTACACCGAGAGGCTCTATTGGGGTCAGGGGGACGGAAGCGATTTAGCCACCTACGATACGGACATAGGAAGAATAGGTGGACTTGTTTGCTGGGAGAACCACATGATTCTTGTAAGGGCCGCGATGGTTTACAGCGGACAGGACTTCCATGTGGCAGTGTGGCCGGGGAACTGGAGGAGAGGGGACGAGAAACTGCTTGCCGCCGAAACTGAGGACCCGGGAGCGGGCTCTACTCTGCAGTCGCTCATAAGGGTTCACGCTTTTGAGTCGGGAGCGTTCGTGCTAAGCGCCTGCGGCTACCTTGACGATGATGATTTTCCCGAAAGATGGCACTACGTGCGCGACGGGAACCACATGAACTACGACTGGGCTCGCGGGGGAAGTTCAATCGTCAATCCAGCCGGCAGATACCTTTTTGAACCCCATTTCGAGAAAGACGCGATACTCTACGCGGACTGCTACGCGAACCAGATAAAGGCGGTAAAAGCAGTTTTCGATTCCCTGGGCCACTACTCAAGGTGGGACGTAGCGAAACTTCTCATCGACAGAGAGAAGCGGGAACCGGTGGTGGAAAAAATCGCGGGACCTTGGATATCCTCCCAGGAAATAAAAAGAATTTCAGACGACTACGAGGTTCCCGAGGAGAAACTGGAAGCAATCGCGGAAGAACTTAGAGGGCTTTTTAACTGGGAATAAAAATCTCGACCAGCACTGAAAATTCATATCACTTTCCGGTCTCAACGCAACACCTTCATAGTACATTCCCGTTCCGCAATCGCGGCTGCCGAAACCGATAATACCAAAGCAAGCGTGTTTAACCTGTTTTTGACCGCGTCAGCCTTGTTTTTAGGGGTGGTTTTGTTGAGAAACCGCCTATAGAAAGAACAAGTATAGAGCTTCGCTTACGCCGCGCTATTGCTATGATTATCATGGATGATTACGCGGGTGAGGTGCAGAGCAAAGCGGTAGACTGTAGCAGAAAAAACCTGATGTATAACGGGCCTAAGTTCTGCAGAAGCAGCTCGCCGACCTGTTTTTAAACGCGCTCATTTCGAGTCGCGACTGATTGTTTTTTGAAAACGCCCGTTTTCAGGTCCCGGTCATCATGCCGCGCGAAAGTTCAAGAGCCTGCTTTTCCGCGTGGTAGGAACTTCTTACGAGCGGCCCCGCTTCCACGTGCGGGATACCGATTATTTTCTCGCCGTAGTTTTTAAGAGACTCAAACTCGACGGGATGGTAGAACCTCGATACCGGTATATGGTCTACCGTGGGCTGCAGATACTGTCCTATGGTAACTATGTCGCACCCGGCACGCTTGAGGTCCTTAAGCGTTTCGACGATTTCTTCAAAACGCTCCCCTAGACCAACCATAATGCCTGATTTGGTAAGCATCCCGGGCCTTCCCAGCTTCGCGGACAGCGAAAGAAGTTCAAGAGATCTGAGGTAGACCGCCTGCGGTCTTACGGATCTCGTTCTTCCCGACTGAGTTTTCTGCGGAAGAGAGTAGAGTCTCGGGACGGTTTCAATATTGTGATTCAAAACGTCGGGAGAAGACGCTATCACTTCATGAATCGCTTCGGGCTCCCCCTTGAAATCCGGGATAAGAACCTCAACCTTTATCCCCGGAGCCCCCTTCCTTACCTCGCTTACGGTCCGCGCAAAAATACGGGCGCTTTCGTAGTTTCTGTCATCCCTGTTTACTGAAGTTATAACTACATGCGTAACCCGCGCATTGTTTTTCCGTAACTCTCCGACCGCAGCGGCTACCCTGGCGGGTTCTTCCCAGTCAAGCTCGCCTCCTTTCCCCGTCTTCACGTGGCAGAAGCCGCAACTTCTCGTGCAGACATCTCCCAGAATCATGAAGGTAAGGGTGCCGGCCCCCCAGCACTCGCCTATGTTCGGGCACTTAGCCTCTTCGCACACAGTGTGAAGACCGAATTCGCGCACCAAGCTGCGAAGTTTCGCGTAATTTGCCCCAGCAGGAATTTTCGCCTTTATCCATTCGGGTTTTTTACGAATTCCTGTCCGGCCGTACGTCTGGGACTCGGCGATGTCAAAACTCATTTCGGTGCCCCGAACATCGCGTGGTGGGAAGGCTGGTCGCCGTAGTCCGTGGATTTGTTCTGCAGAAGCTCTACTTCAAGTTTCCCGACTTTTTTTTCGAGATTTTTTATGGTTTCCCTGCTTCGCTTCAACTCGGACTTGCCGGAACGACCTCTGCAAAAACTCAGCAGGAAGAAAACAAACCCGCCCAGAAGAAACGAAACCCCTATTATCCCCGCATTGTAAACGGCCCCCACGTATTTATAGGAGAAAAAACCGAACTCAATTCTGAACACGTGTTTCGCCACCTCAAGGTTCTGGAAGAAGAAAACGGCGGCAAGACAGAATATGATCAGAAGGAAAAATCTTTTTACGTATTTCATCAGTCGTTTAAAAAACAGTCTCGCCGCGTCTCCAAGCGACCCGTTGGCGCTAACGTATTGTAGAATATCTGTTTTTCGAGGAAATACCAATTACGCGAGGCAGCCGTGGCCCTAGGTTACATCGAAATATATCGTGGGAGCCGGGGCTAGTAAACCACGCTGGTTATATAGTAGAGACCAAAACCAGTTTTCACGGGAGAAGCAAAGATCCCGTGCTCAGCTAAAGTCTTTGGGAAAACGAAATCAAGCAGTGTCTTTTCCTTTATGGGATACTCCCTGATCCACGAATCTTCGTCGAGTCCCCCTAACTTTCTCGCCTCGGTAATCGCGGCCTCAAGCGTCCCGATCCGGTCAACAAGGCCAAGTTCCTTCGCATGGCTTCCAGTGAATATCCTTCCGTCCGAAAGCGAAGCGA
Source organism: Thermodesulfobacteriota bacterium (assembly GCA_047518015.1). Classification (GTDB taxonomy): domain Bacteria; phylum Desulfobacterota_D; class UBA1144; order Nemesobacterales; family Nemesobacteraceae; genus Nemesobacter. The sequence continues at coordinate 7,335 of JAKZRS010000010.1, read as the reverse complement.
CTTTCGCGGAATCTATTTTTCTTCTCTCAGAAACCGTGTCTTTGAACTGGGAGTGAACGCTGTCTATAAGCGTCTGCAGGTAGGCCCTTTCCGCCTCGGGCATCTTGCGGAGCGGCGAGCCGAGATCCTTGAATTCCCCGCTCTTTATCACTTCGACTTCCACCTTCGCCCACTTAAGCAGCTGCTCGTAACTTGCAAACTGCGCTATAACGCCGATGCTCCCGGTTATGGTGCCGGGATTCGCGTAAATAGTGGCGGCCGCGCAGGCGATATAGTACCCCCCGGAGGCGGCGACCGTTCCCATGCTGGCTATAACCGGGATCGTCTCGCCTAGGCTTTTTAGCTCCTCGTATATTTCCTGGGAAGTGGCAACGGCTCCTCCCGGGGAATTTATCCTCACGACCACGGCTTTCACGGAATCGCTTTCGCGTATTTTCCTTATGCTTTTAATATATGGGTCGGAGTCAATTATTATGCCGTCGACGTTTATTACCGCCACGCCGTTCCCGCCGAGACTCTGGCTCTGATCGGAGATCAGCACTCCTATCAGGATCCCCGCGAAACAGATAATAAAAATGACCAGAAGGGAGAGGAAAGTCTTTAGAAAAAAATTCAGGTCGGGGACTCTCACTTCATCACCCGTCAGTCAAGGGCCTTGAGTTTTTCATTCAGGATGTCCCCGAGCTTGGAGGAACCTCCCCGCTGGGATGACGCGAAGTCTTTCATTGTGTCTTTCTCCTGCTTTTTCTCAAGCCTTCTGCGGCTGAGGTTCACTTGGTGCTTGGGCTTGTTAAAACCCGTGACGAGACCGCTTATCTCATCGCCAACCTTAAGAGATTCCCTGCTGAACTCCTCGTCCTGAAATTCGCGCATTGCGTAAAACCCTCTCACGTTGTCGGCAAGCGCCACGGTGACGCCGCTGTCGAAAATCTCCTCTATCTTGGAATTGACCACCGTCTCATTCACCTTGTAGTCCCTGAGTACCTTGTTCCAGGGGTCGGGAGTAAGCTGTTTTATTCCAAGCCCGATTTTTCTCTGCCTGGGGATGACGCTCAGTATCACAAGTTCTATTTCCTTTCCCACATCGGCGCTTGAGAAAACCTCAAGGGGGCTTACCTCCCCCTGCCACTTGAGATTCTCGGGGCGCGCAAGGCCGACCATATCCGGGGCGACCTCGACGAAAACACCGAGTTCCGTCACGTTTCTTATGGTTCCTGTCACCCTGGTGTTCGGAGGATTGTTCCGCTTGAACTCATCCCACGGGTTTTCCTGTATTTGCTTTAGGGACAGCGAAATTCTTCTTTCCCTGGGTTTTATTCCAAGAACCGCGACCTCTATTTCACTTCCGACGGAAACGACTTCGTTTGGGTGGCGGAAATTTTTAACCCAGGAGAGTTCGCTTACGTGCACAAGCCCCTCTATTCCCGGCTCAAGCTCGACAAACACGCCAAATTCAGCCGCAAAAACCACTCTCCCCGTTACTCTGCCTCCGACATCGTATCTTTGCTGTATGCTCTCCCACGGATCTTCGGTGGTCTGCTTCACTCCGAGGGTTATTTTCCCGTTTTCAATTTCAAGCCTAAGAATCTTGACCTGTACGTCCTGTCCTTCTTTGAGAACGTCTCCCGGGTGCCTCACCCTTCCCCAGGAAAGCTCCCCTATCGGAACAAAACCCTCTATGCCTCCTATGTCCACGAAAGCGCCGGGGTCAATTATCTTCACGACGTTTCCAGAAATAGTCTGACCTTCCGAGATGTTCGCAAGAGTCTCCTTTCTCTTTTCCTCTCTCTGCTCCTCGAGAATCGCCCTTCTCGATACAACTATGCCGTTATCGTTGTTCTGGATAATTCGGGTTTCAATCGTCTGACCGACCATCTCGTCAAAATCCGCAATCGGCCGCAGAGCGATCTGGGAACCGGGTAGAAAAACCTTAAAAGGGCTGCCCTGCCCTATATCGCAGTTAAAACCGCCCTTTACCCTGTTGAGAATCCTTGTGGCAACGGGTTCTTTGTTTTTGAACTTCTCCTCAATCGCCCTTTTTTCCCTGATCTGGTCCGCTTTCTGTTTAGACGCCCTGACGGTGTTGGGGTTCGGTCTTTCGACCAGCACTTCTATCTCCGAACCTACCGAGACTTCATATTCGCCGTCTTTGTTTACAAACTGGTTTATGGGAACTATGCACTCGAACTTAAACCCAAGGTCTATGAAAACAGCGTCGGAATCAACCCTTATGACCCTTCCTTTCGCTATTTCCCCGTTCTCGGGCTCGCTCAAGCGCGATTCCATGCTTTCATCAAGCAACTCCTCAAAGCTTTTTTCACTCGAATCCCTAATATCATTATCCTGAATCATTTTGTTTAGCCGCCTTCGCCGTCATTTGTTAATAAAGGCAAGGTTACATGAAAACTGCCGAAAATAAAAAGAGACTTTCGAAGAAAAGTTGTTCTCAGCCGTCAAGAATTGATATGTCTTTTGCGCGAAGCACTATGCTGGAGACAACCTGCTCGGCACTCATGCGGGTGGTGTCTATTATCACGGCGGCGGGGGCGGGGTGAAGCGGGTTCTCCGCGCGGAGCGTGTCGCGGCGGTCCCTTCTTCGAAGTTCACTTTCAACATCCGAAAGGGAGGTCTCGGAATCCCCTCGCCCGCTTTGAAGAAACCTTCTTTTCGCTCTCTCGGCAACCGTGGCGTCAATGTAGAACTTGTACTTCGCCCCGGGAAAAACGTACGTTCCCATGTCCCTTCCCTCGGCAACTAAGTTTCCGCTCTCCCCGATTTTTCTCTGAATCCCGATGAGAAATTCCCTGACTTCGCGAAGTTCCGCAATCCGGGATGAAAGAGAGGATATCTCCTCTGTTCTTATAAGTTCTGAGGCATCGCGCCCGTCAAGAAGAGCATGTCCCGTCGGGGAAAATCCCACAGTAGTTTCGGAAAGCACCTCCGAGAGCGCACCGGGGTCGCTTAAATCTACCATCGCTTCAATTGCCTTAAGTGCCACGGCCCTGTACATGGCGCCCGTGTCGAGACACCAAAAACCGAGCAGCTCGGCAACCCGCTTGGCAACGGTGCTTTTCCCTACTCCCGAAGGTCCGTCTATGGTAACGATATTGTCTCCGTTTCGCTTCATTTCGGTTTCCCGAGCGTCTCGAAAAGCGAGAAGAATTCTGGAAACGAAATAGAAACGCACCCGGCATCCCCGATCACCGTCTCCCCACGGGCCCGCGTGGCCGCGGCGGCAAGAGACATGGCGACGCGGTGGTCTCCGCGGCTCTCGCAGCGGGCGCCACTAAGCTCTCCCACGCCGTTTATAACCATGCCGTCCTGAGTTTCCCGTATGTCCGCTCCAAGTTTCGAAAGTTCCCCCGCCATGGCGCTTATCCTGTCGGTTTCCTTTACCCGAAGTTCCCCTGCTCCGCTTATCACTGTTTCGCCCTCGGCAAAACACGCGGCCACGGAAATAACGGGAAACTCGTCTATGGCCCGGGACACAGCTTCTCCTTCTACACGAATGGCGCTTAGGGCACTGTGGCGGGCAACTACGTCCCCTACAGGCTCCCCGCACCGCTCGCGGCGGTTCTCAACGGAGATGTCGGCCCCCATTTCCCGCAGAATATCGAGCACTCCCGTTCTAAGCGGGTTAAGCCCCACGTTTCTTACCATGATTTCCGATCCCGGGTTTATAAGGGCGGCGACAATAAAAAAAGCCGCCGAGGAAATATCCGAGGGAATTTCAAGTTCAGCTCCCGAAAACTCGATACCCGGGCTTACCGAAACAGAGGTTCCGCTTGCCTCCACGGGAACCCCGAAGTAACGAAGCATTCTCTCCGTGTGGTCCCGGGTTCTTTCCGGTTCCGTTACGCCGGTCCGCCCCGCGGCGTAGAGTCCCGCGAGCAGAAGCGCCGATTTTACCTGCGCGCTTGCCACCGGAGACTCGTAGTCTATCCCCCGAAGTTTCGAGCCCGTTATGTGAAGGGGAAGGGTTTCCCCGTTTCCCGAGATACCGGCTCCCATCTCGCGAAGCGGGATTGTCACCCTTGACATGGGACGGCGGCGAAGGGAAGAATCCCCGGTGATGGTCGAGGGAAAACTCTGGGCGCTTAGGACTCCCGCAAGCAGCCTGGCCGTTGTTCCCGAATTCTCGGCGTCTATTATCTCCTGGGGCGCCTCGAGACCGAAAAGCCCCTTTCCCGAGACCTCCACTACGCCACCGGCGCTTACTTCAACCTCAATCCCCATGTTTCTAAACGCGTTTGCGGTAGCAAGGGTGTCCTGGGAAGCCAGAAACCCGGTCGCCCTGGTCTTTCCGCGCGCGAGCGAACCCAGGATAACCGCCCTGTGGGAAATGGATTTATCTCCCGGAGGGGTTATCTCCCCGCTGAATGCGCGGGGTTTTTCCTTCATTATGAAATCAGCCATCTTCTGAGTGAGAATTATATACTTAACCCAGTAAAACAATATATAATACTTCCGTAAGGCATAGCCCGCCATGGTGCCTTTTACCAAACACACGCAATGAAAACGGAAGAGAAAAACATATTCGGCGAGGATCTAAAGGAATGCGGAACGGATCCGATGACAGGATTTTTCAGGGACGGCTGCTGCAGGGCGGCGGTTGAGGATGTGGGACTTCATCTGGTCTGCGCGGAAATGACCGAGGAGTTCCTCGTATTTTCAAAATCCAGGGGAAACGATCTTACGACCCCACGACCCGAGTTCGGTTTCTCGGGACTAAACCCCGGAGACAGGTGGTGTCTTTGCGCGCTTCGCTGGAAAGAGGCTCTTGACAGCGGCGTGGCTCCCCCGGTCTTTCTGCAGTCAACCCACGAATCGGTGCTTAGTATCATTGATCTCTCCGATCTTAAAAAACACGCGGTCGACGTATCCTGATCCTTGATTCCCCGGAATTTGCGTATACCCTCTTCGTTCTGTGAAATATCTCATTCTCCAAGGCGACGGCATGCCGGACCACAAGCTCCCCGAGCTTGGGGGCAGGACTCCGCTTGAAGTCGCAAACACCCCTAATCTTGACGAGATCGCGAAGCGTGCGGAGATTTTCGGAGCCGCAAAGACCATTCCCAATCCGCTTCCCCCGGGAAGCGACGTGGGAAATCTCGCGGTGCTGGGCTATGACCCGAGGAAATACTATACGGGAAGATCTCCGCTTGAAGCCGCGAGCATAGGAGTCACGCTCGGGGAAACGGATGTCACGGTCCGCTGCAACCTTGTAACCCTCTCGGAGAAAAACGGGCGGACGTTCATGGAGGATTACAGCGCCGGGCATATAACGGATGATGATGCCGCCAGTATAATCGAGGATCTCAAAAGGGAGCTTGACGGGGAAGAGTTCTCGCTTAGCCCGGGAGTAAGCTACAGGCATCTTCTGCTCTGGCGCGAAGGAAACAGCAATATTCGCACGACCCCGCCTCACGATATTTCAGGAAAGGAAATTGGTCCTTGGCTTCCCTCCGGAGAGGGGACCGGAAAACTACTCAGCCTAATGGAGAAATCCAGAGAGATACTGAAAGACCACCCCGTGAACAAAAGAAGAAAAGCAGAGGGGAAAAACACCGTCGACTCCATATGGCTCTGGGGCGAGGGGACAAGACCCGATATGCCTTCTCTTTCCGAGCTTTACGGAATCACCGGATCCATAGTATCGGCAGTTGACCTGGTAAAGGGAATAGGCATATTCGCCGAGATGGAGGTAATTGAGGTTCCGGGAGCGACCGGGTACCTCGACACCAACTACGCGGGAAAGGTAAGCGGCGCGCTTGACTCGCTGCAACGGGTTGATCTGGCGATGATCCACATAGAGGCGACAGACGAAACGGGGCATGTTGGAGACGCCAGACTCAAGATACAGGCAATCGAGGACTTTGACCGGAAAGTAGTGGGACCAGCCCTCGCCGGGATGAAGGAGTTCGGCGAATACAGGGTGCTCGTACTCTCCGATCATCCCACCCCCATAGACCTTAGAACCCACACGAACGAACCCGTTCCCTTCGCCATACTCGATTCCAAAAACCTCTCGGTAAAGGATGACTCGCTTGTTTACACCGAGGACTGCGCCGCGGCAAGCGGAACCTTCGTGGAAGAAGGCTGGAAGCTCATGGGAACGCTTGTCGCAAAGTAAGGCCGGAAGCGGTTCAGAGATAATACTTAAGCCCGACCGTGACGGTCCAGTTGTCTTGGTCTTCCACTTCTAAATCGGACGTAAACGGCGTAACGCCGTCGGCGCGCACGGGTCTGTGGTTTCTGACTTCCGTCCAGAGTACGTCGTCGCGGTCAAAACCGCCGAAGCGCGTCCAGCGGACCTTGGCGCCGACTGAAAAATCATCACCGAGCGCATAATCAACGCCTCCTATCACCTGAAAGCCGAACCTGGTCTTTTCCAGTTCCGCGTCTATGCAACTGGTCGTTCCTGCCGCGGCCATCTGCCACGGTTCCGTCCCCAGATCGTCTTTGCGCAGAAATTTCGCCGAGTAGCGCATTTGCGTCGAGCCCATACCTATGCCACCTCCGATATAGGGCGTAAAAGGTGAGTCGCTGCGCAGATCGTAGTAAGCGTTCAGGAAAAAGTGATGTGCGCTCAGATCATATACGCGTTCTGAAGGAGGATCATTCTCATTCCATTCGCTCCTTTTCAGATCAAGCGGGTCATCACTGCTTGAGCCGAGGCGTATGAGCCTCCTGTCCGAGCCCTGACGGCGGTAAAGATACTCCGCTTCAAAACGCAGTCCGTTGCCAAGCGCGTAACCCAGAGTCGCACCGCTTGCAAAGCCTGTGCCGAGAGTAAACTCGTTCTTAATGGTAGAAACTTTACCGGGTCCACAATCTGCGGGAGCCGTCCCGGAGGGATAAAGAAGCGAATCGCACCGGGTCACGTTATTGACGACTGCATGGGAAACGTCAAGGTCTCCCGACTTTGAAAAACCCGCTTCAAATCCTATATAAAACTTATCCTCAGCCAAAGCCTGTGACGAACCGAACATGAAAAGCACCGCCACGAGCCAGAACCACGCATTTACCATCACGTATCTCATAATTATTTCCTCCCTCATCTCTTAATCAGTTTTGACCCTGTTAAACAATACCTCTTATCAACTCTGAAGTGCAACACCTTCAGCAAAAGGTGGTGCTCCCCGTTTAGGGAAAAGATTATATTCCCAGCACCGGATTATCAAGACACATGAGTGGCGCTTGCCGAAGGGAGGGCGTAGCCCGACCGAAGGCAAGCGCCATGGCGCCCCCGGACTCCTCTCCGACCCCTCTCTCCCTGTTCTTCCAGATCACCCCCCGAGGGCCAAGGCCTCTTTGAAAACCTCCTCCGGCGTC
>JAKZRS010000009.1:0-41155 GCA_047518015.1 Thermodesulfobacteriota bacterium | reverse complement strand
CTCCAGTACCTTTTATGAAGCTTTGATTTAGCGGAAATTTTTAAATCAAGTTTAATTGAATCACGAGTCGTTCGACCGGGAGTTGCCTTCGCTCTCCCGCGCCAAAGAGCGCCCAATGTGGACATGCGCCCCGGTCGAGCGCCGTGATGAATGCCCAGCAGGAAGTTCGCGCCATAGAGCGCCAGTACTGGATCAGGCACACATCACGGCAGACCCGAATATACACTACGGAGGTAATTTATCATGAACCATGATAAAACACTATTTTTTACTGGTATCGACTGGGGCTCTGTGTCCCACCAAGTATGCGTAACCGATCAGGACGGCTCCGTTTTGAGAGAAAAGGCTTTCAAACACGGAGGCGAAGGTCTTTTTGAAATGGCCGAGTGGATGCTTGAAGTATCCGGCTCAAGCCCGGAGAACATCGCCGTCGCCATCGAGGTCAACCATGGCCCTGTCGTGGAAACCCTTCTGGAACACGGCTTTCGGGTTCGCTCCGTAAACCCCAAGCAGCTTGACCGCTTCAGAGACCGCTTCTCCCCTTCGGGAGCCAAAGATGACCGCAGGGACGCCCGCGTGCTCGCCTCGGCGCTTCGCACCGACGGCGGCCACTTCCGCAGGCTTGAGCCTCAGGATCCCGACATCGCGGTTCTCCGCGAACTCAATCGCACGAGAGAGGAACTCGTAACCGAGCGCACTCGCATGGTTAACCGCCTGCGCCAGCTGTTCTGGGGATACTACCCTCAGCTAAACGAAGTTGCAGGCAAGGTCTTTCACCCCTGGCTGCTTGAACTGTGGGAGCTTGCGCCCACACCGGCCGCGGCGAGGCGGATAAGGAAATCCTCGGTGCAGAAGATTCTCAAGAACCACAGGATACGGCGTATCTCAGCCGAAGGAGTTGTCGCGATTCTCCGCTCAAAGGAAATAAGCCTTCCAGAGGCAATCGTTCAAAGCCGTGTTGCTCACGTAAGAACCCTTGCGGAGCGCATGAAGATAATAGACCGCCAGATGAAGGAAACTGTAAAGCTTGCCGACGATATGGTCAACTCCATTGAGCTGCGACAAAAGGCTCAGGTCCGAAAAGGGAAACCGACCGATATCGAAATCCTTCGGTCAATTCCGGGTATCGGCAGGATTATTCTGATCACGCTGCTTGCTGAGGCTTACGACCTCATACGCCGCCGAGACTATAAGGCCCTTCGATGCCTAGCCGGCGTGGCTCCGGTAACGAAACAGTCGGGAAAGACCAGATATGTCACGCGACGCAGGTCGGCGTCGCGCAGACTTGTCGAAGCGCTTCATCGCTGGGCCGCGGTGGCGGCGCTGTGCGATCCGGTGAGCAGGGTCAAGTATGCTTCACTGCGAGCCAGGGGACTTCGTTATTACAGGTCTCTTCGCGCCGTCGGGGATCGCCTTCTTTACGTCACCTGCGCTTTGCTTGACAAGGGAGAGTTGTTTGACAAGGAGTTCAAAAAGCCGACTCAGGCTGAAGCTGCCTGATGGAGAAATTCAAAAGAAGAGGAGGTCTCTTTAAAAAAAACGAATCCGCTATATGTATATAAATTTTGCTTGATAAAGGGCAGGAAGTCCACATGGGCGGAAGAACCGGGACTGTCTGCCTGTGCTTGCCGATTGGTTGCGGGTCAGATTTTCGAGAAATCGGCGATCATAAAAAACAGATCTTTTATTTCATTCAGCAAAGCCAGACGGTTGTCTCTGATCTTCTGGTCTTTGTCCATGACCATTACCGCGTCAAAGAAACGGTCTATGGGGCCCGCGAGTGTTTTTATGGACTCAAGGGAACTCAGGTAACCGCTTTGCCTAGGGGCTTTTTTGGAGTCAGCTAGTTTTTTTAAGACCGCAGTCTGTGTCTTGGTAAAGGCTTTATGCAGATCCTTTTCTTCTTTTTGTTTGAACAGTTTTTTGTCAAGAGGTGAAGACGGTCTGGTTTTCGCTATGTTGAAAACCCTTTTAAAGCCAGTGGCGAGTGCCTCAAAATCCTTGCGTTTTGCGAATTTTCCAAGCGCATTTATTCTGCTGTAGGCGTCGAGGGGGTTGTCAAAACCGGCCGAGATCACGGATTCGACGATATTTCTCTCGTAGCCCGACTCCGTCATTAAGTTGCGGAACCTCTCGGCGATAAATGCCAGAATGTTTTCTTTAAGTTTCTCTTCGGATAGTTCACCACCGCGAGTTTTTTTGGCATCCATGGAATCAAATACGAGCTTGATATTGCGCTCAAGAATCTTGGAGAGAGAGATGTCGAGCTTTTTCTCTATGGCGATCCTTATTATCCCAAGGGTCTGTCTTCTCAGCGCGTAGGGATCAGAAGACCCGGTAGGTACGAGGTCTGCTATGAAGCAGGAGCAGATGTTGTCCGTTTTGTCTACGATGCTTAGAAGCGCTCCGGTTTTCGTTTGTGGGAGTTCACCAGTTCTCGTAAGCGGCATGTATTGTTCTTCGATCGCGGTTGCGACGGCTTTTTTCTCCCCAGAGGCAAGCGAGTAATACTTGCCCATAACACCCTGGAGTTCAGCGAATTCAAAGACCATCTGGGTTGCGAGATCAGACTTTGAAAGTTCAGCGGCCCTCTCAAGGTCGGGGTTATCGAACATATCGGCTGCAAGCGTGCTCATCCGCTCAACTTTTTCCCTGTAGCTTCCTATACCAGATAGAAACACCATGCTCTCAAGCTCTTTTGTATAGCCGCCTAGGTTTTTTTTCGTATCTTCGGAGAAAAAGAATTCGGCGTCGTTCAGTCTCGCCCTTATTACGCGCTCGTTTCCCCTTATAACCACCTTCTCGTCCTTAACCGGGGTTCCGCAGACAAAGATGAAACTGGAAAGCAGTTTTCCGGTCTTCTCCGAATAAACGGGGAAATATTTCTGGTGGTTCTTCATCACGCTTATAAGTACTTCCTCGGGCAAACGCAGGTATTTCTTCTCGAACTCTCCCGCCAGAACCGTCGGATGCTCAACCAGATTTACTACGGTTTCAAGCAGTTCTGGGTCCTCCTTTACTCTCCCGCCTATCTTTTTTGCCGCTGCTTCAGTGTCTTTTTCTATGATTTCCTTTCTTTTTTCTGGATCTGCTACTACGTCGTTTTTCTCAAGGGTTTTCAGATAATTTTCCCAGGATGTCACTCGAAACGGCTTCGGGGAAGTGAACCTGTGACCGAAGCTTTGATCTGAGCTTTTGATGTTTTCAACACTGAATCTGACGGGCTTGCCGTCGTAGACCGCCGCTATCCATCTTATGGGTCTTGCGAAGGTTAATTTCCCGCTGCCCCATCTCATTGATTTTCGAAAGGGAACCGATGAGATAACTCCCGGAAGAATTTCTTTTAGGACAGATGAAGTTTTTCTTCCTTTTACAGTTCTCCTTACGCAGAGAAATTCTCCGTTATCCCTTTTTGCTATAACAAGTTCTTCGACATCAACTTTCTGGGATCTCGCGAAACCAACTGCGGCCTTGGTGGGTTTGCCGCTCTCGTCAAACGCTATCCGCTTGGGCGGTCCGAAGTTCTCGGTCGCGCGGTCCTTCTGTTTTCTCTCAAGTCCGCTTACCTTTGCCGAAAGTCTTCTCGGGGTGTAGAGGATTTCCATCTCCTCGAACCCAATACCCTTGTCGCGGAGTTCTCCGCTTAGGATATTGCCCAGATCTTCCCGGGCTTTTTCAAGGAAAAGAGCAGGTATTTCCTCTGTTCCGATTTCCAGTATCAGTTCTTCTTCCATGGGTTGCTTTTCAGAAGAGGAAATCCTAGATTTTCTCTGGTCTGCAGATACGAAGCTGCGCACAGGTTAGCAAGTGTCCTTACCTTTCCTATGTATGACGCCCGCTCCGCTACCCCTATTGCCCCTCTTGCGTCAAGGAGGTTGAATGTGTGCGAACTTTTAAGACAGTATTCGTAAGCGGGAAGAGAAAGCTGCTTTTCGATAAGGGATCTGCATTCCTGCTCGTACATGTTGAACAGTTTGCTAAGCATCGCAGGGTCGGATTCCTCGAAGTTATATTTTGAGAACTGGACTTCGCTTTGATGATGAATCTCTCCGTACGTTATTCCCTTTGTCCACTCAAGATCGTAAACGCTCTCAACTTCCTGCAGGTACATTGCTATTCTTTCGGTTCCGTAGGTGATCTCGGCGGATATCGGGTCAAGATCTATTCCACCTGCCTGCTGAAAGTAGGTGAACTGCGTTATTTCCATGCCGTCAAGCCACACCTCCCAGCCAAGTCCCCACGCTCCAAGAGTCGGGGATTCCCAGTCGTCTTCAACGAACCTTATGTCATGCTCAAGCGGGTTTATTCCGAAAGACTTGAGACTGTCGAGGAAAAGTTCCTGAATGTCGTCGGGGGAAGGCTTAATTATCACTTGGAACTGATAGTAGTGCTGAAGCCTGTTGGGGTTATCACCGTATCTTCCGTCCGTCGGTCTTCTTGAAGGCTCTACGTACGCCACATGCCAGGGTTCCGGGCCGAGACATCGCAGGAAAGTGGCCGGATGAAAAGTTCCGGCGCCTTTTTCTATATCGTACGGCTGGACCACAAGGCATCCTTTGGATGACCAGTAGTCCTGGAGAGCTAGAATCAGTTCCTGGTAAGTCATAATCCGCAAAATACTACCATTAAAATAGAAGAATCAAATACGCAAGTCTCTTATAAAGACTTTGGCCAGAAGTAAATCCGCGAGCATGATTTCTATGCGGTTGTTTGTCGATAAGTTGTTTTCTACCGGTCTGTTTCCCTGAATGGAGGCAGATTGAGCCAGTAACGTGTGTGGCGTCGCTGGCCGGTTCTACGAAGCGCACCCATGGCGACCAGACCGGCGAGGTCGCGCGTTGCTGTTGAGGGTGTCGCCTTGGTTATTCTCTGATAGTTCTGCGCGCTGAGTCCACCCTCGAAGCCGTCTGGTTCAGCGTCAAAGAGTCGTATAAGAATTTTCTCCTGACGCGGGTTCAAGGAGACACGGAGCCGATCAAATAATCGTGTCTGCTGAATTGACCGGACCAGACGACGTTCGCTCCAAATCTGGGCGTCTAGCACAGTACCCGCAAACCAGATCAGCCAGTCGGTGATATCAAGCGACCTGCAACTGGCATCCAGAATATCATAGTAGGACTTGCGCCGTCGGGCGATGGTGCGTGAGAGCGCAATCAGACTGGGTTCACCGAGTGACTGGGCAAGGGCTTTTTCCGCCAGGGCACGGGCTATACGGCCGTTTCCATCTTCGAAGGGATGGATACGTACAAAGTACAAATGTGCGGTTCCCGCCCAAGTCAAAGATGAAAGCCTGCCCCCGATGGATGCGGTCTGACCGTACCATGCTATAAAACGTTCCATCTCCTCTGTCATCCGCTCCGAAGGCGGTGCTTCATAGTGAACCTTGGGTTTATAATCGGGCCCGGAAACGACTTGCATAGCTTCGGGGTGGCGACGATATCCGCTTATAACCTCTAGGTGGTTGCGGCCGCGCATCAGCATCCGGTGCCACTCCCACAGCGTTTTGTGATCCAGCGGGTGGTCAAACTCGCGGTAGAGGACTACCATCATTTCGGCTACTCCCTCTTCCTCCGGTGAAGCGGTCTCCTGACTGGCAGTTAACCCGAATCGTCGGCGGATGGAAGATTGCACTGACTCCCGGTCGAGAATTTCACCTTCAATTGCCGAGGTCTCAACAGCTTCGCCACTGAGCCACTTGACCCGCAATTTGGACTGATCTTCATAGGTAAGCTGGCGCCAGGCGCCGATTCTGCGTCCTGACTCGTGCAGGAACCGCTCCTCGAAAGGTATCAGAGCAGACCCATCCCATGTGAAGTTTGGCCAGTCAGAATGTTGCCAGACCCAATTCATGAGCGATAAAAACACCTCCTATAGCCCATATTTTTACCTGTTTTTGAGCGATAGAGCAAGCATTATGGCTTCAGCGGCAAAAGACGCTCTCTTAACTGCTAAACTTCTCTGCTTTTTTCCTGAATCTGTCAATCTGCGCCGCAATGGTAAACAGTTACACGGACACATGGTGAAAAAGATCGTACGCGCGTATGCTCTCAACGGCTCTTTGAGCAATGATTTGACGCTTTTTCTCCTTTCCCATCATCCCTTCCACCTTGGGGAAAAGTCCGAAGTTTATGTTCATCGGCTGAAACCCGCTTTTTCCGGGAACCGAGATGTACTCAAGCAGGGAACCTATGGATGTTTCCCTCGGAACTGGTGCAGGCGCAAGTCCGAGCGCTTTTCTCGAGGCGTTTATTCCGCAGACAATCCCGGTTGCCGCGGACTCGACGTATCCTTCGACTCCCGTGATCTGTCCGGCGAAGAAAACGCTCTGGCGGCACTTCAGGGACAGGTCCTTTTCAAGCAGCCTCGGGGAATCTATGTACGTGTTTCTGTGCATGCTTCCGTATCTTAAAAATTCCGCCTTCTCAAGCCCCGGAACCTTTCTGAAAACGGCTCTTTGCTGCGGGTATCTGAGCTTTGTCTGAAAACCCACCATGTTGTACATCGTTTCCTCGCTGTTCTCCGTTCTTAGCTGGAGGACGGCAAAAGGGGTTTTTCCGGTTTTCGGATCGACAAGACCGACGGGTTTTAAGGGGCCGAACCGGAGCGTATCCCTTCCTCTCTCGCACATTACCTCAACCGGCATGCAGCTTTGGAAATAAATCGCCTTCTCAAACTCCCTGGTCTCCACTTTTTCTCCGTGAATCAGATCGCCCACGAGCTCGTAGTACTGTTCTTCGAAGAGAGGACAGTTCAGATAATCTCCCTCCTCCGAGTCCCCGCGTTCGTATCTCGATCCCCTGAAGATCTTGGAGCGGTCGATTGTATCCGCGTCGATTATCGGCGAGATGGCGTCGTAGAAGTAAAGATATTCGGATTCCGTAAGCGACGAAATCTCAGCGCAAAGCGCATCCGAAGTGAGCGGACCGGTGGCTATGATCACGATGCCGTCCCCGGGTATTTTTGTTACTTCCTCCCTTCTTAGGTCTATAAGGCCGTTACCCTGGATTTTTCGCGTTATGTAATCCGAGAAGATATCCCTGTCGACTGCAAGGGCTTTTCCGGCCGGAACCTTTGACGCTTCGGCCGCTTCAAGGACAAGTGAGCCAAGAGATCTCATTTCCTCTTTCAGTATCCCCGAGGCGTTCTCCATGGATGATGATTTCAGGGAATTGCTGCACACAAGCTCCGCGAGACCAGAGGTTTTGTGCGCGGCGGTCTTCTTGGTGGGCCTCATTTCGTAGAGGGTTGCCCTTATTCCAAACTTTGTGATCTGATTCGCGGCTTCAACCCCCGCGAGTCCCGCGCCGATTATGGTTATTGACAACTGTTTATACCATGGTCCTTTAATTTCGGTAACACCTTCCGTTTTCTCCGGTCGAACTCGGCTTGAGAGTGCTCGGAATCTCTGCCGTAGAAAGGCTCGGGCAATCTCGATTATTCAAGTGCGGTGCTCGAAAAGCATGTAAAGTGTCTTTCGGGAAAAGTCTCTTTTTCACTATATCTTTCGTCGTGTCCCAAGTCTCGGTCGTTTTCAAATTCCAGTCGGGATGCTCAGTCGATATCGCGTCCCGCAATGCGGCAAACCGTTCCTTCGTCCCCAAGCTCGGATTTCCACAACTGGGGATTCGGCAAGCATCCTCCAAACTCGGAATTTGCTTGGCAGTTTCTAAACTTTTCAGTCTGCTCGTACTCCCGTCGCAGTTCTTCCCGCTTCTGCCTTATTTCCTCGCTGTCCAGTTCAGAAGGTTCCAGATCCTTCTGGTAATTAATTGCCGACCCGTCGGAATATGTTTCCACCATGTCGTCAAGTCTCAATATAGTTTCTTCTCTCTCGCTGTCTTCTCGGAATCTTTCCTCGTTAAAGGAGAAGGCGTACGACTTAAGTCTGCCGGGAAGACCTTCTTCTTTTAAGTACAGGCGCCCTCCGTAAACCCTCCATCCACCGCCCCATTGTCCCCTCCTGTCAAAAGCAAACCCGGGTTCTTCCGTTTCCCAAGTGGAATTGTAGGGCATCCCCCTCTTCTGTGACATCCTTGGTCAGGAGGGAAGGCAACTGATGCGTCCGCGATAATAACTTGCCAACCGGTAAGGTTGTTGTAATACGTCCCGTTATCGTAAAAGCGGATTTCCGTATCAATCTGGAATGATTCCGTGCGTCTTACGCAATTCCAGGTGTAATTTTCGTCAAGAAGAAAATTCTCATTGAGGTTTCCGTCAGGAAGCGGGAGGTCTTCATGTTCATATATAGAACAGGTTTCATCGACCCAATCCTCTTCCCGTTCGAAATCTCTGGGATGTAACTTCCGGGCTATGGAACCTTCCGGATTCACCGTTTCAATTTCTCCGTCCCCTATTTTCTCTGTTTCAAGAGCAAATTCGCTTCCTCCACCGCAACCCATCAGCAAGAACAGGGAGAGAAACAAGGCGGTGTAACCTTGGCAATAATATCTGGCTTTCATGTCCGATACCTTATGTAATTTTTAATATGATATTTTAACAGATTGCCGGGGTCTTGCATCTGCGGTGATCCTTTTTGAAGGAAAGACAGACATAAGATAGAATAACCGTCTGTGACGTTCAGCAGGATGTAATGAGCTTGCCGTTTTTGATTGACGACTTCCGCGGATGAACTGACCGTGTGCTGATTGACGCTGGTTGTGATGGCAAAAATTTTCAGAATATAGTGTAAAGCTGCCGGCTGGAGAAAAAGGGGAAGTTTCATAGAAGTTGGGTATGAATTTGTTTTTTCTGAAGTTGGAACGAGAATAGCGATTAAAGTCGACGATATGGTCGGCTGGGAAGTTTTAGAGATTCGACAACTCAGTGCGGGACTATGAGCTACGGAGCAGTTGTATTTGATCTTGACGGAACCCTTATTGACTCTCTTGAGGATCTTGCCGATTCAGTGAACCAGGCCCTCAGCATAAACGGGTTTCCAACGCGCGCCACGGGGTGTTTCAAGCACTTTATAGGAAAAGGCCCCAAGACCATGGTGGCCAGAGCCCTTCCCGAGGATATAAGAGACGATGAAGTCATCGTTGAGAAGTGCCTTAAGGATTTCAACGGCATCTACAGCCGCGCGTTTAACGTGAAAACCAGGCTTTATGACGGCATACCGGATCTTCTGGATGAACTTTCCGAAAGAGGCGTAAAAAAGGCGATTCTGACTAACAAGCCGCACGTGTTTACCGAAAAATACGTGGAGGACCTGCTTGCGGACTGGAATTTCGAAGTGGTAATAGGTCAGAGGGATGAACTTCCTAGAAAACCCGATCCCTCGGGAGCACTGCGCATATCAAGGGAACTCGGGATTGAGTCATCGCGCGTGGTTTATCTGGGAGACTCCGGGGTGGACATGCTTACAGCCGTCGGGGCAGGCATGCTTCCGGTAGGAGTCCTCTGGGGGTTTCGAACGGGCGATGAACTTCGCGAAAATGGAGCCGAGCACCTTATAGAGACTCCGATGGAGTTGCTTTCGATTGTTGACTTGTAGTTTCCGTGCATGATGACTATGGATTTTGAACAGATAAAACTGGGGATTCTCGGAGGCGGGCAGTTGGGGAAAATGCTTTGTCTCGTTGCAAGCAACTGGAACCTCAGCACCTATGTGCTTGACCCTTCCTCAGATTGTCCGGCGGCGTCTGTGTGCACCGGGTTTTCCCATGGTGATTTCAGGAATTACGAAGATGTTTACGCGTTTGGCAAAAACGTTGACATTCTGACAATAGAGATCGAGCATGTGAACCTGCAGGCGCTTTTCCGCCTGCAGGAAGAAGGAGTCGTTATAAGGCCCGAACCCCACGCTCTTGAACTTATACAGGACAAGGCCAAGCAGAAGAAGTTCTACACTTCAAAGAGGCTTCCCACTGCGGACTTTTCGGTTTTTCCGGGGAAAGAGGCGATAGCCGCGGCTGTTGAGTCCGGGGAAATAGAAATTCCTTTCGTTCAGAAACTTTCAAAGACGGGTTATGACGGAAGAGGAGTGTACGTTGTAAAGGAAAAAGAGCAGCTTGGCAATCTTTTAGAGGGAGAATCCGTCGTTGAAGACCTTGTTGACGTGGAAAAGGAGATTTCCGTTATAGTGTCACGTAATTCCGCCGGAGAAACAAAATGCTTTCCTCCAGTTGAAATGGTGTTTAACAGCCACGCGAACATAGTTGAATTCCTGATAAGTCCCTGTGAGCTTAACGATGCTCTATCTGTTCATGCATGTGAACTTGCCGAGCGTACGATAAAATCTTTTGACATGTGTGGAATACTCGCAGTTGAGATGTTCCTTTCCAAAAAAGGCGACATTCTCATAAACGAAGCCGCTCCGAGACCACATAACAGCGGTCATCACACGATTGACGCCGCCCGCACCTCGCAGTACGAGCAGTGTCTGAGATCAATTCTGGATCTTTCTCCAGGAGATACTGAAATAAAAACTCCTTCCGTTATGATTAACATTCTCGGGCAACCGGGTTTCGAGGGTCAGGTAAGATACGAAGGGCTTCGCGGATGCATGGGTGTTGAGGGAGCCAAGTTTCACATATACGGTAAAACCCAGACTAAGCCATACAGGAAGATGGGACATGTAACTGTGCTTGACGACGATATTGCAAGCGCGCTTGAGAAGGCAAAGTTCATAATGAATAATCTGAGGGCGATAGTATGAAACCTGTTCTGGTAAGCGTTATCATGGGTTCTGACTCGGACCTTGCGGTCATGGCGGGAACGGTTGAGGTTCTGGAACAATTCGGCATAGGGCATGAAGTTACTATAGTCTCGGCGCACAGAACTCCGGAGCGTCTTGTCGATTTTTCGAAAAAAGCTCACAAAAGAGGAATCAAAGTCATAATAGCTGGGGCTGGAGGCGCCGCGCATCTTCCGGGAATGGTGGCTTCCGTTTCCCCCCTCCCGGTCATAGGGGTTCCGATGAAATCCTCAAATTCGATTGACGGATGGGATTCCGTGCTTTCCATTCTGCAGATGCCTTCAGGAGTTCCGGTCGCTACAGTCGCTCTGGGCGGGGCGAAAAATGCGGGCATCCTTGCCGTTGAGATTCTTTCGGTCGCTGACCCTGAACTTTCGCGTGCAGTGACTGAATACAAGAAGAAGCTTTCTTCCGAGGTAAAGAAAAAGGCCGCGCAGCTCGAAAAACTGGGCGCCTCAGTTTACCTCGAGCGAATGAACGCGGAAGAAGAAACTTCCTGAAACTCCACTTACTGTATTGTCTTGTTCCCCGGATCGTAGCCCCGTACGGGGATTGGCGAGGCGTGATGAAAGATCATAAGCTACCTGTCGCCTTGCTTCTCGAATATGTTGGTTGACTGCGAGAGATTAAACATGACCGGGTCTCTTTTTATGTATACCATTTCCTGTAGGCAGGCAACCTAAGACTTTAAAACAATCGCCCCCGAATATATTGCTTGATACTGGAAAGAACTTCGGCTTAAATGCTGCTGGGTCAGTTGCTGTCTTCCCTCAAGATTACCTCAGGATAAACTTCCTTACCGGAAAACATTTCTTCCTGCTGTTCCAGTTCCTGAAGAAATATTGGAGGTGTTTGATAAAGAAAAGACCAGCAGGAGAATTCAACAGCGGTAGCCCTGTGTTTTGATTCTGCCAGAAGTTCTTTCGCCTCTGCCAGTTTCCCCACAGCCCAATTGGTAAGACTCATGCACTGCAGGTAATTGGCTGAGAAGCCAGGTCTGGTCATTCCTAAGTCAAGCACGTACTGAAAAATATCCACCGGCACTTGCAAAGTTTTCCCCCAAGTTGCGATAGCCAGATTAAAGAAAGAGGCTTGATTAGAGGTATCTTTTTCAAGCTGTTTATTACATATATTAATGGCTTCACTAAACTTTTTTTGACCTATCAAATTCACAGCAAGCTCAGTTTCAAGCCCGAAAATTTCATCTGATTTTGCTATGGCAGAACGAATCAGCAACTCGGCCGAAGGAAGCAGTGCTCTCTTAAAGCTCAACGACTCGGCTAAAAGTAACAACTCGTCTTCTTCTAGGTCCTTAACCGCAGGCCAAGAATCAATCTTCTCGAGCGCTTCGCGCTCGTTAGTGGCCAACACCCTGACAATTTGATTTAGTTCAAATCCATCAAGACTTGGCTGCTGAACGGCAATCAAAGCATTCTTAACCGCTTGTTTAGTCTGCCCAAGTCTGTCTGATAACATGACTTTACGGAACAGCAAGCCCGGGTTTTTGGGGTCTAAAGCCAGTGCCCGGCTTAAAAGCACTTCTGTCTCTTCAAACTGCCCTCGTCTGTATCTCAGATCCACAAGGTCTTCTAGTACATCAACGTCTTCTCCGTGATTTTCGAGAATTTTCTTAAGATGTTCTTTTTGCTCACTTTCAAATGGCGCTCTGCCGAGTTGTGCACGCTCATCACTTAAAAACATCAAAGCGCCTTTTCTGTCTTTCGAGTTGTTTTTCTGAATCGTGCTCACAAGTTGACGGTACTCAGCGGCGAGACGGCTTTTGGGCCTGTCACGCGTAAAAATGTCCTGATTCAGCAAAGAGAGGCTAGGGTAATGATGAATCGTTGCAGCAAGTTCATTGTATTGCAACTTGCTTTTGAAATCTGACAAAGTCTTTTCCAGAATACTGTTTTCGTCATCCAGGTCAGGGACGTTTGAAGTTACAAAATGCAGAGTTATAGAGTTTTTGCCAGGGAATTTCTCTTTCCTTATATCATTTTCTTTCCTTACCCGATTGACGACGCGAGTTAACCCGATAAGGTTCTGGCGGTTCGGAAAAAACAGACACACTACAGCATCAGGAAGCTGTCGGGTGCAAATGCCTCCTTCATCGGTGTGTCCCGTTCTTGAGTCAATCAACACATAGTCAGGTTTCAAGTAACTTTTCCACTGGGCTTTGAGGTCCTCAAGCAACAGGTAACCGTCTCTTTTGTCGTAAAGTTCCCTCCAGTTAATGGAGTTCATGAGATCAGCGTATTTTTCATCTCTCCTCCCAGCGGGCATAAGCCACAGTTCACCCCCGGAAGAATCATCAGTGGAACTCCTGAAGGCGTACTCATCAATTTCGGGGACTATTCCAGTCTTTATGTAATCACATACGAAGTCAACGACACCCGGATTCTTGTTTGCCGAATTGGGAAGAGCAAAGGTGTCCAGCCCTGGTGCTTCCAGATCAAAATCCACCACCAGAACTTTTTTCCCCTCGGTGACCAAGGCGAATGCGGTATTCATCATCGCCATGGATCTTCCCACTCCGCCTTTGAACGAATAAAACGTTGCTGTGTACATATGTTAAGTTGTGCTTGAGGGTCTCAGTGCCAGAGACTGAATGCATCCTGCAGATTTTTTGCTTCTTCCATGTTGGGAATGTTCCTGAAAATGGGTTCCACGTACTCAGCAGAATCGCTCCGCCTTTTTCGCAGAATTTCAAGATTTTCTGGTCGGCTTAACAGGTGGAGGAAATTGTCCATGGCTTCATTCTGAATCAGGTAACCCCGTTCCCACCTGCTTAGGGATGCTTCGCCGATTCCCGTTTCATGGGAAAATTCTTTTTGAGACATGTTCATACACTCTCGAATACGAAGTATCTCTTTGGGTGTTAGCACCCCTAGGTAATTACATACGGCTTCATGTCTCAAATCATCCGCCTTGCTGTCTGTATATTCAATGGAGCACTCATTACACCTGTAGACATCTACAATTGCGCTCAGAAAAACGCCTGGTTCAGCATTTCCGTACTCAAACCTGTCCTCTTCTTTTCTTATGTGCACATCAGAAGATCCACACATGTGGCAGGTAATATTCTCTTCTGAAGAAGGCGGATTAATCTTGCTATTCCTGTCCATTTTGCTATTCCTCTTTTAACTGCGATTATTTCTCTCAGGGTCGCTGTAATGAAAGCTTCGTCCAAACAGCCACTCCGGGCCCTTGCCGAACTGCAACTTGATGTATATATCCTGTCCTGTTTCCTGTTTGAACAACATCACATACCCTTTTTCTCCTGGGGGTTTTTCAAGGGTGATACCCTCGATAGGATGCCTATTGCGCAACAGTTTTTCGATAAAATACCAGCATCCTCTAGGGGTGAACGGCATTCCAACAACGGGGTCGGGATTGGTAATCTTGGTTGGTTCCCAACGCACGGGTCGTTCTTTCGAAAACGTAGCATCTGTTTTTCCTGCTTCAATCAGCTCTAACATTTTCTCCCTAACTGCATCCAGATTTTCATTTTCCGACATGATTACATAATTCGATCATATGACTATCTAGCTTTATTGAAAAAGAAGGCTATGTCAATAAGTTAATCATATGATTAACTTATTCGAGTTTTTTGGATTTTACCGCCTTTTCATCGGTCTGTACAAACTGACCCGCCTTTCCGATATCTACTGTATTGTCTTGTTCCCTGGATCGTAGCCCCGTACGGGGATTGGTGAGGCGTGATGAAAGATCATAAGCCATCTGTCGCCTTGCTTCTCGAATATGTTAGTTGACTGCGAGAGATTGAACATGATCGGGTCTCTTTTTATGTATACCATCTCCTGTAGGCAGGTCACCCAGGCGATGTTGTCGCTTATGTCCACGGTTACGTTTGAAATGCTGATATCGACTTGATCCTCGGGGTCAAAGACGCTCTCCCAACTTTGCCTGATGGCTTGCCAGTTGCGAAGAGCGGTCCATCCCGGATGAACGCAGCCGGACCTTGAGTCCTTTATCCAGATCTCTCCCATAAGCTTGAGATTTCTGGTTCCCAAGGCCTCGTAAAAAAGGTTATTGATCCTGAGTATTTCCTCGTTGTCCTTTTTCATAGCCTAACTCTGGATAATTTTACCGGAAAAGATCGAGAATTTTGCCGAACTGCGAGAATATGTCTCCGCGCATCCTCAGAATGTCGTTATACAGGGCTGCCGCCATGATGAAAATAAGAAAGGAAAATCCGATTCGCTGGGTTATCTCGAGGGTCTTTACGCTAAGTGGCTTTCTCTTTATTTTCTCAATGCCCAGATAAAGTAGGTGTCCTCCGTCGAGCATAGGTATGGGGAGAAGGTTGATTAACGCGAGATTTATGCTTATAAGCGAGGTGAACTGAAGAAGATTCGATATACCGCTTTGGGCTACCGATCCGGACACTTTAGCTATGAGAAGGGGTCCCGCGACCGTTTTGCCGGCAGTGGCAAGCGCTATTTTCCCGGTTACGAGCTTGAATAAAAACCCAAAGAAAAGAATGGTGATTTCAACCGTCATGCGTCCCGCTTCGGCTATTCCCCTGCGAATCGATTCGAAAAAGCCGTATTTTTTAAGCACACTATCCGTGCTGGGAGTAATGCCGACTATATAGCGTTCAATGCCTTTTTCCATTTCCGCCGCCAGACGGAAATTTATCTCATCTCCACCGCGCTCAACCGTAAAATCAAGTTCTTCGCCCCCGCTTTCGGTTATTACGTCAGACATATGATTCCAGTCCGTAACCTCTACACCATCTATCGCCTTTATCTTGTCTCCCGGACGTATGCCTGCCTTCCAGGCAGGGCGGCCCTCGGATACCTGCTCTATGGTTGTGGCTATGGGTCTTGCAAATCCGGTCTCTACCCTGCCGTCGGGACCGGCTTCGGCGAAAAGAGCGAGAGTCCTGATATCGCTTCCGGTTCTCACCCTGAATTCAAGCAGCGAATCGGGGTTTGAGTGAACGCCAATGTTTACGTCTCTCCAGTCCTTGACCTCTTTTCCGTTTATACTCAGTATCCTGTCGCCCGCGGCGAATCCCGAGAGATGGGCAGGGGAATCTTTCTTTACGTAAGTTATGTCCGGAGGATCTTCCAGATAACCGGAGACGCTTATGCCGAGCATGAACACAAGAGGCATGAAGAAGAAAGGAATTATGAAATTCATAGCCGGCCCCGCTATGACCACCAGGAACCTGTCGGTAATGGACTTGGCGGAGAATCCTCTTTGGTAGTCCTTTTCATAATAGGCTTCTATATCATGAAGGGCTGAGCGGTTGACGAGGAAAGTGTAGACCTTTCCATTTCTTTCCAATTCGAGTTCTTTTTCCTGATTTGGGTCTGATCTTAGGGCGTAGAGAAGCTTTTCCCAGCTTGGGTACTTCTCAAGACTGAATCCCTTTATCCCGATAATTCTGTCTCCTGAGGCAAGTGGCGATTCTGCGTTCGCGACACTCTCGACAATTATGTTTCCCTCTTTGCCCTCGCCGTACATCTTCACGTATCCGCCGAGGGGAAGGGCTGAAATGAGATATTCCGTTTCGCCTCTTACGAAAGAAACGAGTTTCGGGCCGAAACCCAGAGAGAATTGCTCGACCCTGATATTGCTTCTTTTCGCGAGCAGAAAATGCCCCAACTCGTGAAAGAAGACTAGAATTCCTATTACGAAGATAAAAGCTAGAATTGTGATCATCGCTAAGACAGAAAGTTCTCCATTACCAAACCGGCGGTGCTCCTAGACCACCTGTCCGCCTCTAATATATTGTCAAGACAACCCGAGTCAAGTTTGTCGTGACGCTCAAGGGTTTCTCTGACAATCGGGATTATGTCGATGAATCTTATCCTCTCGTCAAGAAACGCGTTCACGGCCACTTCGTTTGCCGCATTCAGCACCGTAGGGTAAGTGTCGCCCATCCTGAGACATTCAATTGCAATTGCTGGAGCCTCGAATTTATCTGTATCGAGTTCTTCAAACGTAATGCCCGACAGGTCATCCGGCGAGGCTGCGGTGTGTCCGAGATCAAGCCTCTCGGGATAGGAGAGCGCACGGGCTATCGGTATTTTCATGTCCGAGGCGGAAAGATGGGTTATGAACGAGCCGTCAATATATTCAAGGATTGAATGCACGATGCTCTGGGGATGTACCCAGACCGATATTTTTTCGGTAGGCATATCAAAAAACCACCTTGCTTCTATAATTTCAAATCCCTTGTTCATTAACGTAGCCGAATCTATGGTTATTTTAGTTCCCATTTTCCATGTGGGATGGCGAAGAGCATCGGCAACCGTGACTTTTTCCAGATCTTCTTTCGAGGTTTTGCGAAACGGTCCCCCCGACGCCGTTATAATAATCCGTTTGAGAAATTCGCGGTCTTTCTCCCGGAGCGTCTGGAAAACGGCGCTATGTTCGCTGTCTACGGGAAGGAGAGTAACATCCTGATTTCTGGCCTCGGAGAGGAGAAGTCCTCCAGCGACCACCAGAGACTCTTTGTTGGCTATTGCCACATCTCTTCCGGCCCGTATTGCGCAGAGGGTGGGCAGAAGACCCGGAAAACCCACCATGGAAGATATCACCAGATCGCAATCCCCTTCTGTCGCGACCGCGATGTTCCCCTCGTCTCCGTAATGTATCTGTGTTTTCGGGCCTGCTATTTTCTTTAGGCGCTCCGAGTCTTCTTTTCGGGTGACCGATACGACCTTCGGAGCGAATTCCGTTACTTGTTTTGCCAGAAGATCAATATTTTTCCCCGCACAAAGACCCGTGACCTCAAACCTTTCGGGAAATCTTCGTATTATCTCAAGTGTCTGCGATCCGATCGAACCGGTTGATCCGAGTATGGAGATTCTTTTCAATCTAGCGCCCTTTTTCCCGTATCTGCTCTCCTGTCAGTCCGAACCTTCTTTCCCTGGTGCGGTAATTGGCGATGGCTTTTAGCAGGTGCCTTTTTCTGAAATTCGGCCAGAGAGTCTTTGTAACGTATATTTCGGCATAGGCCAGTTGCCAAAGCAGAAAGTTGGAAAGCCTCATTTCTCCCCCGGTTCTTATGAGCAGGTCCGGTTCCGGCAGTTGGGAGGTATAGAGATATTCCTGAAAATCCTCCTCGGTTACCGTTTTCTCCTTTCCCTCCGCGATTATGTTGTTTACGGCATTGATTATTTCTTCCCTGCCCCCGTAACTAAGCGCCAGGGTTATCGTCAGGGAGTTGCATTTCTCCGTCATTTTCATCACGTGACCGAGAAGCTCACGTATGTCCGGTGGGAGGTTAGAGATGTTCCCAATCGCGTTTAGTCTCGTATTCTGTGCAAGCAGTTTTTCGCCTTCGTTCGACAGGTAGTTTCTTAAAATATCCATCAGCGCGAAGACTTCTTTCCCCGGTCTTTTCCAGTTCTGGGCAGAAAACGTGTAGAGGGTTATGTACTCTATTCCAATCTCCCTCGCGGCCCGGACCACTGATCTTGCCGATTTTATTCCTTCCCTGTGACCGCTAAGCCTGTCAAGGTTCTTACGCCGCGCCCATCTTCCGTTGCCATCCATTATTATGACAACGTGTCGGGGAATAGGTCCCGGCGTGGGAATGTCATGATCTTTCTGCATTACGAGACACTGTTTGTGAGCTTCGCTGACGGCCGTCGCTTCAATTCGCTGCCCCGTAGATATACGAAACGGGATACGCGATCAAAACGACCGTAATAATTACCACCATGGCCACGAGCAGGGCGACCGGGTATACGAGAAGCGCCCCAAAGTAAAAAAGAGCTCTTTTCAGCGGGAACCATTCCCGGGATACTATGGGAAGGTCGGAAACACAGCTTTTGACAAATCCTGATATTATTCCAGTAAAAAGTGTAGACATATGAGTGAACCGATCTGCCGTAAACCTATCTTATTTCCTCTTTCTCATCAAGGGCAAAAACTGTGCTTTATTCGTTTCGTCCAAAAAATTTCCTTTCAGGTAAACTACCGAAAACGTAAACCTCGATGAGAAGATCCCGCTTTTTTTTCATAGTATGCGCATTAGTCCCGGCTTTCCTTTTTTCAGGGCCCCTTTTCGCAAAAGAAGACACATACAGAGGTCTTTCCGACTTCGCAAAAGCCCTGAACCTCATAGAGAAAAACTATGTGGAAGAGGTTTCCTCGGAGCAACTGACCCGAAGCGCTATAAAAGGCATGTTTGATTCCCTTGATCCCTATTCGGTTTATCTTTCATCTGAAAGCCTGAGAAACCTTGAGATAGGAACGATGGGGGAGTTTGAAGGTATAGGAGTTGAAATTACGGTGCGCGACGGATTCTTAACCGTTATATCTCCTATTGAGGGAGGTCCGGCGCAGGAAGCCGGAGTGAAATCGGGAGACATAATCGTCTCCATAGACGGAGAGAGAACCGAGAAAACCAACATAGTTGACGCTTTGGATCGCATAAGGGGAAGAGAAGGGACTAAAGTGGACATCGTTGTCAGAAGAGACGAAACCGAGGAAGACCATAAATTCACCATCACAAGACGGATAGTGAAACTCAGAAGCGTCGAATCCAGACTGGTTGAAAAAGACATAGGATATATAAAGCTATCACAGTTCCACAGGCACTCTGCGGATGAATTTCTCAGTTCTTACAGGGGGCTTGAAAAGGAAAACGGCGCGAAGCTCGGAGGACTTGTGCTGGACCTCAGGAACAACCCCGGAGGATTGCTTGAACAGGCGCTTGCACTTTGTGACATGTTCATTGATAAAGGACTTATCCTGAACGTGAAGGGAAGGTCCGAGCAGACTTCGAAGGAATATTTCGCCAGAGAGGGGATGGAGATACCGACCAACCACGTTGCCGTAATCGTAAACCGAGGGAGTGCGAGTGCTTCCGAAGTTCTCGCCGGAGCTCTAAAAGACAGCGGCAGGGCGAAGATAGTTGGTACCAGGACATTCGGCAAGGGCTCTGTTCAGTCCGTAATAGAACTCTCCGGGGAAACCGGAGTAAAGATAACTACGGCTAGACTTTTCACCCCCAAGGGGATTCTCATAGATGACAAGGGCATAGAACCTGATATTTTTGTTGAAGGTGGCGGCAAGGATGCCCCTTCCGACCCGCAGCTTGCAAGAGCTTTGGAAACAGTAAAACGCATGTGAGGAGATAAGAGCCTTGAGTCAGGAGAGACGAACGAGAAAAAAACCGTCTGCTGGAGAAACTGGCAGTAAAAAAAACGCGGCAAAACTTTCCCACGCGGTTTTGGTTCTGCTTTTCTTTTTCGCCTTCTCGATTTTCGGTCTCCGACATGTCGGAAAATTTCTTGATGAATGGTCACCCCGTGAGGTTACTCCTACTGTAGCGGATAAGATTGCGGAGAAAAAGCCCAAGCGTCCCGGAGTTATTCTTATAATAGATGATTTAGGCGGCGACAAAGAATCGATTGACAGGCTCCTCAAGATCAAGCAGCCGCTTAACTTGGCGGTGCTTCCGCATCTTCCCCATTCCCGGTACGCTGCGCGCGCCGCTTACCGTGGAGGTATGGACGTGATACTCCACCTTCCCATGGAACCCAAGTATTCTTCCGGTTACTCGGCCGATGATGCGGGAGAAGGAGTCTTGCTGCTCGGTTTCTCGATAGATCAGATAAGGAAGGAACTCAGAAGAAACATCATGGCAGTCCCCAATGTCGCAGGAGTCAACAACCATATGGGTTCCAAGTTCATGGAGAATGAAGAACCGGTAAGAACGGTGATACGGGAGTTGAAGGCCAGGGATCTTTATTTTGTTGACAGCCTTACGACCCCGAACTCCCGTGGATACGCAGTGGCGAAGCAACTTGGAGTAAAGACGCTTAAAAGGGATGTCTTTATTGACCAAAGTGAGCAGGGCAAGGAATATACAATAAAGCAGCTTGACCAACTGGTAAGGATCGCCGAGAAAAAGGGTATAGCGGTAGGTATAGGTCATCCTTACCCGCGGACAATAGATGCTCTTGCGGAGTATATGCCCAAGATTGAAGAAAAAGTGGAATTCATGAAAATATCGTCAACTGCTTTGGATTGAAGCGGTTGCTGAGGAAAAACCAGAAAGAGGATAGTCATGGGACTTGTAGATGAGATAAGAAACAGAAGAGATTCATGGGGCCGGAGGCTTGAGGAGCAGAGAGCTTCTCAGGAGCCGTACGACTATGAATTCGAGAAGAGAAATGCCCGAAAAATCGAAGAAGAAATAAAAAAGAACCGGGAGATGGTTGGAAAATTCCCATCTGTGGAAAAACTATCAGAATAATCAGCGAGCGCGAGCGGCTTGCAGGTGATTTGACAACGCTTTTTTTATCCTTTAAATTTCCCATTCCCGTGAGAATGGAGGTTTTAGTTTTTTGCCAGGAATAACAGTAGGTAACAGCGAAAGCATTGACAGCGCTTTAAAAAGGTTTAAGAAACAGGTTGAGAAGGGTGGGGTTCTTTCTGAAGTAAGGAAGAGAGAATACTACGAAAAACCGAGCGAAAAGAAAAAAAAGAAGCTGTTTGCTGCAAAAAAACGCGGTCCAAGCAGAAAAGGAAGATAAACCGTTTTAATTTGCGCGGTTTTCACCTGAAGTTCTTTCTAAAGATCCCACCGATCAAGTCGCTTTGAATGAAGAATCCTTCTTTCACATCAGCGATAGCGGATATAAAGGCAAGGCTCAGTATAGTAGATGTCATACAGGGCTTTGTTTCCCTTAAAAAATCTGGGAAAAACCATATCGGGCTTTGCCCGTTCCACGACGACAATACCCCTTCCATGCATGTAAATGATGAGAAGGGCTTTTTCCATTGCTTCAGTTGCGGAGCCGGAGGGGATATATTCGGCTTCCTGATGAGGTACAGCAATACAGGGTTCCGCGAAGCCTTAAAAGAACTTGCGCAAAAAGCCGGAGTCAGGCTTCCTTCCCCGCGTCCGCGCACGAAAGGCGCAAAGAAAAAAGAGGCCACAACGGCAAGATTTTTTGAGATAAATTCCCTTGTCTGTTCGTTTTACAGACAGAACCTCCCCCGTTCTGGAAGGGACTCCGCGCAGGCCAGAGAGTATCTTAAATCGAGGGACGTCACTTCGGAGATAATCGAGGAATTCAAACTCGGCTTCGCTCCCGATAGCTGGGACGCCGTCGTAAAATTTGCTTCCGGAAATAATATCAGTATCAAGGAACTCGAAGCGCTCGGACTTGTCGTTGCGAGGGAGAGCGGAAGCGGGCATTACGACCGGTTTCGAAACAGGATTGTTTTTCCCATAAATGAGATAACGGGACGAATTTGCGGTTTCGGCGGCAGAACCCTGACGGAAGATGACCCAAAACATCCGAAATACATGAATTCCCCCGAATCCCCGGTTTTTGACAAAAAAAATGTTCTTTACGGACTTTACCACTCGAAAAATGAAATCGGAAGAAAGCGCAAAGCCGTCTTGGTTGAGGGCTACATGGATTTCATAAAGCTCTACGCGAACGGAATGCGCAACGTGGTCGCCACATTGGGAACGGCCTTTACAAATGAGCACGCCAGGCTTCTTCGACGTTTCTGCGAAGAAGTAGTGATTGTGTACGACGGTGATGCTGCGGGGATACGTTCCGCCGTCCGGGCCGGAGAAATTCTTCTTGAACAGGGAATTTCTTCGAGTATCTGCCGTATTCCTGACGGACTTGATCCCGATGATTATCTGGAGGCATACGGTCCGGAAAGTCTTGGCGAACTGATCGGGGACGCCGTTGATGTCTCCGATTTCATTATTGACGACACTTTCGCAAGATACAGGGAAAAGAAAATGTCTTCTGGAGAGTCGATGAGATTTCTCGCGGACATGGTTTCGAAAATAAAAGACCCGGTTCAAAGGGCTGAAGCTGTCTCCAAGGCAACCGGGATTTTCGGGATAAGGGAGTCTGAGTTTCTTTCTCTGATAAAAACTTCGGATTCTGGTAAAAACCGCGGATCACTCGCGCCGGTCTCCTTGATTCCGAAAAAAAACGTCCATGAGAGAGAAATTGTAAGGATACTGCTTAAATTCCCCCACCTGCTTGGCGCCGAGAAGGTCGAAAATGTCGGAGAGCATTTTGAAAATGATGATTTAAAGGTTATTCTCAAACATGTGGGTGAAGGGGGGTTTACCAAGGTCTCCTCCCTGATGAGTTCTTTTGAAAAAATCGAGATGCAGCAGTTGCTGGGAGAGTTAATTTTTAATTCGGATGATTTGATAGACGAGACAACTTCGGAAAAAGTACTAAGTGACTGCGTAAGAGAGCTTGAGCTGAGAGATATAGCTTTTAAGCGTAACGAAGTAACAGATAGAATCCGCAAGCAGCGCGGCTCTCCGGATAAAAGCCTTGAAAGAGAACTTGTTGAACAATACAGGGATCTGGTGAGCATGGAAAAAACCATAAAAGGAACTGTTAGTTGAACCCAAACGACGAAACTAACGGGTTAGGGGTTGAGATCAGCGGGCAGGACGAAGAGGAATTATCTGAATCCGTACAGGTACAGGGTTTTCAAAGTGCCTCGGCTGGTTCTCAGGCGGAAGGCAACCTCAAGAGCGTAAAGAGTCAAGATTCCGACCAAGATCCTATAAGGTCGTACATTCTCGCGATTGCACAGCACTCCCTCCTTTCCAAGGAGGAAGAGGTTGAGATAGCAAGACAGATTGAAAAAGGTAAGAAAATAATTGCGAGAATGATAATTGAGAACCCTTTCATGATGAAAAAGGTTCTCAAGCTCGAAGAAGAGATCAAAGATGGGGAAATTGGCGCGGGTGACGTCTCCTATCAGGGCGAGGACACCGAATCATCCACTGACGGCGAAGCATATCGCAATTCTACAAAGAATTTTCTTCCGATCAGACAGTTTTTTGCCGAGAACCAGGAACTGAGAAAAAAGCTCGGCACTACGACGCTTCCAGATGACGACAAAGCGAAGATCTCAAGAAAAATCAGGAAAAACAACGAGCGGACCGTAGAACTTCTTGACGAAATCGATTTTTCCTCGGCACAGGCCTACAGGATATACAGTCTGGCCGTCGAGTATGTGGACAGAGTCGAGAGCGGGGACTGTGACTGCATGATGCATATGCACGATTCAGATGACGCTATTGGGAATGGTTCGAAATCTGAGTATTCCCAAGAGGAACTCGCTTCCCTTAAAAGGGTGCTTAGTAGGTTTGAAAAAGCAAAGAAAGCTACTAAGACAGCCAGAAAAAAACTTATCGAGTGCAACCTTAGACTTGTCGTCAGTATAGCCAGAAAATACGTTAACAGAGGACTACCGTTTCTTGATCTGGTTCAGGAAGGCAATATGGGGTTGATGAAAGCGGTTGAAAAGTTTGAACATGGAATGGGATACAAGTTTTCAACCTGTGCTACGTGGTGGATAAAGCAGGCAATTACGCGTGCGATAGCCGATCAGGGAAGTCTTATAAGAATTCCTGTTCACATGACCGAGAACATAAACAGGCTAAACAAGATATCAAGATCCCTCATGCAGAAATTGGGTAGAGAACCCAAACCGGAGGAGATAGCCGAAGCAATGGATGTACCCCTTGAGAAGGTCTTGAAAATCATGAAGGTGTCACGCGACCCGATTTCTCTTGAATCTCCGATTGGCGAGGATGATTGCAGGCTGATGGACATTATCTCGGACCCGACTTCCTCTTCTCCGCTTGACATGCTCGAAACCAAGGAATTGAACCGGATCATGCGCAATGCGCTCTGCACCAACCTCAGTAATGGGGAGGAAGGAGTCGTCAAAATGCGTTTTGGTATAGATGAAGACAAGGAATATACGCTTGAAGAAATAGGAAAAAAATTGAATGTTACCCGCGAGAGGATAAGGCAGATCGAGGTAAAGGCTATTAAGAAGCTAAAAAGATTCGGAAGAGCTCTTCCAATAAGAGGTTTTAACTCTGACTGATATTCCCGCTTGACATTATTTTTTCCGATGATACTTTTTTAAGTCTAGGGTGGCTATGCTAAAGGGGAAGCACCCGGTCCCATCCCGAACCCGGAAGTTAAGTCCTTATAGGCCGATGATACTGCTCCTTTCAGGAGTGGGAAAGTAGGTAGCTGCCCTTTTTTTCTTTCCTTGTTTTCTCAAGTTCCCGGTGCCTGTGATGTCAAAGATCAATGTTGCCGTGTTTGTTTCCGGAAGTGGAACCAATCTTCAGGCGGTGATAGATTCCGGTATAGAATCCGCAAACATAGCCGTGGTTGTCTGCGATACCCCGGGGGTCATGGCGATTGAGAGGGCCGGGAAACACTGTATCCCCGTAGAACTCGTAAACAACAGAGATTTTGAATCAAGGGAAGAGTTCGAGAAGCAGATAGTCACCAGAATCCACAGGTATGACATAGAGCTTGTCGTGCTTACCGGATTCATGAGAATACTCACTCCTTATTTCATAGGCTGCTTCAAGGACCGTATCATCAATATTCATCCTTCCCTGCTTCCTTCTTTTCCGGGAACGAATTCAGT
Source organism: Thermodesulfobacteriota bacterium (assembly GCA_047518015.1). Taxonomy (GTDB): domain Bacteria; phylum Desulfobacterota_D; class UBA1144; order Nemesobacterales; family Nemesobacteraceae; genus Nemesobacter. The sequence continues at coordinate 16,005 of JAKZRS010000009.1, read as the reverse complement.
AAGACAGGCACTTGACTACGGCGTGAAACAGACGGGCTGTACTGTCCACTTTGTGGGGGAGGAAGTTGATGCGGGTCCGATTATTCTCCAAGCGGTTGTTCCGGTTACCGAAGAAGATACGGAGGAGACCCTGCTTGAGAAAGTTCATGCCCAGGAGCACAGGATATTGCCCGAAGCCGTAAGGCTTTTCTGCGAGGGGAAACTGACTCTCAGTGGAAGAAAAGTTCTGATTTCCTCCTGAAATCGAGAACTTCCTAAATGGTTCTTCCAACGGCTTCAGCAACAGGAGCAGCTCTTTCCATCAGGTTTTTGAATGTTTTCGGTTTAAGCGACTGGGCTCCGTCGCTCACTGCAATCTCGGGGTTGTTATGAACCTCGACTATTATTCCGTCTGCTCCGGCGGCTATTGAAGCTAAAGTTACCGGGATTACGTACTGCCAGTAGCCGGTTCCATGGCTAGGGTCGGCGAAAACTGGAAGGTGGGTTTTTTCCTTGAGTACCGGGATTGCGTTCAGGTCAAAAGTGTTTCTGGTCGCGGTCTCAAAAGTTCTTATCCCCCGTTCGCAGAGTATTACATTGCTGTTGCCCTCCGACAGTATGTATTCGGCACACATCAGGAATTCGTTTATAGTTGTTGACATTCCGCGTTTTAGTAAAACGGCCTTGTTTGACTTGCCGACATGTCTTAAAAGGGAGTAGTTCTGGGAATTCCTGGCTCCGATCTGAAGCACGTCTGCGTATTCTTCGACCATCTCAAGATCGTCCGGGCTCATTATTTCGGTCACTATAGGCAGCCCTGTAATCTCTTTTGCCTTGACAAGAAGTTCCAGTCCCTCTTTTCCAAGACCTTGGAAAGAATAGGGGGAAGTCCTGGGCTTAAAAGCGCCCCCTCTGAGCATTGAGGCTCCTGAATCTTTTATGGAGGTCGCGATTGCCATTATCTGTTCTTCGTTTTCAACCGTGCACGGCCCTGCGATTACAGGGATTTTCTTATCCCCTACGGGAACGCTGCCCACATTGAAAACGGAGGTCTCATCATTTACTTCCCTGCTCGTAAGCTTGTAGGGCTGAAGCACGGGAACAACCTTGTCAACTCCCTGGAGCTGCTTGAGAATGTTGAGATCATGCGGTTTTCCTCTCTCGTCTCCGACCACTCCGATAACGGTCCTGAGAATTCCTTCGATCGGATGCGGCGAATAGCCAAGTTCCTTTATGACGGACTTGACCTTGTCTATCTCCTCTCTGGTCGAATTCGGCTTCATTACTACTATCATTTCAAAAAACCTCCATACGTTGTGCAAAACGGACACAACTTAATACATAGAAGATTCTTAATGTCAATTGTAATCTCTGTATAGTTGGCGTATTCAACTTGTTTGCGAGGGAAGGTTGAGAAAAACAGCGCTGAATATCTTTTGCGACGCTTGCCTGAAATGCTTTTCAAACTTTGTCTCTGTTTCTCCTTCTCGGGTCTCAATGAAACCGGGTGGCGGGTATGCGGGGTGGAACAAACCGCTCCTTTCGAATTCGGACACTATCTGCTCAATGTAACTCAGTTGATCGGTCTTTATTACCGTTCTCCCGTTTCCTGTAAGCACTTTTGCGAGGCAGCCTATAAATTCCCGGTTAAATATTCTGTGTTTTGAATGCTTTTTCTTCGGCCAGGGGTCGGGAAAGTTTACTAGAACAAGATCGAACATCCTTTCTCTGAAGATCTGTCTGAGTGCGATTTCAGCTTCGATATGGGCGAATTTTAAGTTTTCCAGAGAGAGTTTTTCCGCCGCCCGCACGGCTTTGCGGAATCTTCCTCTCTTGATCTCAAGACCCAGGTAGTTTCTACTTCCGTCGCACTGCGCCGCGTTTATCAGAAACTCCCCTTCTCCAAAGCCGATTTCAAGCACCAAGGGATTTTTGTTGCAGAAAATGTCTTCTTTGCCGATCGGAAACGAAAACAGGGAGATGTCCACCGCGGAATCGGTTAACTTCATTTTCCGGATCAGGATTTAAAAGCGGAAGTTATTGTTTGTTCTCCGATCTTTATTCCGTAACTCCCCTCATGTTCTTTCATCTTTCCTATGCGTTCGGGAAGCGACATTTCTATTTTGCCTTTTCGAGCTTTCTTGTCGATTTTCATGACGTCGATTATCTTCTCGACACTTACCCCCCGTGGGGGCTCAGTAGGAAGTCCTGCCCTTTTCAGAAGATGGATGAGCCTTTCCTGCTCTTGTTCGCTCCACCCCGCTTTGCCCAGAGCGATTTCTCCCTCAATTACCATTCCTGCAGAAATTGCTTCTCCGTGGGAGATTGTATAGTTTGAGAGCTGCTCGATTGCATGACCGACCGTGTGTCCGAAGTTAAGGATTTTCCGCAGGTTCTGTTCCTTCTCATCCTTCTCAACCACCTCTGCCTTGATCCTGCAGCTTGCCTCTACTACCTCAAGCAGCGCTGCATCGTCGAACCCGTAGATTTTTTCGATGTTCTCCTCTAGGTACTGGAAAAGATCCGCGCTTTTTATTACACCGTATTTAATTATCTCGGCGAGTCCTTCCGCGACCTGCTTCGGTCCGAGGGTTTTAAGGGTATCTGTGTCTACGTATACGCGCCATGGTTGGTAAAAGGCCCCGATGAGGTTTTTCCCGTGAGAGGTATCTACTGCGGTTTTTCCTCCCACCGAACTGTCCACGCAGGCAAGCAGGCTTGTAGGCACCTGAACGCAGGGAACTCCTCTCATGTAAGTGGCGGCCACGAATCCTGCGATGTCTCCCACGACCCCTCCGCCGAGTGCTATGACTGAAGAGTCCCTGCCGAATCCCGATTCAAGCATTCTGTCTTCTATGAAGGACTTGATTTCCCTGGTCTTACTTTGTTCTCCCGCCGGAAAGGCGATCATCCTGACTTCCGATAGCGCTTCCTCAAGGTCGCCTAGAAGTTTCCCTCCGTAAATTTCCGCCACGTTTGAATCAGTTATCAAGGCGTGGGAGTGAGCTATGGCTGCTTCGGCCAGATCAACGGCAATCCGGCCCAGGAGACCTTGGCCGATCAGGATTTCGTAGGAATTATCTTTGCTTGAACTGACTTTGACTTCTATCTTCTTCAATTGTTACCCCGGCATTTTCAGTAGGGACCAAACTGGGTGTGGGGAAAGTACTTCAGCCCCCTTGAGTCCCATGAGTTCTATAAGAAAGAGGTATCCTGCAACGCTTCCTCCCAGTTCCTCCACAAGGCGCCCGGCACTGCGTGCTGTTCCTCCCGTGGCAAGAAGATCATCAACGATTACCGCCTTGCTTCTGCTGTCTATCGCGTCTTTGTGAATTTCCAGAATGTCTTTTCCATATTCAAGGTCATATGAAACGCTTGCAGTGGTGCTTGGCAGCTTGCCCGGTTTTCTCACCAAGATCAGTTCTTTCCCAAGTTTATAAGATAAGGCGGAAGCGAATATGAAACCTCGGCTCTCGGGTGCGACAAAAGAGGTTATCTCCTCGCTGGCAAACATTTCAGCCATCATGTCCACGGATTTTTGAAAAGCCTCGGCGTTTTTAACAAGCGTGGTTATATCGTAGAAAACTATTCCTTTGCTTGGAAAATCAGGAACGCGTCTTATGTGGTTTTCTATTTCTTGTAGTGCCATCTCTTTTTCTGCTTGGGTGCCCGGAGAGGTTCTCATCCGGCTTTTTTCCCGCGGGAGGATAGCTCAAAGGCTGTTCTGACTGCTTCTTCCGGGGTTTCGCATTTGATAATTCTCTTAGAGACATCCCAGGTGTCAAGCCCGATGACGGGAATTCCCGACTTGAGCGCGAACGATATTTCCGACAGAGTGCCGAAGCTGCCCCCAACGGCGATTATCGAATGGCTTGACTTCGCCACTATCACGTTTCTTGCTTCCCCCATTCCTGTAACTATTGGTATGTCGATAAAACTGTTGGCCGAGCAGGCTTCCGGACCGGGAAGAATCCCGATTGTGGTGCCCCCGGCTGACTTTGCTCCCCGGCACGCGGCTTCCATAACTCCTCCCATTCCGCCGCAAAGCAGAAAACATTTTCTTCTGGCAATCAGAACTCCGACCTCTTCTGAGATCCTTTTTTCCTCCTCGCTTGCATTCCCCGCTCCGATTACTCCTATGATCGTTTCCATTCAAGCGTCACCGTATTGTGTTTAACAAGCTGGTATAAAACAGTTAGAATCACAGGTTGCAAAGTATACCACGGGTTTAAGCGATTTATGTCAAGGGAAGACTTATGTATTGTGCGAGAGTTTGGCTGACACTTGTTTTTTCACTTTGTTTTTTCCTTCCTTTTTCTGTTGAGGGGAGACAGGTGAATCTTAGGATTCCCCACGGTTTTGAATTCGGGATTTCAAGAAAGGACGCTCTTAATCTGGTTGAGCCTTCCAAAGTCAAGGTTGTTTCTGATCGCAAATACTCAAATGACATCCGAAAAGTTGTCTTGAGCGGTTCAGTAGCCGGAGTTACTCTCGATCCTTCGCCGGACCATGAAACTCGGCTTGAATTCTATAAAGACAAGCTTATGTCAAGTTCCATTTTATTCATTTTTGAGGACGAAAGCCGTTTTGCCTCCGCAAAAAACGAACTTATTGGCAACCTCGCAGATGCTCTCGGCGACACTTTCAAACGGGGGAAGATGTTTTCTTACGAGGTGCTGTCATGGGATCTTTCAGACACGGTCGTACTTGCTAACCTGAACTCTCAAAAAAGAACGATAGAGATTGAATACGTTCATAAACCTATTCTGGAAAAAAAGATGGCGAAGGACCTGCGCCGCAAACGCAGGGAAGACCCGGGAGACCCTGCCAAGCAGATGTTTATTGATAGCAACTTCTCAGCGCGGAAAAAGCGCTAACCTGTAAAAAGAATTCATACTTCAAGCTTTTGCAGACTACCACGAACTGCTAAAACCTGCTTAAGTGTGTTTGCAAGTGGATCCGGACTGGCGCGGTACGAAAAAACAAAGAGGCTCTTCTTGTTTTTTCTCTTTGTAATTTACGAAGGTCTTCCGTAAAGATTCAGCAGCGTTCCTATGTGGAAAGCCAAGGCCACGTATATGCCGCAGAGAAAAAGCTTCTGATAGCCGGCGAGGTACTTGTTTACTAGGAATATAAGAGAGAGAAGAAGCAGAAACCACCCCGCAGTTTCCAAAACGAGATGCACAAGCCTCTGTACCGGTACTTGGGGACTCCCACTGGCTCTTGATCTGAAAACCTCCGGCAACTGCATAAAAACAAGGGAGAAAAAAGTTCCCAATATATATGTCCCAGCGAAAAATCCGAGGAGAACAAACAACATAAGCAGTAAAAGTTCCATGGCTTAATAACCTCGGAGAAAATAATATCATATTACCACGTTATGTATAAGCGGTCTTGTCCTTTCCCCCATGTTTGCGGATTGCTGTCTTTTTGATGGTGTGGCTTCGGCAATTTTGCAATAGTTTCTGAGTTCGAGATTGCGGTGAGTGTGGTTTTGTGCGCAAATCTAGTTATTATTATTTTTGCCCAACTAAGGTATCTGCGTTTGTTTCTGACCCGCCGGGATTTTTTTTCAGGGTCACCCCTGTTAGTATTAATGGAGAAAGACACTTCTATATCTTCTTGTTCTAACCGCAAATACGATAGGAACTTTCCGTACAAATTCCTTCTTATGCATCGCTTCGTCATTTTTTTCCTTTCAGGACTTTTCTTTTGCCTGACAGCTTTCTCCCAGACTTTGGTGCTTAACGCCGAAGAAATAGATAAAGACGAAACGGTTTTCATCTCCGGGATCAAGATAAAGGGGCTTAAGGATATAGGAACTGAGAAGATAAAAGACTCCATGATTACCCCTTTTCCTTCGAGAAAACCTTGGAAAAAGCGCCCGGAATTCAACGAGCAGTTCCTTGAGGACGATATAAAGAGGATAGAACAGGTTCTTAGGGAACATGGTTATTACGGCTCCACCGTAACTCATACCTTGGATTTCCGAGATGGAAACCGAAAGGTGGATATAGAAATAACAGTTGACCAGGGAGACCCCGTAATAGTGAAAACCCTGAGCATAGAAGTTCTTGGGAACCATCTGTACGATTACGTTTCTGATGTCGCCGAAGTGATCCTTTTGGAAGAGGGGGAACACTTTTCGCAGATAGACTACCAGAAATCAAAAGTTCTTATCACAGAGATGTTCTCCGACAGGGGTTATCCTCTGGCGGATGTTAAATCTGAAGCGATTGTAAACCTGAGGAACAGAGAGGTTAACGTTGAATTCACTATTGATCCAGGTCAGGAGTATTATTTCGCCGACGTGATATTCGGGGGAAATTCCAACATTGCCACCAGACTTCTCGAGCGGGAGATAGAGCATGAAAAAGGAGATCTGTTCTCCCTCACAAAAACTCAGAAATCACGGGCGAATATTTTCGAAACAGGACTTTTCAATTCCGTTATAGTGGATAATGACTATGACGAGCAGAAACTTGAGATTCAGACGACATACAGCGTTACCGAGAGGAAACTCGGAACGATAAGGTTTGGTGTCGGATACGCTACGGAAGACAATTTAAGGGCACAGCTGTCTTGGAGCCAGAGGAATTTTCTCGACGGCGGAAAGACCCTTCAGGTTACTTCCAGCTATTCATCCCTGACGCGGGGTTTACTGGCAAGACTTGATAAGCCTCACTTAATCGGTAGAAATTCCAGTCTGGCTTTTCTGCTTGACGTGAGAAGAGATGATCTTCCGGGATACGATGGAGAGACTTTCGATTTTAACAGTACTGTTTCCAAGGAATTTTTGGACTATCTTACGGTTTTCACTTCCCTAAACGTCGTATACTCAGATATAGATTCTCAGGTGGTCAGAACGCCGATCGAAAGCGCCCGCGACAGGGTCTTCATGACGTTTATCGATTTTGGAGTTGAATATGACCTGACCGACAGTCTTATAAATCCTACCAGAGGAATGCGGCTGTTTTTATTCATGGAAAAACCAATTCAGATAATCAGTTCCGACCGTACCGATTACCTGAAGTCCTTGGCCGAGTTAAGATACTACAAAAATGTTTCCGGAATCGTTCTTGGAAAAAGACTGACGATTGGAAACATAAGCACGATTGGAAAGACTAACCCGCTTGACGTACCGATCTTCAAGAGGTTTTTCGCTGGAGGCAGCGCGAGCATGAGGGGTTATTCATTTCAGCACCTGAGTCCACTCAATTCAGATCGGGATCCTCTGGGGGGTAACTCCATGATCGTGGGCAACTCTGAAGCCCGCTTCGGGCTTTTTAATAAACTTGGGGCGGTAGTCTTTTTCGATTATGGAAATGTTTATTCAGAGAGTTTCGGTTTCAGCATTTCCAGCCTGAAGTACGCGGCCGGCGCGGGATTGAGGTACCATACGATAATTGGACCGCTCAGAGCGGATTTCGGCTACCTTCTTAACCCGGAAGATGAGGAGAGAGACGACAGGCTCAAGATTTTTATAAGCATAGGACAGGCCTTTTAGTAACCGCGGGGGCCTTGGAGAAGTTTCCTCACTCCCCTTGCCGCCTGAGTTATTCTGTTCTCGTTCTCAACAAGCGCGAGTCTTACGAAACCTTCTCCGTAGTTCCCAAAGCCCACTCCCGGGGATACGGCAACTTTTGATTTCTCTATAAGCAGTTTCGAGAATTCAAGTGATCCCATTTCCGCAAACTCTTCCGGTATCTGTGCCCATACGAACATTGTCGCTTTCGGTTTTGGGATTTCCCATCCGGCCCTTGCGAATGATTCGATCAGTTTATCTCTCCTGGACCTGTAGGTCTCCCTTATACGATCTACATGTTGCTGGGGTCCGTTAAGAGCCGTGATCGCGGCTATCTGTATCGGCTGAAATATTCCGTAGTCAAGATAGCTTTTTATCCTTTTGAGCGCGGAAACGATTTCCGGATTTCCCACCATGAAGCCAACCCGCCAGCCGGGCATGTTGTAGCTTTTGGAGAGGGAATAGAATTCCACCGCAACATCTCTGGCTCCTTTTACCTGCATTATGCTCGGAGCCTTGTATCCATCGTAGCACAGTTCTGCGTAAACCAGATCATGTACAACTGTAAGACCGGTTTCCCGCGCCAGATCACAGACTTTTTCGAAGAAATCAAGATCCATGACTTTCGTGGTCGGATTGTTGGGGAAGGAGAGAATAAGCACCTTGGGCTTCGGCCACACTTCCTTTATTGCCTTCTCTATTGACAGTATCAGGTCTTCCTTTTCCCCCATCGGACAACTGTGAGTGTCTCCTCTTGCTATGATTACGGAGTAGCTGTGTATTGGATAGGTTGGATCGGGAACTATCGCTATATCTCCCGGGGAGAGTATTGAAAGCATTAAATGGGATATGCCTTCCTTTGAACCTATTGTCACGACGGCTTCGGAGTCCGGATCAAGGTCAACGTCGTACTTTCTTCTGTACCAGTCAGTTATGGCCAGACGGAGTTTGGGAAGTCCGGCGGAAGTGGAGTATCTATGGTTTCTGGGCTCATTTACCGCTTCGCGGAGTTTCTCCACTATGTGGTCCGGTGTTGCCTGATCAGGGTTTCCCATGCCGAGGTCGATTATATCTTCACCCCTGGCGCGCGCTTGGTGTTTGAGTTCGTTGACTACGCCAAGTATATAAGGGGGAAGTCGGTTTATCAGGGAAAAATTATGATCCGGCGGGTTCATTGTATCTGCCTGTTTTTTGGTGGCACTATTCTATTATAACCGCTTATAATCTCAAGGCTGCAGGTTGCGGAACTGGTATTTCTATCATCTTGGTGTCCATGTGTAAATCCTTTATGGTAAAATAATGTTTTATGCTCTGGATCAGATTTGCTATCTTGGCAGTGCTTTTTCCGGCCAGCTGTTTTCCCTTTCCGGGTTCGCCGAACTTGGAAAGCCGGGATTTTTCTCGACCTCGATCAACGGATACCGTGCAGTACGGCAAGGCTTCCTGGTACGGAGACAAGGAGCACGGGAACAGGTCGGCAAGTGGCGAGATATTCAACAGATATGCCTATACTGCCGCACACAAGGAACTTCCTTTCGGTACAGTTGTACGTGTTACCAATCTTGAGAACCGCAAGCAAGTAGAAGTCAGGATAAATGACAGGGGTCCTTACGTAAAGGGCAGGGTTATAGATCTTTCCTATGCCGCCGCGAAATCCATAGGACTTGTTAGAAGCGGTGTTGCGAAGGTAAAAATAGAGGTGTTATCAACGCCGTCGGAAAGGTCAGAAAGCCTCTTTATCTCCCTTTACACGGTTCAGGCGGGTTCTTTTCGCAGCAGGGCAAAGGCCTATGACCTCAAAAGAGAACTTTCGCGGGTCACAAAGGAAGAGGTGAGGTTGGAATCTTTAGCCTTTGAGGGGAATACTTATTACAGGGTTAGAGTGGGAAGATTCAAGAAAAGGAAAGATGCCGAAAGACTTCGCGTGATTTTGAGAACGCGGGGATACGCAGCCAGCATATATGTTGAATGATTTTGCGGAACTTGGAACAGGGGAAAGTGTTTAGCGATGAAAAAGCTTAGAACAACAGATTTTAGCAAGATGAAAGAGCGGGGCGAGAAAATCGCCATGATAACGGCGTACGACGCCACCATTGCCGCAATAGTGGATGCTGCGGGAGTAGACATGGTTTTGGTAGGGGATTCTCTTGGCAATGTGGTTCAGGGTCTTGAAGATACGCTTTCCGTTACGCTGGATGAAATGATTTATCACACTAAAATTGTCTCAAGGGGCGTAGCACGTGCCCATTTGTGTTCGGACATGCCCTTTCTCTCCTATCAGAAATCCCCAGAAGAGGCCATAGGGAATGCCGGAAGGCTTTTAAAGGAAGGGCGGGCAGAGTCGGTCAAGCTTGAGGTGAACGAGATGTACGTCGACACGGTATATCGCATACAAAAAGCCGGAATTCCCGTTGTCGCTCATGTAGGGCTTTGTCCCCAGTCGGTTCACGTAATGGGTGGATACAAAGTACAGGGAGGTTCGCCGGAGGAGCGCAAGGCGCTTTTGAATCTTGCCAAATCTTGTGAGCAAGCCGGTGCTTTCATGGTGGTTATCGAGAGCGTTTTATCGGGAGTGGCAAAAGAGATTACTGGGGGTCTTGCGATACCAACTGTTGGAATAGGTTCCGGGGCAGCTTGCGACGGGCAGGTGCTTGTTGTAAACGACATGATAGGCCTTACGCCGGAGCCCCTTCCCAAGTTCGTCAAAAAATATGCGAAGGTTGCAGACACAATCTCTGATTCAGCGAAAAAGTATGTGGAAGACGTAAAAAAGGGAACTTTCCCCTCGCGGGAGCACTCTTATGGATAGCGTACAAATGCTTTCCGTGCTCAATCGCCCTTCCGACATGAAGAGGGTTTCCGATGCTTGCAGAAAAGCGGGTAAAAAACTCGGCTTTGTTCCCACTATGGGAGCTTTGCATCAGGGGCATATCAGTCTCATTGAGGAATCGGTGAGAAGGGCGAACGTGACGGCCGCAAGCATTTTTGTTAATCCCACACAGTTCGGACCCGGTGGGGACTTTAATCGTTACGAAAGGGACTACGATGGCGATATTAAGAAACTTGAGCGCTGTGGCGTCGACTACCTGTTTTATCCGGATATAAGCGATATTTATCCCGATGGTTTCCAGACTACGGTTTCGGTGGGAGCTCTCGGGAATTGCCTTTGCGGTCCTTTCAGGCCGGGACATTTTGACGGGGTGGCAACGGTTGTGCTTAAGCTGTTCAACGTTGCCCGCCCGGATTTTGCGGTATTTGGAAGAAAGGATTACCAGCAGCTTAAGATTGTCCAGAAAATGGTGCGGGATTTCGATATGGACATTGAAATAGTGGAAATGTCGATAATGCGGGAACCGGACGGACTTGCAATGAGTTCAAGAAACGCTTACCTAAGCGAAAGTCAAAGAATTAGGGCGGCTGCGGTGAACAAAGCCCTGCGCGAGGTCGCCGAGAAATTCAGAAGCGGTTGCGATGATTGCCAAATTCTGCTTGCCGAGGCAGATCGGGTATTGCGTATGGCGCAAATTAATGATATTGATTATATTGAGATAAGAGACCCGGAAACCCTTGAGCTTCGGCACAGGGCTGTGGAGGGTGATCTAGTGGCGCTGGCCGTGAGGCTAGGCGATACCAGACTTATCGATAATATTATGATTTAAGAGGTTGGTAATGCAAAGAATACTTCTAAAATCCAAGATACACAGAGTAACGGTTACCGAAGCCGAACTGGATTACGAAGGGAGCCTTACGCTTGATAGGAATCTCATGGACGCGGCTGATCTGTTTCCCTATGAAGAGATTCACATTTTCAATCTGACCAACGGTCACCGTCTTTCAACTTACGTGATTGAAGGCGCTAGGGGTTCAAACACAGTTTGCGTAAACGGTGCGGCCGCGCATCTTGCGACAAAAGGCGATTGCCTAATAATAGCGGATTTTGCAATCTATGATGAGGAACAGAGCAAAACACACAGACCCAAGCTTATATATGTGGATGAGATGAACAATATAATCAGCATAAAATCTGGAATTAACGCTCTTAAACTCGCGACCGAAGGGTAACTTACCCGTGCTTCTGGCAAAACCCGCGTAAGACTCACGGATCAAAGGCGTGTTTGACATAGCTAGTCCCTGTAGCTACATTAAACTTGGAGGATTTCTTGAAAGTAAAGCGTTATGCTTCGTGTTTTTCCCTGAAGCTGTGACCCGCACTTCACGATTCTAGGGGCGTATGGCTGTTTATTTAAGAAACCTGATTTATGAAAGCTATAATACTTGCAGCGGGCAGGGGAACTAGGCTATACCCCTACACTCACGACAAGCCCAAATGTCTTCTTGACATTGGGAACATATCCATACTTGAACATCAGATAAACCTTATAAGAGATTGCGGCATAAACGAAGTCGTAATCGTCGTGGGTTTTGGTTTTGAGAGAGTGGAGGATTTTCTAAGAAGCTACGATGGACTGGGGATGAGAATCAACACCCTTTACAATCCCTTCTACCAGTCTACTAACAGTCTCGTGTCTCTTTGGATAGCCCGGAGCGAATTTGATGAAGATCTGGTGGTTATGAACGGAGACGATGTTTACGAGATAGGGGTTTTGGACAAGGCGCTTTCGGTAAGGGATGAGAAAATTTGTCTTCCTATAAAAAGAAGGTCCCGGTACGAAAGGGAAGACATGAAAGTTATTATTGACGACAGCAGGATCACGAAGATCAGCAAAGATATCTCAAACGGCGAAACCTCCGCTGAATCGGTTGGTATAAGAGTGTTCAGAGATACCGGCGTTGAGCTACTTAAAAGAGCGGTTGAGGAAGAGATGAGGAATCCAGGGGCTGAGGGGAAATGGTATATATCCTCAATACACAGACTTATAAACAAAGGGTATAAGATCAAGCCCCTTGATATAGGCGAGCTTTACTGGATGGATGTTGACTGTCCGCTGGATCTTTTCAGGGCGAGAAAGCAGGCTGACAGATTCTTGAAAAAGGAATACCGTGCTCCAAATCTTCTGAGAGTTGTCGACTCCTCCGAATAATCTGCCATGAAAAACGCTATTGTACTTTGTTCTGGCACGGGAACAAATGGTGAGGATCTGTCCAGATTCTCAAGCAAATCGATAGCACAAGTACCGCAGCTTAAAAGAATTATAATAAATTGCCAGCGTGTCGGAACAGAGCAATTTCATATAATTACCGATAACGCGGGTTTTCTGAAAAACCTTCTTATAGATGATCCGAGGATTACATCGGACATAAAATGGGTCTTGCCCGGAGGTTCAGTGTCGATAGATTCGGGCAGAGTGCTTATTTTAGAATCTTCCCTTGTCGTTACAAACTTCAGTTCTCTTGAAAAATTCGTTCGTGATTCAGCAGATTGCCGCGAAGATGAGGTTTCCGTCCTTGTCCACCAAGACGCTGATCCTGTTGTTGGTATGGACAGGGAAACCGGTTACGTAACCAGATATTTCGGTGGAGGAAGCAGCGTCTTAGGTGCTTTTTCCGTAAATTCCACAGAAGTCCCCGCAGTTCTTTCGGCTACCGGCCTTGATACTTGGCTTGGTGAAGAGGCCACACGGCACCGTATAAGAACCTTCAGTGCCGACAGTGGATATTGGTGCCGTCTTTCGGATACCACGGAATCTGAAAGAGAAGCGGAAAGAATTATTTTTTCTCACGTAGGTAAAACGGCTACCGGATGGATAGCCAGAAATGTAAACGGCAGGATGTCTCTTCCTCTGAGCAAGCTTCTGGTAAGAACATCTCTTACGCCTAACGCGGTAAGTGTTCTGATTAATCTGATCGGAGTGCTCTGCGGGCCGTTTTATGCTCTTGGTCATCCGGTACTCGGAGCTCTTTTCATGCAGGCAGCAACCGTTTTGGACAGGTGTGACGGGGAAGTTGCGAGAATAAAGCTTATGGAGACGAAAAAGGGACAGTGGGTTGATACCATAAGTGACCAGTTCACCGTGCTCTCTTTCCTGATCGGAGTTCCTGTCGGGTATTATCTTCAAACAGGAAGCACCATTGCGGTTGTGCTCGGAAGTTATAACATCATCGTTTTCATCCTGTTTCTAATATGGTCGTTTTACTTCCTGATAAAGTATACGAATTCCGGTAGCCTGGTAGCTTACTTTGAAGTTGACAAACATATTGATCCCGAGGAACTTTCCGTTCTGAGAAAGCTGCTTGCGCGCCTTCGTCCCTTGGGGAGAAGGAATTATTATTCAGCCGGATTAGTTCTCATAGCTATAATCGGAGGAAATTCCCTCGTTCTTTTCGCTACGTCTTTTGCTCTGACTTTCTTTTTGATACATCAGCTTGAAGATGTTATAAGGATTTTTCGCCTTGGAAAACCCGAAGAGGTTCTTCATGAAGAAACGGAGCGGAACTAAACCGGCAAAAATACTTGGTCAGTTACCGAAAAAGCCGGGAAAACATTTTCTGCGCTGATCCTGTGGCAGTTATCGGGAATTCCTGTGGAATTTTATCAGGCAGAAAAAGAGAAGACTCAGAACACTTCCCCACGAGATGAACATAAATAGCGCGGCAGCAAAATCCATTATCTTTCCCTCCTGCCGGCAATATAAACCATAACTGATAGAAAAACAAACAATCCCAGAATATAGAACCTTGCGAACCAGATATTCCAGCTGGCCGCTCCGATTACCGAAGGCAGACTGCTATACCCCCACCAAGATATGAGGACCAGGAGGAAAAATGGTGTTATGTATTTCAGAACGTAGTAAAAAACACGGGGTACTTTTATAAATCCGCCCGAGTTTATCTCATTCCAGGCCCTCTCGGACCCGAATACCCACATGAACATTACTATTTCAATGAATCCGAATACGACGAGCATTATGGTGCCGGCCCAGAAATCCCATTCGTCAAGGACTTGGCTTACCAGTATCACGGGCAGCACGCTTACGATTATTATTAGCATGGTGTATACGACCGCCCTTTGTCTTGAGATGGCGAATTCGTCCTGAAGGAAAGTTACTACGGGATATGCTATTGCTACGGATGAGGTCATGCCGGCGAAGAACAGGAGAAAAAACCACAAAAAACCGAAGATTCTACCCATTTCAATGCCTCCCAGATTTCCCGAAATGCTGCTGAACACGGCAGGGAGACTTACGAATCCTAGGCTGAAAGCACCTGATTGCGCTATGGCGACCACGCTTGCGGTTCCGAAAAATGCTACCGCCGCCGGAATGGCTATCGAACCCCCGAGAACTATTTCCACCGTTTCGTTAATAGTCGCCGAGGTCAGGCCGCTTAACGTTACGTCATCATCAATTTTTATGTAAGACGCGTACGCCACTATTGCTCCGAAAGCGAGGCTCAACGTGAAAAAAATCTGCCCCGCTGCCGCTATCCATACTTCAGGGTTTTTAAGGGTTTCAAAGTCTGGATTCCAGAGAAAGTTAAGACCGTCGATTGCTGTTCCGTAATCGGTTTTAAGTGTCAGAGTCTTTACTACGAGTACCATTGCCAGAACAAACAGCACGGGAAGGGCGTACTTGACGAATATCTCTATACCTCCCGATATTCCTCTCAGCATGACGTAGAAGTTTGCCGCAATCGTGATTACAAAGGCGGTAATAGCCATTTTGGAAGGGGTGAGAAACACCCCGTCTCCCATGCCGAGATAATCGGAAAGAAAACTGCTGTAAGGCTTTACATACTCCGCAGCGTTTGAAACCGACCCCGGATCAAGACTGGGATTGCTTCCAAAGAGAAAGTGTAGAGCGTATCCCAAGGTCCAGGATTCAATGTAAATATAGTAAGTTGTTACGACAAGCGGTATCCAGAGCCCTATAACGCCAAGGATCCTGGAAACAGGGCTTTTCCAGAAAAGATTGAATATCGCGGGGGTTGTTCCGTGTCCGCGGGACCCTCCGTACCTTCCCATTCCCCATTCCATCCACATGATCGGAATTCCTATCATGATAAAAGCTATGAAGTAGGGGATCATAAAAGCGCCGCCGCCATTTTCCGCGGCCTGAGTAGGAAACCTAAGGAAATTGCCAAGTCCTATGGCGTTGCCCGCCATAGCTAATATAAGACCTGTCTTGGTTGCCCAAGCATCCCTATTGTGAGAACCGTTTTTCATTTTGGAAGGATCAAAATCAAGAAAAAAATTATATTATCACTTAGCCGGGAGATATGGCAAGACCTCTTATCAACTCTGAAGTGCAACACCTTCAGCAAAAGGTGGTACTCCCCGTTTAGGGAAAAGATTATATTCCCAGCACCGGATTATCAAGACATCTGGATGGCGCTTGCCGAAGGGAGGGCGTAGCCCGACCGAAGGCAAACGCCATGGCGCCCCCGGACTCCTCTCCGACCCCTCTCTCCCTGTTCTTCCAGATCACCCCCCGAGGGCCAAAGCCTTTTTGAAAACCTCCTCCGGCGTCCGGTACTCCAGAACCTTCCGAGGCCTCCCGTTGAGCAGCCCCTCGACCCTCCTTACCTCATCTCCCCGAACCTCC
>JAKZRS010000008.1:0-28531 GCA_047518015.1 Thermodesulfobacteriota bacterium | reverse complement strand
ACCGACGGTTCTTCAGCAAAGGGCGTTTGAATTGCTGGGTGTAGACCCCGGGAAACTTGTTTCCAGTAAAATGACAGGTTGATTTTACGAATCCCCCCGCTGTTATTGGCTAATACGCATAGTTGCTAAGTGAAGTTCAGGCTAGGACCCGGTCGTTTTGCGGTCGCGGTAAATGGACGACACGCCTCGAGCTTTGACATCGACTTTGATCTCATTCCCATCTCAGCGATTGAACGCATTGAGATTCTCAAGGACAGCGCAAGTGCTCCTTACCTTGGAAAAGCTGTCAGCGCCGCCATAAATATAGTCTTCAGAAAAGATTACGAGGGTTTTGAAATTCAGTCAGGCATCGCACGTCCACGTGCTGAAGGTGGCGATTCCGAACATTTAAGCCTTCTTTGGGGTGATTCGGTCAGGGCCATTTAAGCGTTGGCGCAGAAATATTTCGACGAAATGAAGTTCGTGATGCGGACCGTGACTACAGCCGTGCGATATATATACCCCTGGTGGCTCTTTCGCCGACACCCAAGGCGTGTCGGTAGGTGGTAATACACTGTTCCTGACAAGAACCGACGGGAAGAAAATAGTGGCGCCGCTTAACGACTGTGACGAAAGTGTGTATACAGGAATATTAACGATTCCTCCAAGCGAGATATCCGGCAGTGTCTGTGGTTTTGCCTCTGCCGATATCTCATGGCATTTACAGCGCAGGGAAAACGACAACGTATTCGTAAACTTCCAACACCCTGTCGGGGATACGGCCACTATCCATATTAAAAGCCGAGTAGCCAGATCAAAGACGAAACTGCTCGAAGCACCTGGGTCCCATGGTTTTTTCTTTGCACCGATCGAAATGCTGAAGCAAAGCATAATCGACAATACTGAAGCTCTTGATAGCAGCAATTTTCCTCAGGAAATCATGGTGGAACATAGCTTTCTGGGGCATGGGAACCGTCAATGGGACACCGATATCAAAGATTACGATCTTGAAGTGGGTGTGGAAAGCAAAATCGGAAGCAACATAGACTATCACGCGGATATTCACTACAATCGCTACGAATATTTCAATACAGACGGTACTTACATCCACGGATCGATAATCAAGGCCGCCGTTGAAAATGGAGATTACGATATCCAAGACCCTCTCTCCGAGACCGCAGATCATAAAACATCAATCGGTGAAAGCGGTTTGCAAAGGGATGTGAAGAGAAGTTTTCACCATATTGAAACCACCTTGGCACTCGATGGCCTTTTGTTTGAAATCTTGGACAACAAGCTTACTTGAGAAACAGGCTTGCAGTTTGCGTACGAGAAGCAAAGCAACACCTACGAATATTGGACCGCCACAACAGTCTTGTCGATTCTGGAGATGTACTCGGAGAAACTTTGAATTCTATAACAGTCGATCGTCGGCGTTTAGCTTTTTTCGGCAATATATCGGTACCGTTGGGTGATGCGCTGGATGTGTCGCTGTCCGGCCGATACGAGAACTTGAGCGATTTATCGACAACATTTTCGCACCGCATGGCAACCCTGTATCGGGTGACGCCGAACCTGGCTCTTCGGGCTTCCTGGAGCCGGGGATCGCGGTTTCCAGGACTGTTTGAACTGTACGAAAAAAAATCTGTCACTTACCCCTTTGTGTGTGACGCGGATACGGTGACTGCCGATTGCTCCAGAGAACAGGTGGAACTTAGCCAAAGCGCCAACCCGAACTTGGAACCGGACAAGACCGAAAGCTTTGCAACCGGAGTTTCCGTGGGGTGGGGCCCATTCTATGCCAGCGCCGACTGGTTCCGCCTGCGGGTTTCTGACATACCAAGCATGTTGGACCCACAGTTTATTGTAGGTCTGGAAAGAAGAGGGGAGCTTAGCGATTATCCTGCAGTTAAAGTGATGCGTCCTAACGGTCAGTTAAGCAGGATTGAGAATCTCTTTACCAATAGCGGAGAGTCAGATGTTGACGGAGTTGACATCGGAATTAAGACCGACTGGAGGACCGACTGGGTGAATTTTATTCTCAAGGCCAATTGGCTAAGAGTAACGAATTACGAGAGACGCATAGCTGAGCAAGCATGGCCTGGAGACATTCCCCGCAACCGTCTGCACCTTTTGCTCAGTGCGGGCTGGGACAATATGACGGTGCAATGGAGCCTGCACGCGGTTTCAGGCTACTGGAACGACGACAGAACCAACCGTTACAAGAAATGGGTAGGACAGGACATCACGCTTAACTGGAAAAAGGCGCTTGGATTCAGGTGGTTTGAGCTTACGGGAGGCATACTGAATATCGGCAATGAGGGTCAATCCCGCCCCAGCCAAGATGAAACTCAGGCGCTTTATCTTGATTCAATCTTAGGGCGAACATTGTTTCTGACTACTAAGTTTGAGCTTTGATATACAGTTACTTTGGAAATTATATACTTGATTACCCATAGGGTAGCCTCGTATCAATTTCACGGTTCATCGGAACTGTACTAATACCAGAAACCTCCCCGTGCAGTCGCGCCATTCCCAGACGCCTTATGTTCATTGCCGCATTCGTGTCCGCATTGGACGCAAAGCCGCAATTCACACATAGGAACCGTGCTTGGGTTTTACGGTTCTCTTTATCCACATGCCCGCATTCGGAGCATGTCTGACTTGTGTACGCGGGATTTACTTCTATCAGCCTCCCGCACTTGTACTCAAGATTCTTTCTAAGTTCCCCGAGGGCAGTATCCTGCATTGCTCTGTTAAGTCCCGCCTTCTGCTTCACGTTCTTTCCTGGATTCTCTATCGTACCCTTTGCGGAAGCCATCATGTTCTTCACCTTTAAGTCCTCCACTATCACGGTTCCGCATTTATCGGCAATCTCCTTTGTGGTCTGATGAATCCAGTTCTTGCGGATACTGGCTATCTTTCTGCTCACCTTCGCAAGTTTCTTCTTTGTGTCCTTCCGCCTGTTAGACCCCTTGACCTGCCTTGCCATCCTTCGCTGATACCGCTTTCGCCTTGCTTCTTTCTTCTTTAAATCGGGCAGGAAGTAGAAATGTCCATCCGAAGTGGCAATCTGGCGGACATTCATATCAACGCCTAAGAACTCACCATCGTCCGGTCTCCGTTCCACTTCAACCTCGTAAGAGACAAAGGCACACCATCTGTGCCCGTCATGGCGAAGCACCACCTGCTTGGGTGCGCCGTCCTCCCAAGGATTGCCCCCCCCCCGCGGGCAAGCGTTACCCAGCCGACTAGGGGAATAAGAAGTGAAGAATACTTTTTGTTGACCTTCCGTATCCTAACCCCAGCCGAACTTGGTATGGTGAAACTGGGAGCGGCTCTCTTTCTGCTTCTCGGCTTCGGGAAACCTTTTTTGCCGGCCATCGCCTCTTTCAATGCGTCCGCAAAATACTTGAGGGTATGCTTGACAGGATTGGCGGGAAGTTCTCGCATCCACTCCGTTTCATGCCTCAGCCTGGTGAATTCCACACCGAGACTGAAATAACTGGTTTGCGGTCGCTCCCCCTTGCCGTTTTTGAATGCCTGGTAGCCAGCAAGGTTCTTCTCCCTGAAATGGTTCCAGACGTACCGACAAGCTCCCGCTATCTGGAACATCTTCTTTGCCTTAGTCCTCGTGGTAGGTAGAACGACAAACTCTACAGTACGCATTTCTTGAGTCATTACAGTATATTATACTCAATTATCATGTGATTTGGGTAAATAAGTCTATAATTCCCGTTATTTTTTTCCGAAAGTGAAAGTTCCTTGTTTATCCAGATCTACCTTTACTATGGCTGAATTCTCGAAATTTCCTTTGAGTATCTCGTTTGCAAGGGGGTCCTGAATGTATTTCTGTATCGCTCGTTTGATCGGCCTAGCTCCGAAGACAGGGTCGTAACCGATATCAATCAGCTTGGTGACAGCTTTTTCGGAAAGTTCTATCCCGAGGCCCTTTTTCGCAAGTCTCTCTCTCAGATATCCGATCTGAATCTCGGCTATTTTCATAAGCTCGGTTCTTTCCAGACCGCTGAATATGACGACTTCGTCAATTCTGTTTAGAAACTCAGGGCGAAAATGATTTTTGAGCATTTCATTTATTCTGCTCTCTATCTCCTCGCTGTTTCCTGACGATTCCTGTATATATTGGCTTCCGAGGTTTGAGGTCATTATTATTACAGTGTTTCTGAAATCCACTGTTTTCCCCTGCCCGTCGGTGAGCCTTCCGTCGTCAAGAATCTGAAGAAGCAGGTTAAACACGTCGGCATGCGCTTTTTCTATCTCGTCAAAAAGCACTACGGAGTAGGGCCGCCTTCTCACGGTTTCCGAAAGCTGTCCCCCCTCCTCGTATCCGACATACCCTGGAGGCGCTCCAATCAGTCTCGATACGGAGTGCTTTTCCATATACTCGCTCATATCAATCCGTACAATCGCGTTTTCATCATCAAACATGAACTCGGCAAGCGATTTGGCGAGTTCTGTCTTGCCAACGCCGGTGGGTCCGAGAAATATGAACGAACTTATAGGTCTTTTCGGGTCGGATAGTCCTGCCCTTGATCTGCGAAGCGCATTTGAAACCAACCTTATCGGTTCTGGCTGTCCCACCACCCGTTTTGAAAGTCTTTCCTCCATGTGAACGAGTTTTTCTACTTCCTCCTCAACCAGGCTTGATACCGGTATTCCCGTCCACTTCGATACAATCGTAGCTATATCCTCGGCGCTTACCTCCTCGCGAAGCATTTTCCTTTGACTCTGTATTTCGGAGAGCTCCATGCTGAGGCTCTCCATTTTCTTTTCAAGTTCAGGAATCCTGCCATAAAGAAATTCTGATGCGCGGGAGAAATCTCCTTCTCGCTGTGCTTTTTCCGCGTCTGTTCTGCCGTTTTCTATTTCCTCTTTGGTTCTTCTTATCCTCGATATGCAGTCTTTTTCCTTCCGCCAATGTGATTCAAGTGTTTCTGCTTCCTCTTTTAGTTCCGAAAGATTTTTCTCGATGTCTTCAAGCTTTCCAAGAAGTCCGGGATCCTGCTCCTTTCTAAATCCCTCCCGTTCTATCTCAAGGCGCATCATCCTTCTTTTCACCTCGTCTATTTCTGTCGGCACTGAGTCAATTTCCATTTTTAGTTGTGCCGAAGCCTCATCCATGAGATCGACGGCTTTATCGGGTAGAAATCGCCCGGAGATATACCTGCTTGAAAGTTCAGCGGCGGCAACAAGAGCCTCATCCTTGATTTTTACGCCGTGATGAACTTCATACTTTTCCTTAAGACCTCTTAGGATCGACACGCTTTCCTCAACGGAAGGTTCACTAACATAGACCTGCTGAAATCTGCGCTCAAGGGCGGCATCTTTTTCTATATGATTTCTGTATTCATCAAGAGTTGTTGCTCCTATACAGTGAAGTTTTCCCCGTGCCAGAGCCGGCTTGAGCATGTTTGACGCGTCCATTGCTCCGTCGGCTGCCCCCGCTCCCACGACGGTGTGTATCTCGTCTATGAAAAGAATTACTTCTCCTTGGGATTCAGTAACCTCTTTGAGTACTGACTTGAGTCTCTCTTCGAACTGTCCTCTGTACTTCGCCCCGGCAAGTAGCGACCCCAGATCGAGGGAAATAAGTTTCTTATCTTTGAGTCCTTCTGGAACGTCAGAGTCAACTATCCGCTGGGCAAGTCCCTCGACTATAGCTGTTTTCCCCACCCCGGGTTCTCCTATCAGTACCGGGTTGTTCTTCGTTCTTCGAAGAAGTACCCGGATCACATTTCGTATCTCATCATCTCTTCCGATAACGGGGTCTATTTTTCCGCTTCGGGCAAGTTCGGTGAAATCCTTTCCGTACTGTCGAAGCGGCTCCATTGTGTCTTCAGGGTTCTGTGTGTTCACTGTTTGCTTGCCTCTCAGTTCTTTTAGTACCTTTAAAATTCCTTCCTTTGTTACACCAGATTCTAAGAATCTGTTTTTCAACTCCCCGGCAGCGTGAGAAAGAATTCCGATCAGAAGGTGTTCCGTGCTTACATATGAGTCCCCCAGATATTCTGCTTCCTTGTCCGCCGACCGGATCGCAGAATCAAGTTCCCTGCTCATGTATATGTGGTCGGATGTTCCTTTGACCTTGGGAAGCTTGGATATCTGTTCCACGGCTGTCCGTGCAAGGACCCGGGGATCAGATCCCAATTGCTCTAGAATCTTGGTCGGGATTCCGGACTGATTTACAAGGGCCGAAAAGAGATGCGGCAGGTCAATTACCTGGTTTTTGCTGTCGCCCGCCACGTTTCGGGCCTCCAAGATAGCTTCCTGGGCTTTTAGAGTGAATTTTTTGGGTGAAATCATCTCAGACACAAGATAATTCTTGTTTGCGTGGAATCAAGAAATTGCTCAGAGGGGTATGAAACAAAATTACGCAACAACCCCCGAGTGCGGTTAAAACACCGCCTGTGCAGGGCCTTCGATTTGCTTAACGCAGAGAAAGAACCCGAGAAATCAGGGGAGAACGCTGATTACAGCGTCACCACATTATTTTCCGAGGATGCTCACAACGCAGGTAATTCCGTCCATGGCGGGCTGGGCACCTCCCATGGTCTCGATGATACCTACTTTCGCATTTTTCACCTGGCGTTCGGGTTCAACTTCCTCTCTTAGCTGCCTTACAATCTCAGCGGTCTGAAGAAGTCCGGTAGCTCCAACGGGGTGTCCCCGTGAAAGTAATCCACCGCTTGGGTTGACCGCGACTTTGCCGCCTCCCACCCAAGTGCTTTTCTCGTCTATGAGAGTTGCTCCTTCTCCTTTCTTGGAGAAGCCGAGGGATTCAACAACCATCATTTCCGCTATTGAAAAAGCATCATGAATTTCAGCTACGTCCATATCCTCGGGCCCTAGTCCTGCCATTTCATAAGCCATTTGGGAAGTTCTCCAAACGTTCTCAGAAGGATCGCAGGTAAGACCTGTGGAACTGCTGTATTTGCCCGACTGGGCAACACAGCCGAGGATTTTTATCGGCATCTTTTTAGCAAGCTCCCCAACATGTTCCTCGGAACAAAGCACCGCAGCCGCGGCTGCATCTCCGACGGGACAGCACATGTTTCGCGTAAGCGGGTCTGCGATCATCGGGGCGCTCAATACTTCCTCTACCGTGGTGGGTTTTCTGTACTGAGCAAGGGGATTGAGCGAAGCGTGGTAGCGGCTTTTTACGACGACTTCAGCCAGCTGTTCCGAGGTAACTCCGTATTCGCTCATGTACTTTGAAGCTCTTATTGCGTAGAGCCCAGGCATTCCCATGCCGATGGAAACCTCCAGGTCGTCTTCCTCAAGGGGTAGGGGACCTCCGGAGAGAATCCTGCTAAGATTCTCAACACCTAGAGCAAGGGCTATGTCATACTGACCGTAAGCTATGGTTCTCCAGGCTTCCCACAGGGAAAGCGTCCCGCTCCCGCAGGCTCCTTCCACGTTTATGGTCGGCTGCCCGACAAGTCCTATGTCCTTAAGCGCCCTCTGACCGACTCCCATACCTTGGTATACATGACCGCAAAATGCGATCTCGATTTTTCGCGCGTGAATTCCCGAATCCTGTATCGCAGCCCATGCAGCTTCCCTTGCGAGTACGTGAGCTGCTTTATCGGGAAATCTTCCGCAGGCGGTGTTTCCCACTCCTATGATATAAACGTCTCTCATTAGTAATTCCTCCTGCTTGCGCTTTAAGTTCGGCATTAAAATGTATACCAAATCATTGGCATTGTAAAATTCGAGAGATTTTGATTTTCGATGATGAATTTTTTATAATTCAATGGTATAATGTCAGCAGAGGTTATGGAGTTTTAATCTCACTCTGAATAAAAAACACCTAAACAGGAGGTTAAGTATGAGTAATATACCAAGTGCCAGCGAAGTTAGTATCATGGACACGTTCAGCGCCATAGGGACAAGGAGGTCCATCAGGTGGTATGAGCCGAATCAGCCCGTTGAGAAGTGGAAGATTCAGGCCATGCTGGAAGCCGCCAGGCTTTCTCCTTCGGCAGGTAACTTCAATGGACAAAGAGCAATAGTTGTATACAGGGATGAAGACCCCGAAATATGGGAGTTCATATCCGACTGGAGCCAGATCACCACGCAGATGGCTCCCGTGCTTGTGTTCTGGTGTTATGACATGGCCAACTATGACACGCAGGGTCAGTCAATCCACGATCTTATGAGAACCGGAGCGCTTGACAAGGCCCATGGCTGGGAATACGACAGGGTATCCAACCTGTTTCCGCTTCCCGGACTGCTTCCCGACGCAATACTGCACCGGCTTGCCGCGATCGATCTTGGAAATGCGATACAGAACGCGATACTTACCGCGACGGCGCTGGGTCTTGGGACCTGTCTTAACGGCGCAAGCGGCGGTGCGAGGAGAAACACGAAAGCAAAATTCGGTCTTCCGGACACTTACGTGTTCAGCTGGCTTATGACCATCGGCTACCCCGCAGAGGATGTTCAGGGTGGTGGGGCGAGATGCCGTCCTCCGTTTGACACCATGTTCTTTGAGAAACAGGTCGGAAACGCGTTCCCGAGAGATCCAGAAGTAATAAGTCTTCTGCAGGATCTGAATTTGCTTCAGCCTGCAGGACCTCTTCCCGGAAGATTGGAGGAGATCAACAGGCTTACGAAACGTTTCGGTCTCGGAGACGAGTGGCTTACCGACTGGAAGCTTGAAGAGTCCCAGCTCGGAGAGGTCGCCGGAGATATGAAGTTTAATTCTCTGAGTACCGAGGAATTGCAGGCTTCGGCCGCGGGTGCGTCCGTTGACCCTTCAGGCTTTTCTCTTACCCCGACAGTAAAAAGGGAGAAAGTGGCAGAGTACAGGAAAGAAAAAGGTATCGGGGACGCCGACTAGTTCTTATCAAAAATCAACCAGGAGGTTTTGATAATGGCAGAGATAACACTAAATATTCCAGATCCAATTCATAACAAGATCAAAAAAAGAGCCGAACAAACCAATGGCAGTGAGATTGGCGTTATAATCGCCACTCTGGCGTTGACTTTCGGCACTTCGGATTATGACGATTCGAAGTGGATCAAGAACCTAAAGGGAATGGATGACGCATCTAAGCCTTGGTAGGTTTCTGGAAGTAAAAACAGTTTAAAAAAGGGGGTGTTCGTGGAAACGGATATCCCCCTTTTTTTTATAAGATCAACCTTTAGAGAAATCTAAAGGGAACTATGTAACAACGGAAGCGAGATAGAGTCTTTGAATCTACCTTCCGGGTTAAAATCCCCAGCTTTCGCATCAGCTTCAATTTCTTCAACAACTTTTTCTATATGGAGGAGTAACTCTCTGAAGTTTCTTCCTTTTCTTGCTGACACAAGTGGGACTTTGGGAAACGCCTCACGAAGTGCCGCTTGTGTATGCGCGTCCGCTTCGTCCGTTTTATTAAACACAAGAATACTGGGAATGTTCTCACATTCCATTGACTCCATTATCTTCATTACCGAATCTATTTTTTCCCTGACTTCTGGATCGCTGGCGTCGGCGACATGAAGCAGCAGATCGGCTTCGCCTATTTCCTCAAGCGTGGCTCTAAACGCGTTTATGAGTTCCTTGGGAAGCTTGCTTATAAAGCCCACCGTATCAGTCATGAGTATCTGTTTTCCTCCCGGAAGCATGACTTTTCTCGTGGTTGGGTTCAGGGTTGAGAAAAGCTTGTCTTGGGTAAGAATGGATGATTTTGTCAGACGGTTAAAAAGCGTGGATTTGCCGACATTTGTGTACCCGATAAAGGAAAGAGTTGGAATTCTTGAGGTTTTCCTGTTTTTCCTTGTGTGTTCCCTTCTTCTGCAGAGACTCTCAATCTGTTTTTCGAGTTGTTCGATCTGCTTTCTTATGTCTCTTCTTTCCTGCTCAAGTTTCTTTTCTCCGGGACCCCTAGTGCCTATTCCACCGCCAAGCTGTGAGAAGGTCGTGCCTTTGCCTTTAAGTCTCGGTAGGTTGTATTGTAATTCGGCGAGTCTAGCTTGGATCTTCCCTTCATTTGTCTTGGCGTGTTTTGCGAATATTTGTATTATAAGCTGGCTGCGGTCCATTATATCAAGGCCGGATTCCCCTCCGATCGCGTTTGCCTGAGCAGGGGTAAGCTCGGTGTCAAAAATTATGGTATCCGCTCCAAGGTGTTTCGCATGAAGAGCTATTTCCCTGAGTTTTCCTTTCCCGACAAGATAACGGGGATCAACCTTTTTTCTTATCTGAAGAACCTTGTCGAGCACCACCTTCTCGGCCGAAAGAGCCAGAGAGCCAAGTTCCTCAAGAGATTTTTCGGCTAGATAGCGGAATTTCGTGCCGAATCCCACCAGGACCACTCCTTCTCTGTTTTCCTTGCCTCCATTTTTGAGGAAAGCGCGTCTGAGAGCTTGTTCTATACCGTTTATTTCCTGCTCAAGATTAACCTCTATGCGCCCTGGATCCGGAAATTTTGAAATCTCCCACTGCACTGGATTCTTTTCGTCTGGCGGGATGAGATTAGCATATTCAAAGTGCCCGGCTGAACCGTTTTGACCGATAGACGTCGAAGCCACCAGATCGAGTCTTTCGTTTGCCAGGGTCGTCAGATCTGAATTGGTAAGGCCTGATCCTTTAAGGTTGGTTCTTACAGCACGAAAGCCCCTGAGTCTGTACTTTGCTCTTCTCCTTCTTCCGAGGAGTTTTTCAAAAGGAAAATCGCAAGGCTCTCCGATGAAAACGAATCTTATCTTTCCCTTGCGGTCGATAAGTACCGTTATCACCCTTTGAAGTTCGTCTGAGAAGGTTAAAAGAGTGCGGGTGAGTTCAAGGGTTACCAAGCGGTCCCGGGGGATTTTCCTGTTGTATATTCTGAGCAGGTTCTTCAGGTTGCTTCTGGTAAGGCCCGCGGTGTTTCCGTAGAGTTTGTCTATCTTTTGTTTCCCCTTGTTGCATATATTATTATACTATGCAAGGAATTTGAAGCGTTTTCAGCAAAAAGTGAAAAAATCTGTCGGTTTGCGAGTGATTTTTCAGGGCTGAGAACGACGAAATTTTCTTGTTTTCAGACTCCAGAGTGAAATCTGAAGGTTAAGGTGATGCGCCGTGGAAACGAAAAAACAACCATGGATTGCTGAGTTTTACGAAAAAGAGAAAATCTCGGTGGACTCGGATGAAACATGCCGGGAAAGCCAGAAAGCTTCGGGTTTTCTCTGCCGTAGCTTTGAAACATGTGTGGAGTCATTAAACAAAGAATACGGCCGAGACACAATCAGCGTGATTGCTCCGCCTCCAGGTTTTATGCAGGCGGTTTTTGGTACCGATGTGAAAACCCCGGGTTTTTTGCTACTTTTCGGAACTTCAAAGCTGATTATGGTACTTTGCGGGGGTGAGAACGCCGTTACCTTTGTCGGAAGGAAAATCGATCCTGATTACCAGAAACCGAAGAAAAATCTGAAACTTCTCGGAGTTACTTGGGAAGAGAAGAAAGACGGGGGATATATTTTCAGGGATAATAGCGGGGTAGAGATCGAAATCCACGAACTCATCCTCCGGATAATCCGCTGGGGCGCTACCTAGGGCTTAAGGACAATGTGCGTTAAAGAGGCGATGATCATTATGAGTCCGATTAGTAGCGGTACACCAAGTATGTACATCAGGCCTTCTTTTTCGTGTGGTTCGAGATCAAACATCGTGGAGCAAGGATAACCTATGTTTTACGCCATTGCAAAGTCTTGTTGAACAGACATCGAAATTACGTTAAGTTTCTAAGGTAATGATCGAATACGTAACTCCCTTTTTCCGCCCCCCAAGCGAACACAAAAGTTTTATTCTGCAAGCTACTGTTGGTTGTTCCCACAATAAATGCACCTATTGCGCCATGTACAGGAAAGAAGCCCAGAAATTCAGGGTAAGGTCCATGGGCGAAATCAAAGAGATTGTCGATACCGCGGCGCAGAAGGGATCACTTGAGCGGAGGGTTTTCATAGCGGATGGCAACGCGCTCGTGCTTTCCACGGCAAAACTTATGGAAATAATGGATTATCTTCATGAAAAAGCCCCTGATCTTGAGAGAATTACCGTGTACGCAAACGTGGGCGACATACTCAGAAAATCAGTTGAAGACCTCACGCGTCTTCGAGAGAACGGTCTCAGCATGGTTTACATAGGTTTTGAAAGCGGAGATGATGTAGTACTCGAGAGAATAGAGAAGGGAGCAAATTTTGCCGAGACCGTTGAAGCCTCAAAGAAACTGAAAGCCTCAGGGATAACGAATTCGGTCATGGTCCTCCTCGGCATCGGCGGGAAGGAGAGGAGCAGTGAGCACGCACTGGCTACCGGGAAACTTCTTACGGAATGTGACCCTGAATATGTCGGAGCTCTTTCCCTTCAACTTCGTCCCGGAGCACCGATTTACAAGCAATGGCAGGAAGGCCTCTTTGAGCTTCCGGACAAGTTTCGGATGATAGAGGAACTTGAGACCATAGTTGAGAATACGGAGCTTTCAAACGGCTATTTCTATTCAAATCACATATCAAATTATCTTCCTGTCAGGGCGAAATTCCCCGAGGAAAAAAACAGGGTTCTTAAAGAGATAAAAGAAGTGTTAAAGACCAGAGACGAAGCTTCCCTTCGTCCGGATTATTACAGGGATGTAGTGAACCAGTACTGAAAAAAACTCAAGGAGGCTAGAATGGGACAAATTGCAACAACTTCCCCGGTTTGGGGGTGCAGCATAAGCGATCTTAGAGGGCTCGCAAAAATTACTGAGGAGGCGGGTTTTGACGGTATTCTCTCTCCGGAGGTGCCGCCTTACAACGCTATAACAAACGCTCAGGTGTTTGCGGAGTGCACTGAGAGAATAAACGTTGGAACATGGATAGCTAACATATACATGCGCCAGCCCGTAGTTGCTACCGCGACAGCACTTACGATACAGGAAATAACGGACGGAAGAATGATTCTCGGACTCGGAGTAAGCCACAAGCCCGTTAACAGCAGATACGACATAGATATGGGAGATCCGATTGAGTCGATGAGAAACTATGTGGGCGAAGTGAGGGCGTTCGCTGACGGAACATCTCCCAGGCTTTCTCTTAAAAGGAAAGTACCCGACCTTCCAGTCTATATAGCCGGTCTTACTAAGGGTGCGGCGGAACTCGCCGGAGAAGTTGCCGACGGCATAATGCCATATCTCTGTCCTCCCGCCTATGTGGCAACCCTAAAAGAGCAGGTTGCCGCTGGCGCCGCGAAAGCGGGAAGAGACCCTTCAGCTATATCAATTACAAACGGCATTCCATCGTTTGTCTCGGATGATGAAGCCGCGGCCGTTGCCGCAGCCAAGAGGGGGCTAGGTCCATATTCCAGATTCCCGTTTTACCAGAGACTCATAAGAAAGATAGGTTTCGGGGATATAATCGATCAGGTGCAGGATGGGGCGAACCCGGCCGAAGTCTTCACCGACGAGCTTATAGACTCAGTAGCGCTTGCCGGCACACCAGATAACTGCAAGAAAAAACTCGAGGAGCATTTCGCAGCTGGAGTCGATCTCGCCATACTGGTTCCTGGGCCGGTGGGAAAACAGAGCAATATAGAGGTAATGGAGACAACAGCTAAAGCCTATTCTTAAGTTTTTTGCAACCCAAAAGAGCGGAGAATAACTAATATTCCCCGCTCTTTTCTTTTTCTAGCTAGCTGTATTTCCTTCCGTAATCAGTCGTTTTTCCAAGACTCATGGGGGGAATCTGAATTTTTTCACATGCGCGGTTGAGAACGAAATTTTATGAAAGTATAATTATGGCGATTTTATTCCTTTTGCTTAGGTCCGCCTGAACGTGAGCCTCGATAACAACATTCTGTCTCTGCTTATATTTTTTCCTCTATTGGGAGCTGTCGTACTTGGAGTTTTGCCATATTTCTCCAAGATCTCCGATTGCCGACTGAAAGCAACCGCGGTTGGAATAACCCTCGTTGAATTTGTGATTTCACTCCCACTTTTTTTTCGATTTAACGGTTCGCTTTCCACAATGCAGTTTGAAGAGAAGCTCCCGTGGCTTACGGACCTAGGAATATCGTATCATCTGGGAGTTGACGGTCTTAGCCTTTTGCTCGTGCTTCTCACAACTTTTCTTTTCCCGATTACAGTTCTTTGCTCCTGGAACGCGATAAAAGGGGGGTGGAGAGCGTTTCTCTGCCTTACTCTTTTTCTCGAATCAGCGCTCATCGGGACCTTCATCGCACTGGATATGATCCTTTTCTTCATATTCTGGGAGGCGGTACTGATTCCCATGTATTTCATCATAGGAATCTGGGGGTCTTCTAGAAGAGTCTATGCGGCAATGAAATTTTTCATTTATACGGCGTTTGGAAGCGGGCTTATGCTGGTTGCAATCATCTACATGTACTACGCTCACATAGACCAGTTCGGCTTCGCGTCGATGAACCTTTTTGATCTCCAAAGAACCAGTCTTGTTTTTGACGGCATACTGAGTCCTCAAGGACTTGTGTTCCTGGCGTTTTTCCTGGCTTTTGCAATCAAGGTTCCGATGTTCCCGTTCCACACTTGGCTTCCCGACGCCCATGTTGAGGCACCCACGCCCGGAAGCGTCATACTTGCGGGTGTACTTCTTAAGATGGGAACATACGCAGTGATAAGATTTCTCATTCCGTTTTTTCCGGAGGCAATAGAGGCATACACCGGAGTTCTAATAGTTCTTTCAATCACAGGGATAATCTATGGAGCGATGGTGGCCTTTATGCAGAAGGACCTTAAGAAGCTGGTTGCCTACTCAAGTGTAAGTCATATGGGACTTATAATGCTGGGCGTATTCATGTTTAACCTTCACGGCGTGCAGGGTGGCATCTACCAGATGATAGGTCACGGTCTCTCCACTGGAGCTCTGTTTATTCTCGTCGGGATGATATACGAAAGACGTCACACCAAAATGATTTCGGAGTTCGGTGGACTTGCGAAGGTGATGCCGATTTTTGCGATATTTCTCATGATTGCTATGCTTTCTTCGATAGGTCTGCCTCTTTTAAACGGTTTTGTCGGAGAGTTCCTAATCTTGCTGGGAGTATTTGCGGAGAGTTACTGGTACGCCGCACTTGGAGCCACGGGGCTTGTTCTCGGGGCCGTCTACATGCTCTGGGCATACCAGAGGGTGATGTTCGGACCTATAGCAAAGAAAATAAACATGGGACTTAAGGATCTTAATCCCAGAGAGATAGCCCTTATGATTCCGCTTGCCGTGATGATATTTCTTATGGGAATCTATCCGCAACCGTTTCTCTCAAAAATGGAACCCACGGTAACAAAAATAATAGACGGGACGCGGCAGGAAGCTTTCCGTGCGGACACCGGAGTTCCGGAGATCCGGAAAGACAGGCCTTAAAATTATAGCCGGCCGGCTTTCAGGTGACTGTCTGCCAGCCTGATCTGATCTATGTCTTTTAAAAAACTCATAACGAAGAAAGTCGAATTTTCCGCCTCTCACAGGTACTGGAACAAGAACTGGAGTGAGGAGAAAAACCGTGAATTTTACGGTAAATCGAGTCTGCCAGGTGGACACGGACATAATTTTGTGCTTGAAGTTACGGTGGAAGGAGAGATAAACCCGGAGACAGGAATGATAATCAACCTTTTTGACCTGAAGCAGATCGTTTCATCGGTTCTGGCTGACTTTGACCACAAGAACCTGAATGAGGACAATGTCCGTTTTCAGGATCTTATACCAACTACTGAAAACATAGCAAAGGTTCTGTGGGAAATGGTTGAGGAAAAAACCCTTGAGAGGGATGACTGTCGTCTTCACAAGATAAGGGTATATGAAACGGACGATCTTTTCGTCGACTACCGTAAATGCTGAAAAGAAAAGAGCAGGTGCTTCTTACCAGAGTATTCAGATTTTCTGCAAGCCACAGACTTTTCATGGAAGGTCTGTCTGACGAAGAAAATTTCGCCATCTTTGACAAATGCGCAAATCCCGCGGGGCACGGACACGACTATTCGGTGGAAGTGTCTATACGGGGGGAAATAGATGATGAAACGGGCATGATAGTAAACCGTATTGATTTTGAAAAACAGGCGGCGCCCATAATCGAAGAACTTAACTATAAATGGATAGACAGGGACATTCCTTTCTTTCAGAAAAACATATCAACTGTTGAGAATATCGGAAAATACCTGTGGCAGAAATTCGAAGAAATCATCCCTGGCAAGCTTGATTACGTAAAG
Organism: Thermodesulfobacteriota bacterium; assembly: GCA_047518015.1. Taxonomy (GTDB): domain Bacteria; phylum Desulfobacterota_D; class UBA1144; order Nemesobacterales; family Nemesobacteraceae; genus Nemesobacter. The sequence goes on along the minus strand of JAKZRS010000008.1, from coordinate 12,353 downwards.
ATATGGGAGAATCCGAAAAGTTATTTTGAGTATTTCGAGGAAAAACGAGATGGCTGAGAAAGTCGTGATTGTAACCGGGGCGGCAAGAGGCATAGGGAAAGCAATCGCAATTGAGTTGCTCAAGGCGGGTTTCTTTACGGCGCTTTGTTCAAAAAGCCGCCAGAGCGTAGCTTCCCTTGAGGCCGAGATATCATCTTTTGCCGGAAATTTCATGACTTCCTCCGTCGATATATCGGTCGAGGATGAAATTAGAAGATTCATATCGAGCGTCGCAGAAAAAAAGGGAAGGGTTGACGTACTGATCAACAATGCGGGTGTCGTTTATACGGGTCCGGTAGAAAAAACCGACACCGAGCAGTGGGATGAAATGATGGCCGTAAACGCAAGAGGAACTTTCCTCATGGTAAAACATTCGCTTCCACTTATGGCTGGAGGAGGGCACATCGTAAACATCGGTTCGAACGCTTCAAAAAAGGGGTTCCCCGGATGGGCTGCCTACTGCGCTTCGAAGTTCGCCGTTTTGGGTTTTACCAATTCATTGAGAGAAGAATTAAGAGACAGGGGAATAAAGGTATCTGCCGTCTTGCCAGGCCCGACGAGAACGGATATCTGGAATTCCCTCGGGGGAGAATGGGACGGGGCAAAGATGATGTCTCCTGAAATTACGGCTAAAACGGTCCTGTCGGTCATAAATCAGCCCCCTGAAGCTAACATAGATGAAATTGATATAGTTCCATCCACGGGTAGCTTATAATTGCGCAATACCAGGTTTCGGAACAAGCGGATGATAGAAATAGTTTCAATCGGAATCAGCTACAAGACGGCCCCAGTGGAAGTGCGGGAGCGGTTTTCCTTCTCTGATGCGGAGCTTCGAGAAGCACTCGGGATCCTTCGCCTGAGGGAGAACGTGCTTGAATGTTGCATTGTGTCCACATGTAATCGTGTTGAGGTCTACGCGGCAACTGAGAACTGCGGAAAATGCGAAGAGGAAATCAAGTCGTTTCTTCTGGACTTCCATAAGCTCTACGGTGAAAGCCTTTATCCGTATATGCATACCCGTGTGGGGTCCGACGCTGTAAACCATCTTTTCAGGGTAGCCGCCAGCATTGATTCCATGGTGATCGGAGAAACCCAGATCCTGAACCAGCTTAAAAACTCCTATAACGTGGCGCGTTCTGAAAGCACGGTCGGGCTTATACTCAACAGGCTTTTTAACAGGGCTTTTTTCGCCGGGAAAAAGGTGAGGGCCGAAACGGGAATCTCCTCTCAAGCGGTCTCGATAAGTTATCTGGGAGTGGAGCTTGCCAAAAGGATATTCGAGAACCTTGCGAATCGGACCGCCATGTTGGTGGGAACCGGGGAGATGGGGGAACTCTTCGCGAGACATCTTGTCTCAAACAACATAAAGGAACTCTACGTGACGAGCAGGAATTTCCGCAATGCGGAAAAACTTTCGCAATCCTTAAATGGCAAGCCCATCAGATTCGAAGAAATGCTCTACAGTCTGAAAGACATCGACATTCTTGTGACTGCAACCGGGTCCCCCGACTATATAATAAGAAGCGAACACGTAGAACAGTCCCTTAAGCTCAGGAAGAACGACCCGATCTTCATGATCGATATAGCTGTTCCACGCGATATCGATCCGAAGATAAACAGAATTCCCGGGGTTTATCTTTACGACATAGATGACCTGAGGGTAGTTCAGGGTGAAAACTTGAATTCCAGGAGGGAGAATCTTAAAAAAGCCGAAAAAATAGTCCTAAACGTAGAGAAAGGTTTTATGGACTGGATGGAAAGCCTTAAGGTCTTCCCCGTCATAATCGATATCAAGCAAAAATTCGAGGAGATAAAAAAGACCGAGGTCGAGAAGGCTCTCAGAAAACTCGAAGGCGGCACCGAGGAGCAGAAAGAGATTATAGAGAGCCTGGCTAATTCCATAATCGGAAAAATATTTCATGATCCGGTTACTAACCTAAAGAAAAGAACGTCCGGTTACGAAGCGGCTCTCTACTCGGAGGTAACGAGAAGGCTTTTTGAGCTTGACCCGGTGGATGCCTCGCAGGACGCAAAAGATATTTATGACGAAGCTGAGAATTGGGACCAGAGGTAGCAGACTCGCTCTGCACCAGGCCCGTCTTGTCGAAACGGAGCTTCACGCTGTTTTCCCTTCACTTGAAACGGAAATAAAAGAAATAAAAACCTTAGGCGATGTGAACTTCGAAGAAGATATCTCCCGGATAGGCGGCAAGGGGATTTTTGTAAAAGAAATAGAGCAGAGCCTTCTCTCGGGTGAAATAGATATTGCCGTTCACAGCATGAAGGACATGCCCTCGGTTCTTCCCGACGGGCTTGTCGTAAGCTCTGTGCTCAGAAGAGAAGACCCAAGGGATGTTTTTATTTCAAAAGACGGCCGTGCCCTTGAGCAACTCCAAGGAGAGGGCAGGGTGGGAACCGGAAGCGTAAGAAGAAAAGCGCAGTTGCTTTTCATGTTTCCTGACCTGAAAGTTGTTCCCCTGAGAGGAAATGTCGATACAAGACTCAGAAAAATTTTCTCAGAAGACCTCGACGGAATAGTTCTGGCAGCGGCAGGACTAAACCGGCTTGGGCTTTCCGAACGTATTACCCAGTATTTTGCGCGCGACCATCTCGTTCCCCCTCCATGTCAGGGGATAATAGCCATAGAGTACAGAAAAAATGAGACGGAAACGAGAAACTTCATATCCGCAATCACGCATGAAGACACAGAGACCGTAGCAGTCTTTGAGCGCTCTTTCCTAGAAACTTTCGGTGGAGACTGTCAAATTCCACTCGGATGCTGCGCAGAAGTCCATCTTGGGAAAGTATTGGCGAATTCCGTTTTCATAGACATTGAGAAAAACACGGTCTCAAGAAACACATGGGAGTGCGACGCGGAAGAAGCCTCCGCCGAAGGAGTTCTTATGGCCAGAGACCTTATGAAACGGGCAGGGCTTTCGCTATAGACCCTACCGCAATCTAAGCCATAGTTGTTTCCAGATCTTTTCCCTATGGGGTACCAGAATTCGGTCCGGGAACGATGGTCAGCATTATTCCCTCTGACAGTTTTTTCGTTCCGACGGCGCTTGAGCGAACAACAAGCTCCCCTCTGGCAGCTTCAATCTGTATGTCATCACCGTCATTAAAAGTGAGAGTTGACTTTTCTATAGTAGCGAAGACCGCACCCACCGGATTCTCATCCTCATCATTATTAAAGCTTTCAAGTTTTACTCCGTCCCCGTTTTTACTGTTCTTCGCGGTAACGGCGCTAAGCAACGCTGTGACATTTCCATTTCCCAACTGTGTAATCTTTATGTTTTCATCAGCATTTCCTGAAGTCTCAACATTCACGGCGGTAAGATAGATCTCTCCATCATCTGCCTCATCAAGATCAAGCCCCTCGTCCCGGTTGGCACTTATTGTTGACTCAGTAATGTTTGCCCGTATGCTGCCGGGACCCGCCTCGTCAACATCCAAGCCGTCTTCAGGATCAGAGAGTTTTTGCGGCTGGGCACCGTTATTATCAAAAGAGCTTTTGCTTACGGTTACCACGACGTCTCCCACTCCCGTCTCATCAATCTCTATTCCTTCAGCGGCATTTTTATTTAAAACACTACGGAGTATGATCGCCGTAACGTCTCCGATACCGCCTTCATCCACCCGGATACCGTCTTTGCCGCTTGAAGAAGGGGACAGTGCCGGATTGTTGTTGTTTGTAACTCTGCTGTCGATGACCAGAAGACGCAGACTCGATGAAGAATCGGCCCCGGCGCCGCCACTTTGATCATCAAAATGAAGACCGTACCAACCGTTGTCTCTTAAAATTACGTTATTCAGTAAAACAGTTTGCTCGCGAGGGAGATTGCCAGCCGGTACGTTAACGGTAATCCCAGTTCTAAGCGCCTTTGTGAAAGAAATGTTGAAAAGGCGCAGGTCCCCGCCGCCCTCTGAGATTAGCAGATCCTTAGAACCATTCTGCGAGACCGTGGCCCCAGCGCCGTCAATCATAAGGGCCTGGGTGCCTGTCTAGGTTACGGGAGTCTTAAGTTCAATGGGATTAAGTCCCGGCTGAAATCGGATGCTTTCAACAAGGGAGTCCTTGTTCGCTCTTTCAATGGCGGCACGAAAGGTGTTAGATCCACTGTTCCCGCTTGCGGATACGGTGACGGTCCTTGCCATCGCGGAGAAAGAAACAATAGCCAAGCTGACAGTAAGCACAAGAGTTAAAAGAACAACACGAAATTTACTTATCATGTCTTGATTCTCTCCTTCCGGATGAAAAACTGCCTAATAATTCAGGTTATAGAGAATACTGATTCCCTATGGATTCCCAATCCGCAAGTCAATCGATGAATAGCTGAGAGAATAAGGACTTTGGGAAGAAAAACCTGAAAGGAATAAGAAAATATCAGATAGTATTTTGCTTGACATAATAGACGTTTCAATTATAGTTTTCCTCTCATATATTCTGTCGCGGGGTGGAGCAGCTTGGTAGCTCGTCGGGCTCATAACCCGAAGGTCGCGGGTTCAAATCCCGCCCCCGCTACCACCCTGCTTTTGTATCTCCTTCAAATCATTGAATTTTTAAGGGTATAGAAAAAGCCGTTATCACTTTTGATATGATCTATAGAATAAGGAGAAACTGATTATGAAAGAGATACTCAGACGCCTCGGCCAAGAATTTACTGTGGAGAAAGTGTCCGAAGTCAAGACACGGGTAATCAACAAGCGCGGACTTTTCGCAATTATTGAGAAATCGAATGAAACGACATACTCAGTGGAATGCGACGGTGTTGGATTCCGTTGGGCAGAAAGCTACGGAGAAGCGTTAGAATTTGCGTCCGAAATGATAGTAAAAAAAGCAGAACCCTTGCGTACGCATCCGTAATGGTAAAGGGAGCGATCAATTAAGCGGGGATTATATACTCTGTTAACCAAAAGAGGTCATTATGTACGTAATTGAATTTCCAGCAGTCGGGAAGAATTGCTCACTATACTTTGGATGGGCTTCAACCAAGATTAGCGAGAACCCTGACAAGTTCCAATTTTCACATGGGCCAACAACGCTTCCATATGCTCTTCTCTTTCAAACCAAAGAGATTGCTGAAGCAAAGCTCTCTTCTCTAGATGAAGCATCATTTCCTTGCAACGGACATGTAGTGCTTGCCGAGCAGGCTCGAGATCGACTGGAAGCCGAATCAACTGTGGAAGCCTCTTCTCGCCATTGAGCTGGCGGGTTATCTTTTGCTTTTCCGTCAAGTTCTCCCTGGTTAACAAAGTATATAATCCCCAATTAAGCCTCGGCCTCAAGCAATCGCCCCCGCTACCAACTTGTTCCTTTAACCTTTTTAAGAGGTCTTATTGCCTTTTGGAAAAGGACATATCTATTTTTCCAGAAGTATTCTATTTTCCGATATTACAGCCTTCTCCTGATTCTACATGCAGCGGTATTTCACAATGAAATAATTGCAGCGCTAACATATCTGGACATCTAATCGGACCTATCATGACTTTTGGTTCCTTTGTGGCAGGTTCTACCTTTTTAGGCGGTGGGGCAGTTGCTTTTCTCACTCTGACGAAAATGCTTCTGGTAGACCCGGTTACGGCAAAATCATTCTCTCTCGCGATTCAGAGCGTAGGAATGACCGCCGCATCAATTTACATTTTTGTTCTATCTTTCCTCCGTTTCGTACAGGTTTCTGGCAATCTATCTCGTCGGCGCAAGTGCTGGAATATGCCTGTGTCTTTCCTCTTTTCAGAATTCACTAGACCCAACTGACATTCGTATGGGGTTCACGCTCTTTATTTTCTGCTTTCTGTTGATATATCTATGGGTGAGCAAATATTCCAGCAGATTCACCCATGTGCGTGAGGAGAGAATATTCTACCGATCGGTAGCTGATATCACGTATAAGCAGTTGCCCATTATCCTTGTATGCGGCTTCCCAGGCGGACTTATCTCCGGTTTAATAGGTTCCGGAGCAGATTTGATCATTTTTTTGTCTTTTATCGCTTTACTATCGGTTTGATCTGAAAAAAGCAACTCAGATCTCAGCGATCGCTATGGCCTCAACATCCATTATCGGAATTGTGTTTCAGGGGTTAGCTCTGGATATGGTCACGGACCATGTATTCAATCTTTGGGTGTTGGCAGCGCCGGTTGTCTTGTTCGGAGCACCTTTAGGGGCAATATTTCTCAGAAAAGTAACGCCTAACAGCTTACTTGTTTTCATTGTTTGCATAGTAACAGCGGAAATAGTAAGCACATTAACTCTGGTAGATATCAGCCTCGGGAAAAGACCCGTTTATTTCTTCATATCAGCTTTTTCTATATTTTTGTTGTATCGACTTTATCAAAACTCTCCTTATCATTACAAAACGGATGCGATTCAGCTTCGGAGACTACTGAATAACACCCCTTTCATACTAAGTGTTTGATTAAATCGTGTGCCTAGGGAGATAAACCCTGCGTCTAAGATAATTATCAGTGAAATACGGACTGTTCTTGTTTGAAGACCTGTTTAAAAAGTAAAAATGGGTGTTTTCCAGTATCGAACAGCCCGAGAATTGATACGCTCATATATGTGATTTAGGTTTCATTTTTATGCCCTCTCGGGTTATAATCCATCATTAAAGGGTCTTTTTTAAACCCTTATTTCCTTAAAAAAGGTGGTTGTCTCTTTGCTCGTAATGGTGTCCCTTGCCTTGGTGCTGGGAGTAATCGGTCAGATGCTCTCCATCAGGACAGGGTTTCCAAGTATTGTGTTTTTTCTCATTTTCGGGGTCCTAGTCGGTCCGGAATTCTTATCTCTGATCCATCCCTCGGAGTTCGGAGAAGGGCTTGAAATAATAATAAAGCTCTGCGTAGCAATTATTCTTTTCGAAGCGGGACTTAACCTGAATAAAGAAGAAGCCCTGAACCACGGAAACATAATACTGTTGCTGATAACTGTGGGCGCGCTGATCACTATGATAGGGGGAGCTGCCTTCGCGTACTTTGTGGGTGATCTTTCCTGGGAGATGGCCTTTATCTACGGTTCTCTGGTCATAGTAACCGGTCCGACCGTTGTTCAGCCCCTGCTCAGAAGATTCAAGGTCAAACCCAACCTGAAGCACATCCTTGAATACGAAGGAGTTCTGATTGACCCTATAGGGGCTTTGATAGCTCTTTTTGTAGTTGAGGTAATTCTTATTGAGGGCAGACACAGTGTTTCGGGCTTAAGCCTCGGACTTGAAGGTCACATTATGGAAGTAGGCAAGATAGTCCTTCTCGTCATTTACAAATTTATAGTGGGAGGAGTTCTGGGCTTTCTTGGCGGTTACGCGGCGACTTTCGCGGTTAAAAGATTCTATATCTACATGGAGGATTTCGTGGATCTTTTCATGCTTGCCTCCGCGCTTGCGGTCTACGGGTTTGCCGAGATGCTGACTCCGGACGCGGGGCTTGTGGCAGCCATTGTCTCCGGGGCCATAGTCGGAAACCTGAATATTCCAGAGGAAGAGGAAATGAAGAAATTCAAGGGCAAGCTTACGATTCTCGTCATTTCTCTGCTCTTCATTTTTCTTGCGGCAAGCCTGGAACTTGACTACATAAAAGACTTGGGTTTCTATGGAGTTCTGGTCGTGCTGGGCCTGCTTTTTGTCGTGCGACCGGTGGAAATATTTCTTCTCTCCATTCGTTCCGGTCTTTCTATCAGGGAAAAAATGTTTCTTTCTTTCGTTTCTCCAAGAGGAATAATTGCCGCGTCAATAGCTTCGATTATCGCCTTGGAACTACAACGACATGAATTTGAAGGGGGCAATACCGTCCAGGGACTTGTATTTCTTACAATAGCAATTTCGGTTGTGCTCCAAGGGAGCGCAGGAGGTTTTGTTTCAAGGGCTCTGGGGGTTAACGATAAAAGAAACAAAGTTGTGCTTGTAGGAGCTAACAATCTCGCGAGACTGCTTGCGAGACTGCTTGAGAAAACCGGCAAGGAAGTTCATCTAATAGATACGAACAAGAGGCTTGTTGAGCTTTCCAAGTCAGAGGGACTACAGGCGGTTGAGGGAAACAGTCTTACAGTGGATGGACTTGAGAAAACGGAGATTTCTTCCCCTGACACTCTCATATCACTTACAACGAGTGATCACGTGAATGTTCTTGCCTGCCGCTTGGTGAGAATAGATTTCAAGGTCAGTAACGTGTGCGCGCTTTTAAACAAACAGGCAAGTGCTTCTGAGATTGAAGACATGGAAAGATTCAGGGTTCCTCTTGCTTTCGGAAAGAAAATTGACGTAATGGATATATATTCCAAAATTCTTGACAGGGAATACGTCGTTTTCAGATTTCGGATCGGAAAAGAAATAATCAGTGAAATGAACTTTGAAAAACTGTTTCCTGAGAACTTGATTCCACTTATAGTGGAGAGGACAAGAACCGACGAAGTGCTGGTTTACCACGAAGGTTTTAATCTTGAAGCGGGGGATATTGTATCAATCCTCGACGTGGATCCGCTTTCCACAAGTCCCGATATTCTCAGTGAAACAGAAAAAGAGTTAATTGAAGTATAGAGGTGAACAGAAGATGAGTTCCGAGATAAAATCCTTTGAAAACCTGCTTGATGAAATAAAGAAAATCGTCGATACGCTTGAAGCGGGGAAACTGCCTCTTGACGAATCTATTGAGAAGTTCGAGCGGGGAGCAAGCCTCATAAAGGAATGCTATTTAAACCTTGAAAGCGTAAAAAAGAAAATAAGTCTTATAGTGGAAAAAAATGACGGCACTTTCGATCTTGAAGATTTTGGCGACGAAAAACAATAAATGAGTTTTGACACAAAGGACTATCTCGAAAGAAGAAGAGAGACCGTTAACCGCGCCCTGCGGGAATACCTGCCACCCGGCGATGCTAAGACAAAACTCCATCAATCAATTCTCTACAGCATGCATCCGGGCGGAAAGAGGCTAAGACCGATTCTCTGCCTTGCCGCCTCGGAGCTTATATGCGGAAGCTATGAAAACGTTTTGCCTGCTGCCTGCGCTATTGAAATGATCCACACCTATTCCATCATTCATGATGACCTGCCCTCAATGGATGATGACGATATCAGAAGAGGAAAACCGGCAAATCACAAGGTCTTCGGAGAAGCCGTGGCCACGTTGGCAGGAGATGCTCTTTTAACCGATGCCTTTAACCTGATAACGGAAAAACTCCTCGAGAAAGGTGTATCGTCAGAACTCATACTGCGCGTGATTTCTCTTGTTTCCGAAGCGGCAGGATCAAAAGGAATGGTTCTGGGGCAGGCATTTGATATCGAAATAGACGGAAGCGAACATCCGTCCGTTAACGAAATCTCGGATACTTATCTGATGAAAACGGCAAAAATTATCACGGCATCCGTTCTTAGCGGAGCAATACTCTCGGGAGCGGGGGAAGGGGAACTTTTAAAGCTTAAATCCTACTCGGAAAAAATAGGTATCGCCTTTCAGATAAAAGACGACATTCTAGAGGTTGTGGGAAGCCATGACACGAAGCAGGAATCGAGAGAGAAAGCCGGAGAGAAAAAACACACTTACGTGTCGGTTATGGGAGTTCAAAAGTCAAAAACAAAAGTCTCCGAGCTTACAAACCAAGCCATAGAAGAGCTCAAGAGTTTTCAAAAAACCCCAAATCCCCTGAGAGAAATAGCTACCTGGTTGCGTGAAAGAGAAGAATAAAACAAGGCTTGACAGCCTTCTTGTGGAAAAAAAACTGGCACAAAGCGGTAACCAGGCCCGAGCGCTTATAATGTCGGGACGGGTCACGGTGGAGGGGAGAAGAGTAGAAAAGCCCGGAACTGCGGTAAAAAAAGATTCCGAAGTGGTTGTGGAGCAGGACCCTAGGAGATTTGTAAGCAGGGGAGGGCTTAAGCTTGAGAAGGCAATAACAGAGTTCAATATAGATGTAAATGGAAAAGTCGCCCTCGATATAGGAGCTTCAACCGGCGGCTTTACGGACTGTCTTCTTCGCTTCGGAGCATCCAGAGTCTATGCTTTTGACGTGGGTCACGGACAGATTGACTGGACTCTTAGAAATGACAAACGGGTCATAGTAAGGGAAAAGATAAACTGCAGGTACCTGCAAGCGGAAGACATTGGAGAAAAAGTCGAGATAGTCACAATCGACGTTTCTTTTATTTCACTTACGATGATAATAGAACCCGCAAGCTCTGTACTCGCCGAGAACGCAACACTGATTGCTCTCATAAAGCCCCAGTTTGAAGTCGGAAGAAAGGATGTCGGAGCGAAGGGAATAGTAAGAAACGAGGATAAATTTAAGGAAATCAACGAGAAAATAACATTTTATCTTAGTGAGTTAGGATTTAAAGTTAAAGGTATAATTGAATCCCCTATAAAAGGATCCGGAGGCAACAGGGAGTTTTTAGTCTGTGCCTGCTGGAACGTGCCTATTTCTTTCCCCAGTCCTTAAGAAACCTCTCAAGCCCTATGTCTGTAAGGGGATGTTTGAACAGCTGGGTAAACACCCTGTAAGGAAAAGTGGCAACATCGGCTCCCATTTTGGCCGCTTCCACTATATGCATGGGATGTCTTACGCTTGCAACCAGAATCTCAGTTTCATAGGCGTAATGCGCGTAGACCTCGCAGATATCAAGCACAAGGTCCATTCCGTTTGATGATACATCGTCAAGTCTTCCCACAAAAGGGCTTACGTAAGCGGCCCCCGCTTTTGCGGCTAAAAGGGCCTGAGAAGGAGAAAAAACAAGGGTAACGTTAACATTTATCCCCTCGTCTGAGAGGGTTTTCGTGGCCTTTACGCCATCTTCGGTCATAGGGAACTTGACAACGATATTTTCATCTATACTCGCCAGTTTTCTGCCTTCCGAGATCATCTCGGAGTACTCGATGCTGAGTACTTCCGCGCTTACCGGGCCCTTTACCACATCGCATATCTCCTTGATCAGATCCTCGAAGCTCTCCTGGCTTCCCTCCTTGGATACAAGCGAAGGGTTTGTGGTTACCCCGTCTATTATTCCAAAAGCCGCAGCGCTTCTGATTTCTTCCAAATTCGCGGAATCTATAAAAAATTTCATCTCTTTTCTCCTTCGGGAAATGGCCTTTTGCCCATTATAATAGGTAGTTTGAATAATACTTCAAAAAACGGGGTTTTACATCACCTTATCAACTTTGAAGTGCAACACTTTCAGCAAAAGATGATGCTCTCCGTTTAGGGAAAAGATTATATTCCCCGGCAATTTTCGCCAAGAATAAAGCCAAGAGGCGTGCCGTCAAAAAATCCAATAACGATAAATAGTTGCAGGGAAGTTGTGTAACAAGGTATGTAATCCCCTTTTTTTCGTGGTACATAAAGAGGTACCGCATTCTCTAATTTCCTCAAAAATTCTTTATTTCTAGGCAGTTACAAATATATAACTGCGGAGGGCGAGGGATTCGAACCCCCAAGTCCTTTCGGACGCCGGTTTTCAAGACCGGTGCAATAGCCGTTCTGCCAGCCCTCCGGCAAAAATCAGGTTATACAGATAAACCAGACATGCTTCACTGATCTCTCACCGTAACAGTTATTTTCTCTGAAAGCACGGGAGGTTTGTGAGGTATGTGCAAATAATTGCCCAGCAGCAAACGCAGGGTGTGCTTCCCGGGAGTAAGGGTTATCTGCGTTTCCGTCTGTCCGCCTCCGAAGTGCCTTACGTTCTCGCTGAAAGCAAGAGGTTTTTCCATGTCGGGCAGATTCTCAAGATCAATTAACAGATGATGCCCGGTATTTGGAAGCTTGACTCCGGCCGGAGCAACTCCCATGTTCACCAGCCCGAATCTCACAGTGAAAGTCTTGCCGACATCCTGCCCGTCCTCCGGGGAAATTATATACGCCTCGGCGCCGGGAGGAGATTCGGAAGAACGCTCTTCTGCAAAAGCCACGTTCCATGACATGGCCATGACTATGAAAAACAACAAAAACATCCTGTTCATTGCTATCATCCTGAAAACCTCAATTATGAAAACATTTGCCCATTTAAAGTACATGTTTTTTTCAGAATCGCCATTTGACGAAGATGTCAGAAAGTATAAAGAAAAATGGCCGTGGGAGGAAAAACAGGGGATTATCCTGCTGACCCATTCAGAGATTTATAGGGAAATCCTTTTTAAACGGAACTTCATTTAACAAATCCACGGATTGCTCAATGGTAGCGGGGAGATCCGTAAAATCAACCTGTCAGTTTACTGGGAACAAATTTGCCGAGGTCTATGCCTAGCAATTCAAACGCTTTTTTCTGCAGGGGCGTCGGTTCGGGCATAACGACGAAACGGTGCTCAGAATCCCCAGGCAGCGCCACTTCAT
>JAKZRS010000007.1:0-5882 GCA_047518015.1 Thermodesulfobacteriota bacterium | reverse complement strand
GGTTTCCGCGGAATACAGCTTCTCCTGTGTTATACTCCCGAAGCATGAAGAAGGAAGTTTCGGCAGCAGACGGATTCGAAGAAATCTCCGGGGTGCTGCGTTTCTGGTTCGGCGATCTGCGCGAGGGCGAACTGCCGGATAAAGAGAAGCAGATGACATGGTGGATGAAGTCAGAGGAGTTCGACAATCTTGTAATGCAGAGATTTGAAAAATATGTTCTGCTTGCCGAAAAAGGGAAGCTTCCCCACTGGCTCGAAACGCCCTTGGGTACCGTGGCGTTTATAGTCGTCGTCGATCAGTTTCCAAGGAACATCTACCGCGATACCCCGGGAGCGTTTTCAAGAGATGCCCTGGCGCTTCGCGCATGTCTTGAGGGTGTTAAGAAGGGATTTGACCAAGGCCTTCACCCCATGCACAGGGTGTTTTTCTACCTGCCGCTTATGCACTCGGAGAGCCCGGAGATCCAGCGCTTAAGCATTGAGAAATACTCCGCTCTTGAGAATGAATACGCTCCGCACCCGGAAATCAGGGAAACCCTGGCCTGTTCTACGGATTTTGCGGGACGGCACTTCGACATAATAAAAAGATTCAGAAGGTATCCTCACAGAAACGCGGTTTTAGGAAGAGAGACCACCTTGGAAGAAACCGAGTTTCTAAAAGAGCCCGGAAGTTCCTTCTGAGTTTTTTCGCTGCTTTCATTGTTGTTTAAGGTCTAGTGAGCGGGTATCTATATGATGGCCGTAGCGGGGTACGGGCGTATTTTTGAATCAGGAAAACATTTGATTGAACATCGAGGAAATATTCGGCCGGACTTATCTTGGCAATTCCGTTGAAACGTGGCTCTGGGCCCTCGGGGCAGCGATCGTTTTGGCCTTTGTCTTTAACTTCATTCTTAAAAGGTTCGTAAGGTCGTTTGCCAGCTTTGCGGAGAAGACAGAAACCGAGCTTGATGATTTGGTTTCGGCGCTCTTAGAGAAAACCAGCATAATGCTGATCATAATTTTCTCGGTCTACGCGGCGACTTTCTTCCTTGACCTGACCGGGCAGCTAAAGGAATTCCGAAAAAGCGTGGTAGTCATCTGCCTTCTTGTTCAGGTTGGTTTCTGGGGAAGCGGTTTCATCGACTATTACGTAGCGAAAAAGCTTGCGGGTATCGACGTTGGATCCGGCGCTTCAATAACACATATAAGAAGCCTCGGTTTTCTCGTGAAATCAGTTCTCTGGATAGTTCTCGTAATTCTAACGATTGACAATCTGGGTTTTGACCCAACCACGATAATCGCAGGACTCGGCGTCGGGGGCATAGCTGTGGCGCTTGCGCTTCAGAACGTCCTGGGCGACCTGATAGCCTCGCTTTCGATTATTCTCGACAAGCCTTTCGAGGTCGGGGATTTCATAGTCGTAGACAATATGAGCGGAGACGTGGAACACATAGGGCTTAAGACCACTCGCCTCAGGAGCATCTCGGGCGAGCAGCTTGTTTTGTCGAATAACGACCTGCTGCAAAGCCGCGTAAAAAACTACAAGAGGATGGACACCCGAAGGATTCTTTTTTCTCTCGGCGTCGTTTACGAGACATCCTACGATAACCTTGTGAGAATACCCGTGCTGATAAAGGAGATAATAGATGCGAAACCGAAGGCTAGATTCGTCAGAGCGCATTTCAGGAGTTACGGTGACTTTGCCCTTAACTACGAGATAGTTTACTTTGTTCTTACTCCTTTGTTTGATGATTACATGGATATACAGCAGAACGTTAACCTCAAGATATTCAAAAAATTCTCCGAGGAAGGAATAGAGTTCGCTTATCCCACCCGGAAGGTTTTTCTTGAATCGATGGATGTTGCGTCGGCTGGTGCGAGGACGGGAGACTGAGTTGGTCAAAAAAGCGTGGGGAGGCCGCTTCGCTTCCCATACACACAGTGTTGCCGAGAAGTTCTCGGAATCGGTAAGTTTCGACAGGCGTCTTTACAAAGAAGACGTGCGGGGCAGTATCGCCCACGTAAAGATGCTTCGCAAAACAGGGATTATTTCCAGCAAGGACGCGTCCAGCATAACCAAAGGTCTTCGGGAGATCGAAAAGGAAATAGACCGCGGGGAGTTTCCTTTCAGTGAGCGCTACGAGGATATTCATCTCAATATAGAAAACAGGCTTATCGAGAAAACAGGGTCTTCGGGAGCCATGGTACACACGGCCAGGAGCAGAAACGACCAGGTTCTAACCGACACGAGGCTATACCTGAAAAGGGAAACAGAAGAGATAATTTCGCTTGTGTGTTCCTTGGCGGAACAGTTTGTTACGCTTTCCGCGAAGAACCTCGGAGTGATTTTTCCTCTCTACACCCACATGCAGCGCGCCCAGCCCGTGCTTCTATCCCATCATCTTCTGGCCTACTATGAGATGCTAAAGCGCGACCGTGAGAGGTTTGTTAACTGCCTTGCGAGGGTGGACGTAAGCCCGCTTGGAAGCTGTGCCGGCGCGGGAACCTCATTTCCGATAGACAGGGAGATGACTGCCGAAACTCTGGGTTTTAAGTCGGTTTCCAAAAACAGTATCGACGCGGTGAGCGACCGTGATTTCTGTGCGGAGTTCGTATTCTGCTGCTCGGTTCTGATGATGCATCTCAGCAGGTTCTCTGAAGAACTTGTTTTGTGGAGCACAAAGGAGTTTGACTTTGTAGACCTCGGAGACGGATTCACCACGGGTTCAAGCATAATGCCCCAGAAAAAGAATCCCGACATGTCGGAACTCACCCGGGGGAAGACCGCCAGGGTTTACGGGAACCTGAATGCGCTTCTAACGCTGATGAAAGGACTTCCGCTTTCCTATAACAGGGACATGCAGGAAGACAAGGAGCCTCTTTTCGATACAGCTGACACGGTGAAGCTTTGCCTCCAGGTCAATATCGAAATGCTCAAGACGCTGAAATTTAAGGAAGAGAACATGAAGAAAGCGCTTGAGGGAGGATTCGTTACCGCGACCGACGTGGCGGACTATCTGGCCCGCAAAGGTGTCCCGTTCCGCTCGGCCCACGAAACCGTGGGGAAGATAGTTTCTTACGCAGAGCGAGGGGGAAAGGAGCTTTCCGATCTCAAGCTTTCCGAGTTCCGCAGGTTTTCTGAGGAAATCGACGAAGACATCTTCCAGGTAATAACGTTTTCGGGTTCCGTTGAGAGCAGAAATTCGCTCGGCGGCACTTCGACCGCAAACGTCAGAAAAGAAATTGCAAATGCCAAAAGGTTTCTTAAAAGATGTATGTAGCCGTATTTCTTTAGGGGTTTTTGAGTTGATTTTCGTTCTGTTTCCGATGCGCCATGGGTTTTGAACTTAAGGGACTTTACGTGATTACCGATGAGGGGCTGATTCCGCGCGACTCTTTTCTTGAGACAGTCGAGAAGTCCCTCGTGGGAGGAGCTCGAATCGTTCAGTTAAGGGATAAAACATCCCCGCGCGCTGATGTCGTCGCTTTGGGCAAGGAGCTTCTCGGTATTACGAAAAAATACGGCGTACCGCTTATAATAAACGACTCCCCTGAACTCATGATGGAAATAAAGGCCGACGGAGTGCATCTGGGCGAGGACGACCCGAACATAATACCCACGAGAAAAAAACTGGGTAACGGCGCCATCATAGGCGTTTCATGTTACGGTTCTCTTCCAAGAGGCATACACTCCGAGAGGATGGGAGCCGATTACGTTGTTTTCGGTACGCCCTGGGCTACTCCTACAAAGCCCGGCAGGATTCCCACTCCTTTCGAAACTCTGGTCGAAGCGAAAACCGCTATCACGGGAATTCCTATATTCGCTATAGGGGGGATATTTCCCCATAATGCGGGGCAGGCGCTTGCTACCGGAGTTGACGGTATAGCTGTCATAACGAGTGTTTTCGGGTCAGACGACCCGGAGAGAGCTTCAAGGGATCTTTGCTCTGTTCTTGAAAATCACCCACCCGGCTGACCATACTGGGAAGACTGGAGCAGGATTCGAAAAAACAGAAGTGAACTGACCGAGAAAAAAAAGGGGAAGCCGCCTCTCGGGCGCTTCCCCTTTTGCTTGTCGTCGTTACGAATGGTCTTTGAGTGGGTCAGGAAAACAAAAACCCGTCTGAATTATTTTTCCTCCAGGCGGTTTTTCCACGAGACCAGGAGAAACATGCCAGATACGATCAAAAGCAGGTTGAATATAGCGCTTTGAGAAGAATTCCCGGTCTCCGTTGTCGCAATCGCGCATCCTTTTTTATCACTGCTAGCTGGCGGCGGATCCGGGTAAAAACCGGAACCTAACACGAAATCTTCACCGAAAAGCTTTACATTTACGCCGTAGACAATCTTCCGTGAAGTTCCGGGGGTTTTCCCCTTTTCACTCATTTCGTCTCCGGAAACTGCCGGATTGTCCCACTTATATTTTACAAAGCCATCTCCTTGGTATACCGCCTTATCAATTTCATGGCCGACATCCTTGCCGTCTTCGTCCATGACATGCAGGGTTGTACCCTCAAGGTTGGAATTGTGCGCGTTAAAAGCAACTATTTCGCCTCCCTGGGGCCCGCTCGGCCGTTGCATGATAAACAGGTAGATGGAACCATCCTTCCAGGCTTTGTTATCCCTGAAATCCCTTAGAGTGGCGAAAAGCCCGCTTGCGGTGCTAGTACTCTTAAGATGATCTTTTGCGTTCATAACAAAACTTTTCAGAGTTTCTTTGTCCGTTACATCGCCAGCTACTGTACTGGCGGAAGCCGGAAGAACCATAAAGACGCTTGCCAAGAGCAAGGTAAAAACTATTTTAGAAACGTATCTTTGCATGGTATTTATTTCTCCTAAGAATCCTGAATTAATTCTTACATTCTGCACTTTTTGCTCCAGATATGTCAAGCAGAATATCGATGTGGGCTAAAGAAGAATTAAGGAGATAATTCCCGGCTGATAAACTTTATTCGGGATTTGAGCATATGACGAGATGGTTTGAAGCTCTTCTCTCGTCAACCAGCTTCAGGTACGTATCAAAATACTCAATATGATACCGGGTGTTTTCTTCCCCCTGTTCTTCGGCAATCACGGTCGAGTGTTTTTTGTAAGCATCTCCCCATTTTTTAACCTGAACACGAAAATCCGCCACGTATTCAGTTATTTCCTCGATGCGGAAACCGGCCGATTCGAGCTTCCCCCTGTAACTTTCAAGCGAATCGTAATATTGCGGGATAAGATAGCCTCTAGCCATTCTCTGTTTCGTTTCCTCGTCACCGGATATCTCGAAGGTGCCGCTTAAAAACGCCCATGTTCCGGAGGGCTTAAGCACCCTGAGAACCTCTCTGAAAAGTCCCGTCTTATCCTCAAACACGTTCATTACGTTAAGACTTATTGCGAGGTCAAACGTGTTTTCCGTAAACGGCATTTCCATTGCGTCGCCCAGATGAAATTCCGTTTTGTCCTCAAGCCCCGAGTTTTTCGCCAGTTTTCTAGATACGTTGACTCCCACCTCGTTGATCTCTATCCCGGAGATCCTGCATCCGGTTCTGTCCGCTATGTATACCGCGGGGCCTCCCGCCCCGCTTCCAACGTCAAGCATGTGAGTCGTTTTTTCTATTCCGAGCCTCGGGATCAGCTGATCAAGATAACGGGGAGTAATGAACGATTGCTGTCCTATGTCGTCTTCTGTTCCCCATATGGATTCTCTTATAAGTCTGTTTGCGGTGCTGTCGAGCTGGTGGAGCTCAGAATAATCTACTCCTATAGGTTTTTCGTTCATCTGCCGTATGTTTCCTCCGCCTGGATTTTCAAAGGATTTCCGTAATTGAATCTACACTTTAATTGTCTGAACACAACGCTTGGTACGGTTGCGGAAAGGAATTTTCGGGGTTGAGCGACGAGGAGGTAAAAAAATCG
>JAKZRS010000006.1:0-7347 GCA_047518015.1 Thermodesulfobacteriota bacterium | reverse complement strand
CGGTTTCGTGACGCGGTGCGCATTGTAAGGAAAAGAGGGGAGTTCATGCAGAAAGCGGTTCCTCCGGGGGTCGGGAAAATGGCTGCCGTGCTGGGTCTGACGTCACAGGAAGTAAGCGAACTTTGCGCCGAGGTTGCCGGGGGAAAAGCGGTGGTCTCCCCCGCGAATTTCAACTCGCCCACACAGACCGTTATCTCTGGAGAAGCCAGGGCCGTTGAGGCCGCCTCCCAGCTTGCGAAGGAAAAAGGGGCGAGACGGGTTGTTGAGCTTGAGGTGAGCGCGCCTTTTCACTGTTCCTTGATGGAGCCCGCGGCTGTGCGGCTTCGCGACGTTATAGCAAAAGCAGATCTTCACCCCATGAAATATCCCGTGGTCACCAATACCGAGGCGACGGCCAATTCTGACCCCGCGGGGGTAGAGGACATTCTGGTGGAGCAGGTTGTAAGCCCGGTGAGATGGGCGGAGTCCCTTGAGTTTATTAAGGACTCCGGGGTTTCGGAATTTTTTGAAATCGGTCCTTCAAAAGTCTTAAGCGGTCTTGTTAAGAGAACGCTTAAGGACGTGAGTTGCGTTGGTATTGAAAAACCGGACGAGTTACATCATATTAAAGCAGATGAAATTAAGTAAACAGGTTGCCCTTATCACGGGCGGGTCGCGGGGAATAGGAAGAGACATCGCTAAGGAGTTCGCTCTACGGGGAGCGTACGTGTTGATCAACTACATCAGCAACCGCCAGGCGGCCGAGGAAACTCTGAAGGAGATAGAACAGGCTGGGGGCAGCGGCAGAGCGGTCGGCTTTGACGTTTCCGATTTCGCCGAGGTTCAGCGAAGCGTCGGGGAACTCTCGGATGAATTTGACGGAATACAGATACTTGTTAACAATGCAGGGATAAGGAATGACGGACTTTTGATAAGAATGGGGGAGAATGACTGGGACCGTGTCCTGGATATAAACCTCAAGGGAGCATTTAACTGTACCAAAGCAGTTTCCAGGGGAATGTTTAAGAACCGTTACGGAAGAATAATAAATATTACTTCGACTGCCGGGGAAGTTGGAAACCCCGGGCAGGCAAATTACTCCGCTTCGAAAGCCGGGATAATAGGTCTTACGAAAGCAACGGCCAAGGAATTTAGTTCAAGAGGGATAACGGTAAACGCGGTAAGTCCCGGTTTTGTTGAAACGGAGATTATTGCGGATCTTAACGAGGACATGAGAAAAAAATATCTGGAAGCTATACCTCTCGGGAGGTTCGGACGCGTCGAGGACATTTCAAGCGCCGTGTGTTTTTTAGTTTCCAAGAACGCGTCGTACATAACCGGGGAGGTTCTAAAGGTTAACGGCGGAATTTACATGTAAAATTAGAGGAGGTTATGACTCATATGTCAAAGGATAACACAGAAGTTTTAGCTAAAGTTAAGGAGATGGTCGCGAGCCATCTCGGCAGATCCGAGGATGAAATAACGCCCGATTCTTCTTTTATAGAGGATTTGGGGGCCGACTCGCTTGATCTTGTGGAGCTTATAATGTCCATGGAAGATGAGTTCGAACTTGAGATTTCGGATGAAGATGCGGAGAATATAATCACCGTTCAGGATGCGGTTACTTTTATCCAGAAATCAATCGGATCCGCTTCGGAGGATGACTAAGGGGAAAATGGCAAGAAGGGTAGTGATTACAGGTATGGGGCTGATAACGCCCGTTGGGGTGGGAAACGACGCCACGTGGTCTTCGATCTGTGAAGGAGTCGGGGGAGTGAGCAGGATCTCGAGTTTCGATCCCTCGGATCTTAAAACCCAGATTGCGGGGGAGGTAAGTGATTTTGAACCGACTCTTTACATGGAACCAAAGGACGCGAGGAGAAACGACAGGTTCATTCAGTTCTCCATTGCGGCTTCCATGCTTGCGCTTGAGGATGCCGGGCTTGAGGTTACAGACGATATCTCCGAGCGTACTGGGACTTTCATCGGATCGGGCATCGGCGGGATGAAAACCTACTACGATACCGTTTTGACTATGGAGAACAGGGGGCCCTCACGTGTCTCTCCCTTTTTTATACCGAACATAGTGACCAACATGGCCTCGGGATACGTTTCGATACGGTTCAACGCCAAGGGTCCGAACTGCTCTTCCACGACCGCGTGCGCGGCAAGCGGTCACTCGCTCGCGTTCTCCGCCAGGATCATACAGGACGACAAGGCTGACATCATGATAGCCGGCGGATCGGAAGCGCCGCTTATTCCTCTTACTTTCGCGGCTTTTAACGCCATGAAGGCGCTTTCTACCAGAAATGACGAGCCCGAGACCGCGTCAAGACCGTTTGAGGCGGGGCGTGACGGATTCATCCTTTCTGAGGGGGCCGGAGTGGTGATTCTTGAGGAACTTGAGTTTGCAAAAAAAAGAGGCGCCGACATATACGCCGAAGTGCTAGGGTCTGGAATGAGTGCCGACGCTTTTCACATCACGGCGCCTTCGCTTGAGGGACCGACCAGTTGCATGAATGCCGCTTTGGAGGATTCAGGTCTTAACCCCGGGGATGTCGATTACATAAACGCCCATGGAACCTCCACCCGTCTTAACGACGTTAACGAAACCAGAGCGGTTAAGAAGGTGTTCGGCGAAGACGCTTCGCGAATTCCGGTGAGTTCCACCAAATCCATGACCGGTCACATGCTGGGCGCGGCTGGAGGGGTGGAGGCGGCAATCTGCGCGCTCGCGCTTAAAAACGGTGTCCTGCCGCCGACGATAAACCTTTTTGAGAGTGATCCGGAATGCGACTTGGATTACGTTCCCCACACCGCTAGGCAAAGCAAAATAAAAGTGGCGCTTAGCAATTCCTACGGTTTTGGCGGAACGAACGTAAGCGTCGCGCTTCGTAAGTTCGACTGAAGCACCGGGGTAGCGAGAAGAACAGTTTTATTTTTTTCGTTCTTTTTGGTACAATACCCCGCTAATTCCACAAACGTGAAACCGTGTAACAGTAGAGGTGCCATATGGGTCTGACTAACAATCTCGATACTCTTTCCGACCTTCCGGTCGGCGACAAAACCTACAGGATATACTCCCTCGCGAAGCTTGAATCGCGCTACGGCGCATCGATTTCGAAGCTTCCCTTCTCAATAAGAATACTGCTTGAAAACGTGCTCAGGAACCTTGACGGAAAAACCGTTACGCAGCAGCACGTGGAATCCCTTGTGAACTGGGATCCCTCGAATCAGGAGGCAAAAGAAATCCCCTATAACCCCGCAAGAGTGATACTTCAGGACTTCACCGGGGTTCCCTGCGTTGTCGACCTCGCCGCGATGAGGTCTGTGGTCCAGCAAAAAGGGGGAGACCCTTCGCTTGTAAATCCCATAGTGCCGGTGGATCTCGTTATAGATCACTCCGTTCAGGTCGATTATTTCGCAAGCGGCGACGCCTTTGGCAAAAACGTGGAAGTTGAGTACGAGAGAAACAAAGAGAGATACAGCTTTTTAAAGTGGGCCCAGGGGTCTTTTGACAATTTCAGGGTCGTGCCGCCGGGAACCGGAATAGTGCACCAGGTGAATCTTGAGTGCCTTGCAAGCGTAGTTGTGTCGAAGCAGACTGACTCGGAGCTGGTGGCGTATCCAGATACCCTGGTGGGAACAGATTCCCACACGACCATGATAAACGGTCTTAGCGTCATGGGCTGGGGAGTGGGCGGAATAGAGGCCGAGGCGTGCATGCTCGGGCAGCCGCTTTACATGCTGATACCCGACGTCATCGGATTCAGACTTATCGGCAGCCTCTCCCGTGGGGTTACAGCCACCGACCTGGTTCTAAGGGTGACCGAGATGCTTAGAAAAAAAGGGGTGGTCGGCAAGTTCGTCGAGTTTTTCGGACCCGGAGTGAGCAATCTTGCGCTCTCGGACCAGGCCACCATAGCCAACATGGCTCCCGAGTACGGAGCTACCATGGGATTTTTCCCCGTAGACACAGAAACCCTGCGCTACCTCAGGACTACAGGCAGGGAAGACGCAGCGACGCTTGTGGAAGCGTACACAAAGGAACAGAAGATGTTCAGAACTGACGACTCAGAAGACCCGATCTATACCAATACGCTTGAACTTGACATATCGACTGTAGAGCCGTCTCTTGCCGGTCCGAGCCGCCCGCAGGACAGGATATCGCTTGGGGACATGAAAAGTTCCTACAACGAGAGCCTCCGGGCCAGGGGGATCAGCGCAAACGGAAGTGCCCCGCATGGGGCAAACGGAATTTCAAACGGCTCCGTCGTAATAGCCGCCATCACAAGCTGTACGAACACCTCGAATCCCTCCGTAATGATAGGGGCGGGTCTTTTCGCCAAAAAAGCGGTTGAGCGTGGACTCACCGTCAAGCCTTACGTGAAAACCAGCCTCGCGCCGGGATCAAGGGTGGTAACTGATTATCTAAACGCCGCGGGACTTACTCCCTACCTTGAAGAGCTGGGCTTCAATCTGGTCGGATACGGGTGCACGACATGCATAGGCAACAGCGGCCCGCTTCCAGAAGATGTGGACGCGGCGATAAGAGAAAACGATCTTACCTGCGCGGCGGTTCTTAGCGGAAACAGAAATTTTGAGGGCAGGGTACACCCGCTTGTGAAGTTCTCCTACCTGGCGTCTCCTCCGCTTGTCGTGGCGTTTGCCCTGGCGGGTACGGTTGGAATTGACCTCTACAGCGAACCTCTTGGGGTTGGCAGTGACGGAAACGAAGTGTTCCTAAAGGACATCTGGCCGACGCAGCAGGAGATAATCGACACGATAGCGGAATCGATCTCCCCGGAGATATTCAACAATCAGTACTCAAGGGTCTTTGAAGGGGACGAGACCTGGAAATCGCTTACGGCTCCCCAGGCGGACATTTACGAATGGGAGTCTGAGTCAACGTACATACAGGAACCTCCGTTCTTCGACGACTTCTCTCTTCAGCCTGAAGACCCCGAGGACATAGAGAACGCAAATGTGCTCGCGCTTCTTGGAGACTCGATAACAACGGATCATATTTCCCCCGCGGGTTCCATTCCCAAGGACGGACCCGCAGGCGGCTACCTTATCTCAAAGGGCGTTTCCCCCAGGAGTTTTAACAGCTTCGGATCGAGGAGGGGAAACCACGAGGTCATGATCCGTGGGTCGTTTGCAAACATCAGGATAAGAAACAAGATGGTCGGGGGAAAGGAAGGAGGATGGACGGTGCACGTTCCCACGGGTGAGGAGATGTCGATTTACGACGCGTCCTCGAAGTATATGAGCGAGGGAACGGACCTTGTCGTGATCGGAGGAAAGGAATACGGGACGGGGAGTTCCCGGGACTGGGCGGCCAAGGGAACCGCTCTTTTGGGTGCCAGGTGCGTTATAGCGGAGAGCTTCGAGCGGATTCACAGAAGCAACCTGGTGGGAATGGGAGTTCTGCCCCTTCAGTTCGAAGAAGGGCAAAGCGCGCAGTCCCTCGGCATTACGGGCTTTGAGACCTTCGGTGTGAGCGGGATTTCCGAGGATCTTTATCCGGGCAAGAAGATGACCGTAGCCGTAACGGACCCCGACGGTGAGCAAAGGGAGCTTCACGCCATATGCAGGCTTGATACGCCGGTTGAGGTCGAATATTACCGTAACGGCGGAATACTGCAGACCGTCTTGCGTCAGATGATATCCCGGTAGGCAGGCGAATCAATTTGAAAAGGGTGGTTTTTTTCATTATATTTTGAGATTTAAATTTTGGTTTAGTTCAAAAGGAGAAGTGTTCAATGGCAGTTCCAAGCGGAGAAAAAATACAGATTGACGAGGAAAACAAAAAACTCGTAATTCCTGACAACCCGATAATCCCTTTCATAGAAGGCGATGGGATAGGTCCCGACATCTGGTACGCGTCCCAGATGGTGTTTGACGCCGCGGTCGAGAAGGCCTACGAGGGAAAAAAGAAAATATCCTGGCTTGAGGTCCTGGCCGGCGAGAAGGCGCATGAAAAGACCGGCGAATGGCTTCCCGAGGAAACCACCGACACGATAAGGGAGTACGTGGTTGCCATCAAGGGTCCCCTTACAACTCCCGTGGGAGGGGGGATAAGGAGCCTTAATGTTTCCCTGAGGCAGATACTTGATCTCTACGCCTGCGTAAGGCCCGTCAGATGGATCAAGGGAACCCCTAACCCTCTTCTGGTTCCCGGCAAACTTGACGTCGTGATATTCAGGGAAAACACAGAAGACGTATACGCGGGAATCGAGTGGGAGAGCGGTACCAAGGAAGCGACTGACATAAGGAACTATCTCGTCGAAAATTACGGGGTGAACATCCGCGACCTAAGCGGGATAGGAATAAAGCCCATAAGTCCTTTCGGAACAAAGAGGCTCGTTCGAAAGGCGATTGAATACGCAATGGAGTACAAAAGAAGGAGCATCACCCTGGTTCACAAGGGCAATATAATGAAGTTCACCGAGGGGGCCTTCCGCGAATGGGGCTACGAAGTGGCGAAAGAAGAGTTCCCGGACATCATCATAACTGAAGATGAGCTCTGGGACGATTTCGGCGGCAAGCAGCCTGAAGGCAAGATCGTCATAAAGGACCGCATAGCTGACAGCATGTTCCAGCAGATTCTCACAAGACCGGGCGAATACGACGTGATGGCAATGCCTAATCTTAACGGCGACTACATGTCCGATGCCTGCGCTGCGCAGGTAGGGGGTCTCGGAGTTGCCCCGGGCGGCAACATAGGCGATTACATGGCGGTCTTCGAAGCCACTCATGGAACCGCTCCCAAGTACGCTGGACAGGACAAGGTGAACCCGGGCTCGGTCATACTCTCGGGAGTCATGATGTTTCAGTACATGGGGTGGCACGAGGCGGCGGAGCTTGTTTTCAGGGCGATGGAGACGACTGTTCTGCAGAAGACGGTCACCTATGACCTTGAAAGACAGATGGAGGGGGCGACCCTTCTTAAGTGTTCTGAGTACGGAAAGGCCATCGTCATGAACATGAACAGGGTAATGGGCTAAGGGCAGCGCGGCACAAACTTTTTAAAAGGAGCAGATTCTTGGAAAAAGGCAGACCGAAAATTTCCGTGATAGGCGCGGGAAACGTCGGAGCGTCGGCGGCGTTTCGTATCGCGCAGCTTGAGCTTGCCGACGTGGCTTTGATTGACATAGTGGAGGGAGTTCCCCAGGGAAAAGCACTCGATCTTGCCCAGATGTGTCCGATCTCCGGGTGCGACGTGAGTATCGTCGGTTCAACCAACTACGAAGACACGGCGGATTCAGACGTGGTGATAATCACCTCGGGTATTCCAAGAAAGCCCGGGATGAGCCGTGACGATCTCATCTCGACTAACACCAAAGTAGTGAAGAGCGTTACGGA
>JAKZRS010000005.1:0-5034 GCA_047518015.1 Thermodesulfobacteriota bacterium | reverse complement strand
CGCTCGACCGGGGCGCATGTCCACATTGGGCGCTCTTTGGCGCGGGAGAGCGAAGGCAACTCCCGGTCGAACGACTCGTGATTCAATTAAACTTGATTTAAAAATTTCCGCTAAATCAAAGCTTCATAAAAGGTACTGGAGAGCATAATCCTGAAAATATTTGAGAAGCGTCAGCATTCGGGTATCATTCCCCTGATATGTTTGGGCAATTCGGCATGTGGGAATTAATCCTGATACTGGCAATCCTGCTCATAATCTTCGGTCCAAGCAGGCTCGGAGATTTGGGGTCTTCACTCGGCAAGGGAATAAGCGGGTTCAGAAAATCCCTAAAAGACGACGACCCAGACAATAAGGAAGAAAAACAGAGCGACACTTAATTAAGACCCTCTCCTCCTCAGTTTTTTTTCATCTCCGCAAGTTCCACAAGCACACCGTTCGTTGAACTGGGATGTATGAAAGCGACTTTTGAGTTATAAGATCCAGGCCTCGCATGTTCATCGATAAGCCTGACGCCTTCTTTTTTTAGAGCCTGGAGAGAAGATTCTATATCGTCCACAAGAAAACAGATATGATGAACTCCCTCCCCTCTTTTTTCCAGAAATTGCGAAATCGGGGAATTTTCGTCCAAAGGTTCTATAAGCTCCACCGCGGTACCCTCTCCCGATTTGGAGCAAAGCATAGACGTTTTAACCCCATAGTTGATCACGTCCTCCCTGTGGATAACCTGAAGCCCGAGTAATTTCGAGTACATCTCTTCAGCTTTCTTGATATCCTTTACAGCGATCGCCACGTGATAAAGAAATCCGTCTTTACTCAAGATTAGAACACTCCTTTCGGTTAATCCGAACTTTTTTCTCTGGAAATGGTGAACTTTTCGAGAAGATCTTCAGTTGATTTGAATTTTACCTTGATCCCCCTCTCCCGCTGGATCTTTCTTATGGATCTTCCTTCTATCTCCCTGAGCGTTGCTATCACCTTTTGGTTGGCGTGGATGACAAGTGGTCCTTCAGCACTTTCCTTTGTCCATTGATCAATATCTCTCAGTATCTCATAACAGGTGGTGTATATCGATTTTACCCTTCCGCTTCCCTCGCAGGTATCGCAGGGTTCGGTGAGGTCGGAAAGTATGCTTTCCCTGACTCTGCGTCTCGTGAGCTGGGTTACGCTGAAAGATGATATTTCCTGGATCGTGGTCCTAGCCTTGTCCTTTTTCATCTCAGTGGCGAAAAGCAACTCTATCTTCTTTCTGGATCTGATGGACTGCATGTCTATGAAATCGATAACTATGATTCCGACCAGGTTGCGAAGCCTTATCTGTCTTGCGGTTTCGGTTGCGGCTTCCTCATTTGTTTTCATTATTGTTTCTTTGTGAAATTCCTCTCCGACGAGTTTCCCCGAGTTAACGTCTATCACCGTAAGCCCCTCGGCCTCGTCTATGATCAGGGAACCTCCGGACTTCATCCAAACCTTTTTTTTGTACATCTTTTGGATCTGGCTCTCAATTCCGTACCTGTCGAATATGGGCTCTTTTTTATCGTACATATCGACTTTGAAGCCATCCTTGTTAATCCTGTCGGAAAAGTATTTGGTAATCTGGTCGTGGGCTTTGGATGAGTCAACAACAATTTTCTTAAGACCGTTTCCCATGAGGTCCCTCACGACCCTGATACAGGTATCGGCTTCTTCGTGTATCACGCCCGGGGGTTTTGGGTCTTCATATTTTTTCTTTATCCCTTTCCACTTTCTCACGAGCACTCTCATCTCGGTCTTGATATCCTTCTCGTCCGCATCCACACACGCTGTTCTCACTATAAAGCCCAGATCTTCGGGCTTATCCTTCATGGTTTCGGAAAACTTCTTCCTGCTTTTTTTGTCCGTTATTTTGCGGGACACGTTCACTGAGTCTGACCCGGGAAGCAGAACAAGATACTTGCCCGGTATCCCGACGTGAGAGGTAAGCTTGGGGCCCTTGTTTCCGGTGGGCTCCTTTGTAACCTGAACTATCACTTCCTGACCCTGGCGCAGGACGTCCTGTATTGGCTGGTGTTTTCTTCTGGAAGCCTTAGTAGTGGTTTCTTCTTCAAGAAAAAGCTCGCTAAGCGATTCCTCATACACATCTTCGGCGGAAAGAAACCCGGATCTGCCGTCTCCTATATCTACAAACGCCGCCTGCATTCCGGGGATTATCTTTTCGACTTTCCCTTTGTAGATGTTCCCCACCATGGAAGAACTGGATTTTCTTTCGATGAAAAGCTCGCTCAGCCTGCTTTTTTCCAAAACCGCTATCCTCGTTTCGTTAAAAAGCGAGTTGATAATAAGTTGAGTATTCATAGGATGTTAAAATGATAAGCCAGTTATCTTGAAAATTATAACCGTAAGTACCTAATGTAGAAAAATTAAACCCGTCGACTGGTTAAAATCTCTGTTCGGCATTTCGCCCAAAAGAGTCTCCCCCGCGGCCGTATACGGGAGCAAAAGGTTTTTACGGACTCTCGAGGAAGTCATGCGCTTTTTCTTCCAAGCCCGACAATTGTGTCGAAATGCTTTTTTTCAATCTGCATGACCGAGAGTCTGCTCTGCCTTACAAGCGCGATATCCTCAAGTCTTTCGTCACTTTTGATCCGCTTGAGAGATACCGGATTTTCCAGTGTCTCGACAGGTTTAAGATCCACCACGACCCATCTCTGGTCTTCAGTCGTAGGATCCTGATAATATTCCCTTATAACCTCGGATACACCTACTACCTCAAGTCCCTTGTTGCTGTGATAGTAAAGAACTAGATCGCCCTTTTTCATGTTCTTCAGGTTGTTTCTCGCCTGATAGTTTCTTACCCCATCCCAGTATGTCCATCCATCCCGGAGAAACTGCTCCCACGAATATTTAAACGGTTCGGATTTAACAAGCCAGTAATTCATAGTTCAATAATGCATGCGGTCAGGAGTATGAAATTAATCACCGCTTAACCACATATCCAAGATCAGATTACCCCCCGGCCAGCCTGCTAGCAGGTAAATTGCTGCTTTCTTCGCAATCGTCGCCAAGGCTCTCATTGGTGGTGTCGGTTGCGTTCCAGAAATTCCTGAAAACAGTCTTCTCTAACGACCGGTGGGATGAAACTATAACCAATGCCAATGAGGATTTCATTCATGCGAATATCAAATATTGAGCGAGTCTCATGTGATAATAAGAATCCCCAATCATAAGAAACTTGAGGATGGTAATAGGGCGACTATAAAATTCCTCAATCCGTCTCAGCGTGCCCGTCAACAGCGCGGAAGTTGCTCGATTTTTATCTAACTTGAAAACCGTAACGTTATGGTTTATAGTTTGTTTCATGAAATACGAAAAACTGACCGCAAAAAAGAAGCTTCTGGATGAGTATGGACCGCTGCCCGACGCGCTCCTAAGCAACCTGGACGAATGGTTTCGGGTTGAGTTGACCTACACGAGTAACGCAATTGAAGGAAATACTTTAGGTCGGCGTGAAACCGCTCTGGTGGTCGAAAAAGGTCTCACTGTCGGGGGCAAATCACTTCTGGAGCACATGGAAGCCGTAAACCACGCCCGTGCTCTGGACTGGGTGAAAGAACAAGTCAAACGCAGATCGCATTCGCTGACCGAAGAGGATATCCTGCAGATCCACTATCTTATTATGAAAGGCATTGATGATCTAAATGCCGGTCGTTATCGCGTGACGCCGGTGCGGATCTCCGGTTCGGCGGTGGCGCTGTCAAACCCGCGCAAAGTGCCGGACCTTATGAACGGGTTGGCGAAATGGCTCAAGCTGGCAACCGACCTGCACCCGGTAGAATTGGCTGCGGAAGCTCATTACCTGCTGGTTACCATTCACCCGTTTACCGATGGCAACGGCCGCACGGCACGACTTCTAATGAACATGATCCTGCTCATGTCGGGTTATCCGGCAGCAATAATACGCAAACGTGACCGGTTGGCTTATATCGACTCGCTTGAAAAAGCGCAACTGGGAGGATCCAAAAACACCTACATGAAAATTGTCGCACGGGCGGTTGACCGTTCACTTGATATATATCTCAAGGCGGCCGAAGGCAAGACGGATACAGGTGATACCAAGGGCTCTCTGCTTAAAATCGGCGAGCTGGCAAAGCTGGTCAACCAAAGAAATTCCACCATACGCCACTGGAGCAAGGAAGGTCTGCTTGAAGTCGCCGAAGTTACCGATGCCGGATATCAATTCTACGCGGCGGATATGGTGGAAAGAATAAAATTAATAAACGAACTTAAATCACGCAGATTCACCCTTAAGGAAATCAGAGAGAAAATACTGCGTGATTCCCCGGATTGAATAACATCGTGAATTTAAATCGATGTTTTTTCGAAATATTCTTATAATAACCTCCCGGCTTGTGTATTATTTCCCGTGGTTTTAAGTTCAATGAGGTTCTAAATTGCTCATAATCCCCGCCATAGACTTAAAAGACGGAAACTGTGTACGGCTTTTAAAAGGAGAAGAAGGCACGGAGACCGTGTTTTCAAACAGCCCTTCTGATACAGCGAAAAAGTGGGAGGAGTCCGGAGCCGAGTGGATTCACGTTGTGGATCTTGACGGAGCGTTTAAGGGAAATCCCCGGAATTTCGAAACCGTAGAAGAAATAGTGCGGTCTGTTTCCTCAAGCGTTCAGGTAGGAGGGGGGATAAGAAACATCGCTACGGTGGAAAAATATCTAGAAGTTGGCATCAAGAGAGCGATAATAGGCACTTCGGCGTTTACCGACAGAGATTTTCTTAAGGATATCTGCGGAAGATTCCCCGGGAAAATAGCCGTCGGAATCGATACGAAGGGAGGGAAAATAGCCCTGCGGGGATGGAAAGAAACAATAGACACGAGCATTGCCCAGACGATTCTGGAGCTCCGCGACATCGGAGTATCACTCGTGATTCACACAAACGTTGACAGGGACGGAACCATGGAGGGAATAGACACAGCTTCAATAAAAGACTTTCTTTCACTGTGCTCCCTTCCGGTAATCGTTTCAGGCGGCATCGCGTCGCTTG
>JAKZRS010000004.1:0-36605 GCA_047518015.1 Thermodesulfobacteriota bacterium | reverse complement strand
CTCCTTTTTGTAATAGAGAGCGCCTCGGCCCCCCCTGAGGCGCTCTTTTTTTGTCTAATTGAAAAGGTAGTGTATATTTTCTTCCCTAACCTGTTTGGGAGTCACTTGAAATGAAACGATACTACTTGCCTTTAACCGCCTTGGTCGTGATAGCCCTCGTGTGGCTTGCGGTCTTGGGGGTTCTTCGCACGGGCGAAGCGGAGCTCCACGGGGATGAATTTCGCCGCCCTGCCTTTGATTTTTCGCTTACGGACCACAAAAACCGCAAATTCACTCTTTCCGATCACTCAGGCAAGGTCATACTGCTTAACTTCGGCTTTACCAACTGCCCCGACATATGTCCCACCACCTTGGGAATTCTGGGCGCGGTGCTCGATCTCGTGGGAGACGAGAGGGTCGAGGCGCTTTTCATAACCGTTGACCCCAAGCGCGACACCACAGAGAAGCTCGGGGCCTACATACCCTTTTTCCACGACCGCATAGTCGGACTTACGGGCTCTGAGGAGGCCATAAAGCGGGTAAGCGACGCCTGCGGGGTTTTTTACTCAAAGGAGCAGGAGGTCTCAGAGGATGACTATCTGGTTAGCCACTCGCCCGCTGTTTACCTGATAGGCCCGGGCGGGGAGATCGTGCTTCGCTACCCCACGGACAAACTTGACCCGAAGAAAATGGCTGATGACATAAAACGCTTTCTTCTGTGAGCGCCCATGACCGTGAGAAAACCCCTTCTTGTTTTCCTTGTTTTCCTGCTTGCCGCCCCCTTTGTGCGGGGCGAGAGCGCAATATCGGTTAAGGATCCGTGGGTGAGGCAGAATCCCCCGGGCACTTCCGTTACCGCCGCCTACATGGTTATAGAGAACCCCGCCGGGGCCGACGAGCTTCTGGAAGTGATCTGCGGCTGCTCCGCGGAGGCCTCGCTTCACGTTACCGAGATGAAGGAGGGCTCTGATTCCATGGTGATGAAGGAGGTTCCTTCAATCGCGGTTCCCCCCGGCGCTTCCGTGGCGCTTTCCCCCGGAGGCTCCCACGTGATGCTCATGGGTCTCTCGGGCGACATGGGAGAGAGCGTGGTTTTGGAGTTAAGGTTCCGCTCGGGCGCGCGGATATCGGTTACGGCCCCTGTTCTTAATCCTTCGGCCGCACAGAAGCACAGCCACCACCACTAGGGGCTTACTGCTTGGAGTAGGAGACGGTCAGCACCTGGTTCTCCGGGCCTCCTGTCTTCGTCTTCGCCGCGGGGCCTTTCATTTCGCACTTGGCTCTCATGGAGCCCCCGGCCTCGGTTATCAGGGTTTCAACCAGGATTTCTCCGGTTATTCTGCCGGTGCTTTTGATCTCAAGCGACCCGGCGTCTATCTTCCCGTTTACTTCACCGAATATGACGATCCCTCCGGCGTTAATGTCGCCGGTGATCGAGCCGTTAGGGCCGACCACCAAGGTGTGGTCGACTTTAATGGCTCCCTTGAGAGATCCCTCGACTTTCATCGATCCCTCGCACGAGACGTCTCCCTCGCACACCGCCCCCTCGCCGATAATCGTCTCGACGGCGTTTGAGTTCTTTTTACTACCTTTCTGCTTATTGTACATGTTATAGCCTCTTGTCTTATCTTATGTATTTGTCGGGGTTGATTCTTCTTCCGTGCTTTGTTATCTCGTAGTGAAGATGCGGCCCGCTTGAGCGGCCTGTCGATCCGATCTCCCCTATCTTCTCTCCCGCGGTGACCCTCTGGCCCTTGGCGACCTCTATCTTGGAGAGGTGCCCGTAGAGAGTCTTGTAGCCTTTTTTATGCTTGACGACGATGTGCTTGCCGTAGCCCTTCGCGCGCTTGGCCTTGTCGACCACGCCGTCCGCCGTGGCCACGACCTCGTCCCCCGTCTTCCCCCTGAAGTCGATTCCGCCGTGAAATTCCCTCGCCTCCGAGAATGGGTTTTTCCTGTAGCCGTAGCGCGAGGAGATCCCGCTTGAGACGGGTTTTCCGAAGGGAATGCCCGCGAGGGTGTTGCCAAGGCGGTCTATGTCCTTCTCGACCGCCTTGAAGTAATCATCTCCGATGTCGTTTGTC
This sequence comes from Thermodesulfobacteriota bacterium, assembly GCA_047518015.1. GTDB lineage: Bacteria > Desulfobacterota_D > UBA1144 > Nemesobacterales > Nemesobacteraceae > Nemesobacter. The sequence goes on along the minus strand of JAKZRS010000004.1, from coordinate 34,542 downwards.
CGGAACCCGCGCCCGCCTATCTGGGGAGTTCTTCTCTGCTTTTTAGTCGAGAGCCTCTTCTCCATGGAGACAAGTTTTTTCTCAAGCCGCAGAACCCTTTTTATGAACTTGTCTTCAAGCTTCTTGTCCACGATTATGTCATACGACATCGCCTCGACGGCGCCGAGCAGTTCGTTTATCTCATCTTGCTTCTGCGCCCGTACCGTTTCGACTTCTCCGTAAAACTTGTAGGAAAGGAAAACGGAGAGCAGCGCGCCGAGCAAGAATGTTCCCACAATTCCCAGACCGAGGTGAAGCCGTCCCCTGCTGATGCCCCAGGACCTGGTCCAGCCGAACTTGTTGCAGGATACTATAAATGATAATCCGTCGTTTCTTTTCTCCACCCTTCACCTCTTTGCCGCTCAGGCGGCGGCATCTCAATTCATAATACAAACGTTCGGATAAGGGTAATCAATAGAAGTCCCTTGTCAAAAAATCGCAAGTGATCGTAAAGCCTTGGTGTGGGGCAGGTGAGTTTTCACTTGCCCGAGTAGCCTGAGATATGCCCGAGCTGCTCAAGCGTCCTTACCCCCTCGTAGAGAGCTCCCCCGATTTCCCAGGTGGGGTAGCTCCTTATGTTCTTCGACGCGCAGAGCGCGGGATTGGGGTTGGGGCCGCTTCGGCTGCATTCAACGTAGGCGACGTAGCCGAAGGCGCTTCCGAAAAGCTCCTTCTGCGTCTGGCAGTGACCGCAGTTGTAAGAGCCGTACATTGTCGCTCCCTGGTCCGAGAGGTATTTCGCGAGGCTCACCTGGTAAAAGGTGGCGCTTGAGGGCGGTTTCTCGTCTGTGGATGGTGAGTGAATCGAGTAGGAGACGGCAAACACCAGGACTAATGCCGCGGCCGCTGCGGCAAGGGACCGGAGGGCCGAGGCGCCTTCGGCCCTCCTCCGTTTTCCAAACCCCGAGAGTGCAAGCAGCCCCACCGCGATTGCGGCTGAGGCGACGCACCAGGAGCAAAGCGCCTCTATTATGAAAAGCTCAAGGTAGGTGAGGTATGCTGAAAAACCCACGGCGGCTGCGGAGAGCGGAAAAAGAAGGCTCCATTTCGTTTTGCGTCCAAGGGGCGCGAGCACCACGGCGGCCATCGCCGCGTACCCCAAAACGCCGAGCAGCGGGACCGGGATGCCGCCCATTTGCGAGTACCGGCTCTCCCTTACCACGTCGCAGCCTTTCCCCGTGAGGCAGAACTCCGCGCCCCCGAGCATAAAATCCGCTACCAGAAGGTACGCCGAGATAAGCGCTCCGAGTACGCAAAGCGCAAGCGCCACCGCGCCCGCGCGATCGCGAAGAAAGCTGTTTTTCCATGTGGCCATCATCAAAACCGCCCGTGGGGGGTAGTATACAGATTATTCGCGGGTTTTAGAAACACGGCCGGCCGGTAAATTAAAGGTAGTGTTAACGATTTTTTAAAGAGCGGTTAAAAAACGCAAAATCTTTGGGTTTCCACTTGTTTTTTCCGCTCCCTGCGGTTTAATAGATTTCAGGGAAGAATATGATTAACAACGATAACATAGCTCACAAGGTAACGTTTCCCAGCCCCGCCGAGGGCGACAGGGCCGCGGTCGCGGCGAACCTCATCTCCACGGTTTTCTCACCCGCGCTTGTGATCTTCTACGCGGTAATTCTCTGCTCCTATTCGAGCGACCACTCCTCCAAGCTTCTCTGGATCTCCTTTTTCGTGCTTCTTTTCGTGCTCGCCCCGACGGCTTACATACTCTATCTCATAGGCCAGAGGAAGGTAACGGATTTTCACATAAGCGTGAGGGAGGAGAGGATAAAGCCTCTTTGCATTATTTTCATCTACTCGGCCTTCTCGCTCCTGCTCTACAGTTTCGTTGGCGGACCGGGCGCCCTGGTCACGTTCGGCTATTCGTGCCTGGTGCTCGCGGGCCTGTGGATACTGGTTTCGCTTTACTGGAAAATAAGCGGTCACTGCGCCGCCATGGGCAGCCTCGCGGCGATGGCGTTTGTCTATTCGCACGAGAGCCTGGTTTTTGTTCTCCTGCCCCTGACCCTGCTGGTCGCGTGGTCGAGGGTAAGGCTCGGGTTCCACAGCTTCGCCCAGACCCTCGCGGGATTTGTCATGGGCGCCGCGGTCCTCTGGTTTTTCCTTTCCTGATTTTCCCCTGGCAGCGCTTTCGGATCAGAGAAAAAGGTCAAGCAGGCCTTTTTTCTCGGCGTCTTCTATGGGGGAGCCGCTTGGGTGTTTGAACTCCTCTTTGCCCCTGTAGCGCTCGGCAAGGGCGAGTATGGTTTCTGATATGTCGGGAACGACGTCTCGGTAGGGCTCGGGTTTCGCGCGGGGAAGGTCTACCCATCTTTTGAGGGTTTCTTCGAAATCCCCGTCCACCTTGTAAATCACCTCGAACCCCAGCTGCTCAAGCGCAACGGCGTTGCATTCCTGCTCGTACTGTCCCTTCATCGGCACCGCAAGCAGCTTCTTTCCGAGGAAAAGGGCCTCAGACGGCGTCTCGAATCCCGCGTTTGAGAGTATTCCCTCGCTTCCCGTGAAGCTCTCTATGAACCTCTGGTAGCTTACCGGATACACGGTGACGTTTCCCTCGGTGTAGGGTTCTCCCTTGTAGTGCTTGGAGAAAAGCTCCCAGGGCACGTCGATTTTCCTCAGGTGCCCGATCAGGTATCGCTCGTCAAAGCTCGGCAGGTAGACGGTGTAGTGGCCGTTTTGGCGCACGTCGTAGTTGCGGAGATCCCTTCTTATTATGGGGGTTTTTATGAAATTGTCGTATTCGCGGAAATGAAGCCCCAGAGGTATGCACACGGGGGCGTACCACTTTATTATGAATTCCATTACCTTGTTCGGCTTCTCCGGCCTCGGGGTCTTGGGGGAGACAAACGATGTCTGGTGGGACAGAGACACGCAGGGCTTTTTCTTAAGGCGGCACGCCCATGAGGATATGGGCTCAAAGTCGCTTACCACCATGTCGTAATCCGCTACGGGAAGATCGTTAACGTCGCCTAGCAGCTTGTCGAAGCGGGCTTTCTTTATGGAGGCGTAGTAGTCGATTCCGCCGTTTTTCCCGAAAACAAAGCCCAGTCCCCGAAGGTTGTACTTAACCTCAAAGCCGAGGTTTATCTCGTGCTGGCGCTCGCTTACCATTATGTCGACCTCGGCTGATTCCTGAAGCTCGGCTATGACGTCCCTCGAGCGGCTTATGTGACCGTTTCCGGTTCCCTGTATGGCGTAAAGTATCTTCAACCAGTCTTTCCTCGCGCGCAAAAGTATATTGTAATCTTTTTCGCGGGCGTTGTTAACCGCATGTCCGGAAAAACCCCACTCTCAGGATGGTATTTATCCCCTGCTCTTGTCAAGGGACCGTAAATGCGCCGTTAAGGGGCGGTTAACGCCGCGAATCTGCGGCTATCCCCTCGCTTGCGCACTGTAGAGAGTAAGTTGTATCAGACTGTGAAGTTATTATTTGTCTGCGCGATTTAGCATCTCAAAATGGTTATATGATGGTCAAAAACGGCCTGAAATAGGCCAAAATGCTCTTCAATTCAGCACTTTTGAGATATTTTCACGCAATTCATCATCAAACAAACTGCTTTTCTAGAGTACTTTTACAGTCTCAACTAATTTATTCAAAAACCGGTCAATCTAATTTGCTTCCTACACCCTCGCTTGCGTACTTGCCCATTTGGTGCCGTTAAGTTAACCTAAATGCTCCGTCAGGACCCATCTATCCTCGGGGGGACTTTACATGAAAATCAAATGGGCAAAGAGAATCGAGGAGCTTCCTCCATACCTTTTCGCCGAGATCGACAGGAAAAAGAACGAGCTTATTGAGAAGGGGGTCGACGTGATCGACCTTGGGGTCGGGGATCCTGACATACCCACGCCTGACCATATAATAGAGTCGCTTCGCGAGGCCTGCGGGGACCCGGCGAACCACCGCTACCCGTCTTATGTGGGAATGCCTGCTTTCAGGGAAGCGGCGGCCGAGTGGTACTCGCAGCGCTTCGGAGTCAGTCTTGACCCCGCAAAGGAGATAGTCACGCTGATAGGCTCAAAGGAAGGAGTAGCCCACGCGCCTCTTGCGTTTCTTGACCCGGGGGACATAGCGCTTGTGCCCGACCCGGGATACCCCGTGTACCCGGTTTCGACGACGTTTGCGGGAGGAGTTCCCTACCCGATGCCGCTTCTTAAGGAAAACGGCTTTTTCCCCGACCTAGACGCCATTCCCTCCTCCGTGGCGCAGCGCGCCGTCATGATGTTTCTTAACTATCCCAACAACCCCACCACGGTTCTTGCGAACGAAGGGTTTTTCAGGGAGGTGGTCGATTTTGCCCAGAAAAACAACATACTCGTCTGCCACGACGCGGCCTACACGGAGATAGCGTTTTACGGGAAAACCCCCCTGAGCTTCCTTGAGATACCGGGGGCGATGGATGTCGGCATGGAATTTCACTCGCTCTCAAAGACATTCAGCATGACCGGGTGGCGCATTGCGTTTGCGGCCGGCAACGAAAAGGCAATCGGGGGTCTCGGGAAGATAAAGACAAACATAGATTCGGGGGCTTTCCAGGCAGTCCAGGTGGCGGGCATAACGGCGCTTAAAAACAGCTCCGTGGGACTTGAGGAGAGAAAAGAGGTTTACAGGGAGCGCCTTGAGATATTCTGCCGCGGCCTCAAGGAAGCCGGCATAAAGTACACCCAGCCCGATGCCACTTTCTATGTGTGGTTCGAGGTTCCCGAGGGGATGACCTCTTCTGAGTTCTCCGAGAGGATGCTCTCTGAAGCCGGCGTGGTGGTTACTCCCGGAAACGGTTTCGGGGACTGCGGCGAGGGGTACGCGAGGGTCTCTGTCACGTTTGATACGGCGAGAATAGAGCAGGCGGCCGAGAGAATAGCCAATTTCAGGCCGTAGGCTCGGCCGGGTTTTTACCAACAGCGAAAAAGAGGTCCGCAAAGTGTTTGATTTCCTTAAGTACTTTTGTATCCTGCTTTACATTATCTCTTCTGTTTTTCTCTGCATATTCGGTCTTCACCGCTATTACCTGGTACATCTTTACTCAAGGGCGAAGGCACGCCGGCGCGCGGCCCCCGAAGGAGGGGGTTTTCTTCCCCGCGTCACGGTGCAGCTTCCCGTCTATAACGAGATGTACGTGGCTGAGAGGCTCATACGGGCGGTCTGCGGGATCGATTACCCCAAGGAACTGCTCGAGGTGCAGGTGCTTGACGACTCAACTGACGACACGAGCCGCATAGCTGCGCGCTGCGCGGAGGATCTCCGCGCCTCAGGGTTTGACATAAAGCACATACGGAGGGGGACAAGGGAAGGGTACAAGGCGGGGGCGCTTGCCGCGGGCTGTGTGGAGGCAAGCGGGGAGTTTCTCGCGATTTTCGACGCGGACTTCGTTCCTCCGCGGGATTTTCTCCGCAAGACCATCCCATGTTTCGAGAACCCGCAGGTCGGGATAGTGCAGACCAGGTGGGGGCATCTTAACCGCGACTACTCGCTTCTCACGAAGGCCCAGTCGGTGCTTCTTGACGGCCATTTTGTCATCGAGCAGGTCGCACGGCACTCAAACGGCCTTTTTCTTAACTTCAACGGCACCGCGGGGGTGATCCGCAAAAAATGCATCGAGCTTTCGGGAGGGTGGCAGCACGACACCCTGACCGAGGATCTCGATCTAAGCTACAGGGCGCAGATAAACGGATGGCGCGCGGTTTACCTGCCCGATGTCATATCTAACGCCGAACTCCCCGTGGACATGAACGCCTTTAAGATACAGCAGCACAGGTGGGTCAAGGGGGGAATCCAGACGGCAGGCAAGCTTCTGCCCTCGGTTCTCGGCGACGCGCGGATTCCGTTTAAGGTGAAGGCGGAGAGCGTATTTCACCTTCTCGGCAATTTCAGCTACCTGTTTCTGCTCGCCACGATCATTCTCATAATACCCATGAATTTTCTCTGGGAGCGCATCTGGCTAAACGACCTTTTTATCGCGAGCGTCACCGGGGTTGCGATCGGAACTTTCGCCATAATAAGGTTCTACATACTGGCTGTAAGCGAGGCTCACGGCCCCCGGGCGGGGGAATTTTACAAGTACATACCCGTGGCGCTCGGCGTCGGGGCGGGCATAGCCGTTAATAACGCCAAGGCTGTCCTGGAGGCGGTTTTCGGCAGGACGTCAGGTTTTGTGAGAACGCCCAAGTACGCCGTTGTGAACCGAAAGGACGGGTGGAGAACCTCGGCTTACGTTTCTTCAAAAGGGGTGACGACTTTTATCGAGGTCGCCCTCTCGCTTTTCTTCACGTTCCAGGTGGCGTACGTGGCGTACATGGGATTTTTCATCTGGATTCCCTTTTTGCTGCTCATGCAGTTCGGTTTCACTTACACCGCTTTTCTCTCCATATATCACGGTTCCTGAGTTTGCTACCGGTGTGGGCTAGTATAAGTGAATAACGCCGTGCGGATAATGCGTCCGAGGAGGCTGATCAGCGGAGATTTCAGAAAGGGGCGAACTGCTAGGGCGATGCTAATCCGACAAATCAGTTTTTCTTATTTTGCCGGATTTCGATACGGTGGCTATGAAAGGTCCGGGATTTTTCTTGAGGAAGTTACGCATAGATTTTAAAGACTTGGCGAAAATTTCAGCCATCTGTTCCCCCGTCCAGTTTCCCTTGGTTAAAGCAAACACTCTCACACAATGTTTCTTGACCATAATCCTTTCTGAAACCCTGTAGCGAATCCGCTTGTCTTTAGTTAGAACCACGAATGATTTTTCACCGGCAAACTCTAACCATTCCTCGTCAGGAGTACTTTGATTGAAATAGGGGAAGTCCTCTAGGTGTTTTACCTTAAATTCTGTTTTTTTCAGTTTCCCCCCTTCCTGAATCAGCCGCTTGGCGACTGTGTGCTTTCCAAGCGCACGATCTAGAAAGAAGGTAATTGATTCAGGCGGCTTGTTCCCATAATTGACATCTGATTGCTTCTTCAATTCTTTCCTGGTTGCATTCATAGTCCCCGGCCAGTTCTCCTATGGATTCTCCGGCTCTGTAGCGTTCGACGATAATTTCCACTGGGATGCTTATGTTGGATAAGATCGGGCGACCGAATGAAATCTTGGGATCGATCAGAATTGATCTAGGTTCATCTGGTTCTCCGGTTCCTGAAAACGGGTAGAGCTTTATAGGAAGACCGTGGAGGTCTCTTTCTATTCTTTGCATGTACTCTTTAACGATGTCTTCTAATATCATCTGCCCGCTTCCTCTGGAAATGTCATAGACGAGACCAGCTTCCCTTAAAAACAAGGATAGTCTGTCTGTCTCGAAATCCTTTTCGGCCAAGGGATTGTTGGAAGGGTACATTTGCGATATGAAATCAAGACCTTTTCTGATCTTGTTCATGGAGAGTCTGTGCTCTCTGCGTATTGAAGCGAGGACGTACGCTTCAACTAGGTTGATGAAAGACAGCGCCAAGGGTTTTTCTTGAGCAGGGGCAATTAGAGGTTCGAAATTTCTTTGTCTGCCAATCCACGCGCGCAAAGTGGACTCTGGAAGCCTTAAATATAAAGCTGCTTCCGGGACGCTGTAAGAAGGCAGATAGCGTACGTCTTTCTTGGAAGAGATTTTCTCAGTATCACTCAATTTACTGAAATTACTGTTTGATCCTTGCTTGAGTTTCCGGTCGGGCATTATAAACAATTTATCCTTAGATTACCAGTATAAGCTTACGGGTAATCGATGTTGCATAGAGATATATCCTTGTATATTAAAAGATCATCTTTTAAAATGCAAGAATGATAAGACGTCATGTGCACAGCACGGTAAAAGAAGCATTGGGCAGGCAGGCCGTCGTTGCTCTGATCGGACCGCGCCAAGTCGGCAAAACGACCCTTGCGCTTGAAGTCACCGGGAAGACAGACGCACTGTATCTCGATCTCGAAACCCGCACGGACCGTGCCAAGCTGGCAGATCCTGCTCTGTTCCTCAAGCCCTATGAAGATCGCTTGGTCATTCTTGACGAGATTCACCGCGTGCCGGAACTGTTTTCTGAACTGCGTGGCCTGATTGATCAGGGAAAGCGGCGAGGCAGGCGGACGGGACGTTTCCTGATTCTGGGGTCGGCATCGATTGGCTTGTTGAGACAATCAAGAGAAAGCCTCGCAGGGCGAATAGAATACGTTGAACTGAATCCGCTGAATGTGCTTGAAGTGGGGGGAGACGACGATTCTTTAAACTCGCTTCGGGTGCGCGGCGGGTTCCCTGACAGTTTTCTCGCTCGAGATGATAGCGACAGTTTGGCCTTCCGCCGCAATTTTATCCGCACCTGTCTTGAGCGCGACGTCCCACAGTTCGGAAGGCGCATTCCTGCGGAGACTCTTGAGCGTCTCTGGACGATGCTTGCTCACAGTCAAGGCACTCTGCTGAATGCCTCAAAGCTTGCCTCAGGACTTTCGGTCAGCGCCCCGACTGTAACGGGGTATATAGACCTGCTGGTCGACCTGCTGCTGGTACGCCGGCTTCGACCGTTTTACGCCAATGTCCGAAAACGTCTCGTGAAATCGCCGAAAGTCTATGTGCGCGACAGCGGCGTCGTCCACGCCCTGCTAGGCATAATGGATCATAATTCCCTTGCCGGTCATCCTGTAGTCGGTGCGAGCTGGGAGGGCTTCGTGATAGAAAATCTCCTTTCCGCGGTGTCGGCGGCAACCAAAGCCAGCTTTTACCGCACCTCGGCGGGCGCGGAGGTTGACCTGGTGCTTGAACTTCCCGGAAGCCGTGGTCCTTGGGCAATCGAAATCAAGCACTCCCTTTCCGCCTCTCTATCCAGAGGTTTTAGAAACGCCCTCGAAGATATTAAGCCCGAGCGATCCTTTGTCGTCACCGCTGGCTCCGACCGCTACCCGGTCGCGAGGGATGTCGAGGCGATTGGTCTTCGGGACATGGTGTCTTTTCTAAAGGAGCAGTAACCACGGTTTGTTATTCTCATATGCGCGATTTTATAAAAAACAATGCGTCCCGGCCGTATCAGCCAGGCCCGTTTTTCCGCTGCTGCGCCCGGCTGCTCTCAATCGTCTTTTTGATTTCGGACGTTTTCTGTTCACGGGAGATGCTTTCCGATTTTGTGTTATCGAGGCGCTCCCGCACCCCTTTTGTGGAGCGCTGAAGATGCTCCCTGCCCTCCAGTATCTCCGCCCGTCCCGCCCCGAAGCCTTCCGCTGTCTCTGTCTCTCCTGCCTCGATTCCTCCCCGTGCCCGCTCATGTGCCTGTGCTACCCGCTCTCTTAGCGCCGCGGAATCCTCCTCTATCGAACTTCGCGTCTGCGCGATTCCCCCGCCGCCCGCTTCCGTGGCGGACTTTCTGTATTCCCCGAAAGTCTGTTCCGCGTCAACCTCGAATCGGCGTACGTCTCCCAGTCCGTAGCCGTCTGCCGGTATCGCGGCGACCGATTCCCTGGGACCGCTCCCCGCGCCGACCAAATCCGAAAGGCCCGTGACCCTGTGTATCGATCCCGAAACGGCTTCAGCCTCTTCCGTATCGTATCTTCCGTCGCGAAGGTCGGTAAGTCCCTTGGCGGTGTAGCCGTCCGAGTGGCCCTGGCCCCTCATCTCGGAGAACACCGTCTGTGTGTACTCCCTCTCAAGACCCGCGCCGAACGAACTCTCCCCCGAGAGCACTTCCGAATACGCCCCGGCTTTTTCCCTGTGGGAGGAATAGTCCTGAAGGGAGCTTCTGGCGGAGCGAAGCTCGGTCCTCGCTTCTTCAGAGTCCCGCGCGGTGAACTGGAGGCTCTCTTGTGCCTGTTTCGAGGTAACCGCGCTTTCAAGCTCGGAAAAGGCCCTTGAGAAATTCACCCGGGAGTTAGAACTCGAGGCAAACTCCTGGGCCTCCTCGTACCTCTCGGAGGCGCCTACGTCGGTCTCCCGCTTGCCCCTCGCCTTTATTCCCGCTCCGAGGGAAGGACCCCCGGATCCCCCGCCCGGAAGACCGACGGAAGTTCCCGCCTTGGCTCCCGCCTCGTAGACCATTGCCGTGTCCCACGACATCTTAAGCGACTCCTGGCGGGAGAGGCCGAACTTCTCCTGGAGTCCCTCGGCCGTCTCGAGCACGGTCGAGAGATCCTTTTTCTCTCCGGTGGAGCTCGACAGGCCCAGGATCCCGGAGTAGCTTTTCTCGTCCGTCGCCGCCTGCGAGGCCCCGACGACCCGCGCGGACGCCGCCGCCGCGGAATCCGTGACCGTCTCCCTGCTCGCCTCCATGTTCCGCACCGTGTCTGAAAGCTCCTCCCTTGCCGCGAACCTCACCCCTTCGCGCCCCGTTATCCGCATCCCGCCCACGCTTGAGGCCGCCTGCTCGTAGACGTTGTCGTAGCGCCTTGCCAGGTTTCCCGTCACGGTCTCGCGCGCGACGTCGGATTTGTTGGCGGTCAGGGTGTCGTAGCGCCCCGTCGCGGCCGACACGTTCCCAAGCGATATGTTCCCCGCGGCATGGGCCCCCGCCGTCTGGGTCGCGATCGACTGCGTGGGTCCCATGAACTGCTGCACGGCTCCGACTACGGCGTGCTGGCTTGCGGAGACGACGTAGTAGGCGATCATGGGGACTATGGTGGCGGCAAGCCCCGCGACCGCCATGGCCATGTCGGATTCGTGGACGACTGCTCCCCTGGAGATCACGGTGAGGGCGCCGTCTGTATAGGGCTCAAGCGCTCTTTTGAGCTTCAGGTTTGAGAACAGGTTCACTATGGCGTATATGGGGTTCCATAGCTCCGTCCATAGCATCGCGATCAGGTAGGCGGGAATTATACGGGCCGCAAGCGGCGTCATCGCGAGGAAGATTACTGCGGGGAATATGCCGTAGAGCATTCCTTGGAGGAGCCCCCTTATGTAGGGAAGGGTGTGGCGGGCCATCTCTCCCAGGACGAGAAACGAGTTTTTCTGCCTCGCCCGCGCCTCGGCGATCGAGAGGCTTAGAAGTGAGGCCTCGGAACCTCCGGCGACCGCGAGCGACTTAACCGAGCGCGAGTAGCTGTTTATCATGGCGTTTTGGATGATTATGTCCTTTGCCGACATCGAGATTCCGGCAAGCTCCCTGTACGATTCCGCAAGGGCCTCGGTGAAGTCGGCTGTGTTTGTGACGTTTGTCTGGCGGTTGACGAAACCCGATTCCTCTGCGAGCTCCTCCGCCCATCCGGGATAGTAGGCGTTTACGCAGGAGTTTATTCCCGCGTGAGCTTCACCGCAGTAGGCAAGTATGGGTCTTGGGGCCGCGGAGCAGTCCCCCGCGCTCGGCGGGGAGGCGTATGCGCCCGGGGGGAGGGAGACGTTTGTGTGGAGCTCGACGAAGCGGTAGTTCGAAATGCCCATGGAGGAGAAAAGGTCGGCTGACTTCTCAAGGCCGTCGGGACGTATCAGTCCCGAGGTTACGCCTTTCAGACCGCACTCCCTGACAAAAGAACTCATGGTGTTTGCAAGGTGCGGCTCTGCGACCGTAAACGCGGTAGAGCGTTTTATAAGTTCTGCGCCCCGAAGCAGGCCGTTTTTCGAGTAGCGAAGCGCATCGGGCAGGGAAAACGCGGTTTCCATAACCCGCGTGAGGCCGCTTCCGACCCCTGAGGTTGCCCAGGCGAACACGCCGACTCCCGCCGGTACCGCGGATATCACCCGGGTGTACGACGTTACCCTGTCGTAAACCGCCATGTCGACCCTTACCCCGAAAAGCATCATGTAGATCAGTATGGAGAGCGCGAACTGGTGGCCCGGCATCATCTTTCCCCCGAAAAGCGAGGACAAAACGGCAAGCAGTATCCCCGCGACGAGTCCCAGGCGTATCAGGCCCAGAAGCCCCGAGCCCGCGAGAACCGCTACGGAGTTTAGAACCTCTGCTATGAACTGCCCGTTTCCGTAGGTGTCTATCTGGAAGGTTCCCTGTGCTCCCGCCGCCTCCGGGAAACAGAAAAATACTGCCGCAAGGACAATTGCGCGCCGCGTGGTTTTTTCAGTCGGCACCCTGGATCACCTCATCACCCGCTTTCTTGCGGGTTTTTCTCTCGAACACGATCGGGGAGCGGGAATCAAGATGCTCTATTATTGAAATCGCGTATACAAGTTTTTCTATCTTGGTGTTTTCCTGCTCCATCATGAGCGAGATCTCTTCCCGAAGAATCCTCATCCGCTCGGCGATCTTTTTGCGGTCCATGGCCGAGAGGGTCCCCTTTCTCTCCGAGCTTCCGACGCCGCTCCAGAGGTTGCGCATCGCCCGCTCAAGCCACGCCGCCGTGGAGAACACGGCTATCGGCCTCGCGAGAGCGGATACGTAAGTTCCGCCTATTTCGGGATCGACCGCCCCGGCCGAGGAGAGAAGCTTCCAGGCGGGAAAGGGAAGGACGTCGAGAAATCTTACCGTCTCGTCCCGCGGGCGGCGGTTATCGACTATAGCTGTGTGGGCCTCGAGGAGTTTCTCCGAGACAAGTTCTGAGAACGGCTTGAAATCAGCTCCGACGGGTACCGCCGCGGGCGCAGTGCAGTCGGGGTCTGTCCCGCAGTCATAAACCCTTGCCGCGCCGCCACCGCCGGCCAGATAGTCGAGGCTTATGGTCGGGGGTTTGTACTCCGATGTGGTCTGCGTTGTGACGAAGGTTCCCGTGACGCTCATTATCTGCTCTTTCTGTTCTTTTGAGAGGCTTGCTGAGGGGATTGTCCGAAGGGCCTCCCACACGCTGTTTCTTACGGGCTTTACCAGTTCTTTGTCCTGCGCTACGGAACCCGCGTTTATGTCCGCAACGGTGCTTGTTATTCCGCTCTGGGTGCGGCACTCAGAGAGCCCTTCTGCGGGATCGGTGAAAAGAGACTGCTTTACTCCAACAAATGCGCATCGCCCCGCCTGCTCTCCCCTGATTATTCCCCCTTCCCCGAATATCCCCTCGGCCAGGCTCTCCCCCGCCCTGCAGGTATTGACGCTCAGGGAGTTTGCGGCCCGGGAGGCAGCCTCGAGCTTTTCCATTATGTTCTCGCACGGGGAGCATAGAGTCTTAAGCGCCATCATGAACGCGTAGCTTGCGAAGGAGGTCCCTATGGTTTTCATTTTCCGTATAAGGTCGTCTGCGCTTATGTAGGAGATCGCCCCCAGGAAAAGATCCACCCCGCCGCACCCGGAGCGGAGGTGGGGGAGGCTCACGGAAAGCGGCTGCACGGTTTCGTTGGGAAGCCTGACGGAGACCGAGCCCCCTGTTATGAATCCTCTTGACTGCCCTTCGTAAACCCCTGCGGGGGTGGCGGTTCCCGAGAGCCCGAGGCGGTCGAACATGCCGCGGACCTCGCTCCCCAGGTCGGCGAAGCAGACCCCGGGAGAAAAAGTAAGGAAGAAAAAAAGGACTGCGGCTGAAAATGCTTTTTTCATTCTCCTTCCCCATTTAGCGAGAAAAGCTTTTCGCCGGTGCCTCGCCCCGTTCCGAGGATCTCTTCTCCCACAACGTGAAGTCTCTGTCTTATTTCGCCAAGCGTTAGGTAGCCCGTGCCTATCCGGACGATCTTCGCGCGCGAGGGAACGAAGAGGAAAAGCGCGGGCACCCGCTCGACGCCGAGGCGAGCGGCCTGCGCCGCGCCGTCAACGAAGCGGGGGTAGAGAGGGTGAAGCCCCCTTCCGTCAAGCGACGCCGCGAGGACCTCGATTCCGTGTCTTCTCTCAAGCGTTTTTATTATCTCTGCCTGTCCGCGGCAAAACGGGCAGTCCGAGCGGAAAAAGAAAACGAGCTTTCCTACGCGGGATATTCTCTCGATCACCGCGTCACGCGCGCTTCTTCTAAGGCTCCTCGATATCTCTGCCCCCGCCGCGCTTACGGGATGATCTACCGTTGTGTCAAGCGCTGGGCTCTCCCAGAGAACCCTCTTCCAAACCTGCGCAAACTCCTCGCTTCGCTCAAGCACCCTCTTCTGATGCTTCATATACGCTTTCACGTTTTCTCTGGTAGGAGATAAAAGGGCGGTTTCAAAAAGCCTCTCTCCCCTTTTTCTTATTTGCTCTACCGTCATCTGTTTTTCCCGGCTTTCGGGTTGTTTATCCTCTCCACGCGGGGGAAAAGGCTCGTACCAGAACCACCCCCTCTCCTTCTGGTCGAAATAGGGTTCTGCGGGTGCCGCGGGTTCGATGGAGAAAACAAAAAACATGGCGGCAAGCGTCGCAAGGGCAACTCTCACTGCTCCTCCTCCCCGCAGCTAAGCGAATCTGAATCCTCCGGGCAGAGTTCTTCGATGCTCTCTTCTGTTCCCTGGGTCGAACCGGCAAGGTCCGGGAGATCCGCCGCGTCAAGAAGCTCTGAGTAGCTCTCCGAGAAATCCACTGCGTCAAAATCTATTTTCTGGAGCTGCTGCGCGCTCATGCCTCCGCAAAACGGATTCTTGGCTCCGCCCCAGCCGCCGTTTTGGGACGTGTCCCAGAGCCCTTTTTCTATTAGCTGTCCCCTTGCCTGCTCGTGGATTACCCTCGCCATCTTGGAATTGAAACAGCAGTACACTTTTCTTTTCTTAAGGGTGACCCCTAGCACTTTTTTCTTGTGGATTCCGACGTAATGGCAGGCCCGCGCCTCGTCCCTCCTCGCGCGAAGCTCCTTCGTGGCAGCGGGGCAGGCACCCGAGAAAAGCCCTTTTTTCCGGCAGCAGTTCTGAATGAATCCCGCGAGATTGAGATCGCAGCGGTAGCGCTTTCCCTTGAATATAGTCACTTCCCCGCCCGAGGTGTCCGTGCAGTCAATCGGCCCCGCGGTCGCCCCTGTGGTGCCGTCAACTTCGATGGGTCCGTAGCCCTCGGCGGAACTCTCCCCCTCCCGGGTCGTCGCGAGGCACCTCTCCATGTCCGCGAGCATGGCCATGCGTGAGGTCACTCTGGGGAAATCGACGCTCTGCTCCGTTGAGGTATCGAAACAGTCGTCCCCCGAAGCGCAGCGGATTTCGCCGTCGCAGTCAAACGTGACGCTTTTTCGGCGGCAGAGGCTTATGTTTCTCGGGCAGGTGTAGATGTTTTCATGGATAAGGCACGCTCCCAGGTCGGCTCCCGGCGGGTCCTGAAGTTCTGGATGTTCCCCAAAGCGCATGACGCAGCGCGCCCCGGTCTGGTAGCAGCCGTCAGCCCGCAGCCCGGCGCAGTCAGGGCCTTTCACCAGAGAACCGGCGCAGAGGTAGGTTCGCTCCATGTCTGCGCAGACGGTTTCTCCGTCCGGGGTCTGGGCAGTTTCCAGGCAGCGGCTCCTGGCGGGCTCGCAGTTTCTGTTCCCTTCGTGGTCCCCGCAGCGGTCATCGGTCTCGATATCCGTTGCGTAAGTGGTTACGGTGGCCGTGTACGAAACTCTCCACCCGTTTCCGTCGCCGTCTCCCTCGCGGCATCGCCTAGCTCTTCCCCATCTGGCTTCAACCGTCCCGCTTACCTGTGAGCCCGGAGGCGGGGGGAATTTTGCCTTTAAGGCTCCCGAGAGGACGCTCTGGAGCCTTTGGTTCTGGCTGTCTCCTAGCGGAAGTCTTCCCGAGGCGGCCGTTTGCCCGAAGGCCGATACGCATCTCTCGTTTGGTGCCGGGGTGAAGCTTCCCGAGGCGTCGAGAGTAAAGCATCCCCTCCAGTAAGACCCGCCCAGAGTGAATCCTCCGAAATCGCCCCACACGTCCCCGCTTCGTCTGTCAAGGCACCCGGGGGAGTAGAGACTTACGTCCGCGGAGCCGTCGCCGTCTGTGTCTATGCTTGCCGAGAACCCGACGCCCCCGTCGTTTCGGTTTATCTCGAGGGTCATGTATCTCCAGGTTTCGGTGTTCTCGGTTACGGTTACGGTCTTTCTCACGTTGCAGGAGACCCTCTGAAGCGTAGCCTGGTCATAGCACTCCTCCCGCTCGTTCCAGGAACTCTCGGCGTACTCGGTGCACACCTCTTCCTTTTCGCACTGGGAGGAGGGGTTCTCGATCGCCTCTTTGGAATTCCGGATCATGGGATCCGTTTCGGGGTCTATAGTGAATACGGGTCTTTGCGCGGAGCTTTGTTTAAGAAAGCCGGGGGCGTCGGAAGTGGTTGGATTCCCGTCCTGTATCGCGTCTTCGGCCTCGGTTCTCATCCGATCTGGATTTTCCGTCCACCGCGATCCCTCGCCGCGAAGTTCCTGCTGGGTCCCCGCCCCGTAGCCCGGAACCGAGTCTTGTGGGATGTCCGAAGGACGTAGCACGCTTGAGTGGCGGGAGAGTATTTCCTCGCCGTGGCGCCGCCCCTCTTCGAGGCCCGCCTCGAAATCCTCCACGGCGCGAGCCTCAAGAGCAGGCAGCAGCAGAAGACTAATCGTCATAAAAGCCGTTTTCCGTAAGGCGTTTGATAAATGCTCCGGCATTTGGATCCTCCTTTCCCATGAGTCCGAGGGCGTAGGGAAGCGATACGTCTCCCGAGACCTTTATGTGGTGCAGGGCTTCGCAGCCTTCTCCCGGCAAATGGCCGTAGGCAAGCACGAGCTGCGGCACCGACTCGACCGAGAAACATTCGAAAAGAAGTGGATCTATCCACACCTGCGCCTCGGTCTTCCCGATGACCTCCGATATGCGCGAGACGGTTTCCCCGAGATCTGCTTCTGAGAGTCCCCTAAGAACCATCACCGCGCCAGTGGTCGCGCTCTCCCGTGCCGCCTCGCGAAGCGAAGGGTGGGGCATCGAGAATGAAAAAAAGTAAAAAAGTTTCGGTTTTTCTTTTTGCGCGGCCGCGTTTTCTTCAGGGGAGACCGCCCCGGGCGCGGGTTTAACCGAAAGAAGCTTCATTATTTCTTCCGTCACCTTTTTTTCTCCGGGGGAATTTCCTTTTATCTCCGAAAGCGTTTTCTGCGCTTGTGCCATGTCGGGTTCCCGCAGGCTCCCGAGAAGCTCCCTCGTGCGGGAAAGTTCCGCTTCGCCGGGTTCGGTTCTCACTCCCCGGATTGAAGAGGGATCTTCCGCGGGCGAGGCGGCCGCCCCCGATACGGCGAGCGCCACCGCGATCAGAGCAGGCAGCAGTCTTTTTTTCTCCATAGCACCCATACCCAGTCCTCTCCCCGCGCGGGATACCACTTGCCGGGGGCCCAGCGGGCCGTCACCCTTCCTATCGGAAACGCCCGCGTGTTCTTGGGAAACGCGAGCTGAAGCTTGTACTGGTCTTTCACTATCACGCGGTGGGGTCGCGCGGCGCACAGAGAGCCCTCTCCCGTGGTCTTAAACGCCAGAAGTTCGTTATGCAGTTTCGCGAGCAGCTTTACGGCCGAAAGCGCATAGACTGCCGGAAGATCTCCCGTGGCCCCGTTGTTCCCGGTATGCGGGTAAATGCTTCCCCATGACCCTGCGCACCAGAAAAGCTCGTTTATCCCGAATCCCCCGGCGGCGGCCACGGCGTCTGCGGCGCACGAAGCCTGGGCCGCGGGGTTTGCCACGAGCGCTATCTCGGGGTGAAGCAGAAACGAAAGCTCATCGTTACTCCAGAGAGGATCAAACGCCGTGAGGTAGGCGAGATCGAACCCTCCCTGGGTCATGCACCCGAAACTTGAAAAAAGGTTGAGCACCGAGAACACCGGGTAGAGAAAGTGGTGGACGTGAAGAAAGGAAGTCCTGTCTCCTCGCTGGCCGCCTCCTTCTCCGTACGCCCCGGCCATGGCGAAGGAGGGAAGGGGGAGCTTGCGGCCCCCGAGCGAAGGGAAGCATCCGGGGTGCCTTACGACTTCGACGAGCTTTACCGGCTCCCAGAACGAAACCTTTATTCCCACGCGGGGAACCGGAGACCCGCAGAAACAAAGCGGGAAACGACTCACGGTATCCGTTCCCTCCCCCGGCGTTACCTTTATTCCCCCTATTTTTATCGGGAACATAGCACCCCAGTCGACGTCTGAGACGGGGTTGAAGAACCTTCCGCCGCATTTGGCCGACGACGCGGCCTCCCTCGTGGCACCCATGAGCAGAGCGCCTAGAAGAAGCACAAGGAGCATTCTTTTTCGGGACATAATAATGATAATGTAATACAAAACAGGAAAGAAGGCAAGAAAAACCGGATTAGCTTGATTGCGGCCCCCCCGGCATACGCGCTTTATGGAACCGGGGGGATTTTTTATCCCGCGGTTCCGCGGTTTTTCAGGCTGAGTAGCGAAAACGCCGCGAATACAGCCGGAAGCAGATTAAGCAGCGTACTTACGGTATGGTCCGCTCCCTCGCCCGAAGCAATGGCGCATCCCCCGCCCCCGCTCTCCGCTCCCGCGCTTGGCGGTCGGGGGGTGGCTGGCGGCCGCTCTTGCGGCTTCTGCGGATTTTCCGCAGGCTCTTGTGCCGGCGGCGTGCCAGGCGGCAATTGCGTATTCTCTGTGATCTGGTTGTTCGGTGGCGGCGGTGGTCGCGGCGGCGGCGGTGGCGGCTGGTCGTTATCCCTTATCGTACCGGTCGCGGTACCGCCGTTTTGTGCTAGCACGGCGTTTCGCGGACCGCTTAGGACGACCGTCAGGGTCTCGTTTGCTTCTCGCTCGCCGTCATCGATCAGGGTGATGCTTATCGAGTTTTGCGACTCCCCGGAGGCGAACGTAACGATGCCGTTTCGAACCGCCTCGTAGTCCGCGCCCTCCTGCGCCGTGCCGTCCGTTATCGTGTATTGTGCCGTCACGGTCCGGACGCTTTGCGGGCTGAGACGCACTGTGAAGTTCATGGTGCCTGCGTCCTCCCCTGCGCTTGCGTCGTCAATGCGCAGGGTCGCCTGGTCGCTATCCCTTATGGTGCCGGTTGCGGTAGAGCCGTTTTGCGCGAATGTCGCGCCTTGCGGATTGCTTAGGGTTACGGTCAAGGTCTCCATATCCGGGTACTCATCGAGGTTGTCGTAGATCAGGGGCACGCTGATTGTCGTTTCCTTCTCCCCCGGGGCAAGCGTAATGGTGGCGTTTGGAGGCGCCACTACATAATCCACACCCTCCTGCGCCGTGCCGCCCGTTATCGCGTATTGGACCGTCACGGTGGCGGCGGTCGTATCGCTCAGGTCGACGACAAAATCCAGAACGCCGTCTTTTTCCTCCGCGTCTGCGTTGCCAATAAAAAATTCCAGGAGCGAATCATCATCTTCGTTTCTGAGGGACACGAGTTTGGGTTTTATGACCGCGTAGAACCTGTCGTCGCTGTCCGCTTTTAGTTCCACGTCATAGTCCTGAGGACCGTCTTGCAATCCGTCGTCGACTCCCACTACCTCCACTACCTGCAGCGTATTCCAGGTCGAGGGAGTGAACGTAAGCTCAAGCGGGTTCGGGTCGGGGACTCCCTCGGATTCATCGTTGCTTGTTACCGAGACCGTAACGTTCCTTGCGGGTTTTGAATCGAGTTTTACCTTGAACCTGGCTTCCCCGCCCGCCTCCGTGGTAACGAGTCCCGCCTCCGGCGTGACCGTGATCCCTGACGGTTCGCAGTCAGACGGGAAACCATTGGCGCTTACCCCCCAGCCCATGTCCTTCAGCATGCCTAGGGTAAGGTCCATGTTCCTCGGAGTGGGATAGAGGGCTTCCATGAGATCCCCCGCGTTCTCGTGAAGATGCGAAACGCTTCCGCCGGGGTCGTAAGGGGAAGGGGCGTGGAGCCGAGGCTTACCGTCCTGAGACTTGGCGGAACTTGTTTTGAGTTCGGCCATCCGCTGCCCGTAACTGCAGGGGTTTCTCCCGCCGTCGGTTCCTTCCCAGAGAAGGCCGGTGCCGGAGATGATCGCCGCCGCTCTTTCGCTGTTTGTAAGGTCTATGAAAAGATCGTCATCCGTTTCCGAGTACAGCTGCTCGTCATAGATCGTCCGCGATCTTATCGTGGCTTGTCGCTGGTCAATAATTATACCGTTTAGCGTTTCCGTGATATTAATCACTATCAACGGGAAACTGCCGTCGTCTTCTACATACTCGAGAAATCCGAGCCCGTGCATGGCCTCGTGCAGAGAGATCTGAATGAAATCTATCTGATTGGCCGGCACCGATTCCGTAAATCCGTAATAAAACGGAATGCACTTGCTGAATCTTATAGAGAGATCGGCTTTCTGTTCGTTGAACTCTTGCCCTGAAAGGGCTTCGAAAAGCGCGTAGGGATAAGCCGTTCCAAGCCCTGGGTTGTTTGCATCTCCTTCGTCAAACCTGCCACCGGGATAGCCGTAGCCTCTCGGCCCCGTGGTAGCGATCGTAGAGGTTCCTGGAGTCAGTGTCCCGCACCGGTCCGGATCATTCGAGTCTTCCTGGCCGTCAAAGATTACGAATTTCGCGCTTATCCTGATCGTGTTGGTGTTGGTAAGTCTGCTTTCGAGAATGGAAGTTGCGTGCTCGAAGGCGTTTTTCCTTGCTTCCCCGCGGGTTTCGGCGTTGTTTCCGCGCGTGGCGAGAAAATCCTTCTCGGCCTGCGTAAGGTCGGTTCCGTCAAGGAACCCTTCTCCTGCGTCATCGTCGTATATCTCTTCAATCGTGACCGCTACGCAGGGGAGTGACGGAGCGAAGGTGGCCAGCAGGAGAAAAAGAATCCCGGGGAGAATCTTGGCGACGCTTAATGGTTGCATTTAATATGGGCTTTTCCCTCCTCGTCGAACCACGCCTTGGTTTCGATTCTCTCAGAATCGGGAACGTCGACCACTATGACGTAATCTCCGTTTCCAAGATCGATCTGCCTGCCCTGAAGCACAGTCGGGGTGTTCTCCGTCTCGGGGGCGTCGGATGAGGATAGGGCCGCGGCGGCTTCGTCGTTTTCGATGCCTAGGGACTGCCACTGCTCGTGGGTCAGGATTTCTCCCGTTTCGGGATGTATAAACGCCTTTGATTTGGCGCCGGGCACATCTGCGGGCTGCGCGGCCGCTTCTGTTCTCCCTGGATGTTTTTTGGAATCGTCAGGCGGCTTGTCGCCCGCGAAAGCGCCTGACGGCCAGATACAGACCGAAAGCGCGACGATTAGCAGAACCCTTTTCATGACAATAACAATTATAAGCGGGTTTTACCTAGAAATGCAACAGGTATAAGTGCCGAAAGGTTGTTACTAATCGGGTGGGAGATGCGTCCTGCCCGTTTGGGTCGGGGAATAGCGTGCGGGAGGATATCTCGATATCCGCGCGGTGGAAAAAATTTGTCATAGCCCCCACATTTCCGCGTGCGCCCGATATTGATATCTAATAATATATCAGATACTATATATTATATAGATTAACAGATTAAATCTTACTCTTTTTTCTCTACATGATATATTAAATTATATAGAAAGCTATTTTCGATATAGAATTAAATATTAAAATGAAATATACGACCGAACATATTGCCCTTGCGCTGAGAAAGGCTCGTAAGGCAAAGGGGCTCAGCCAGCGTGAACTGGGCAGGAAGGCGGGTGTGCCGCAGGGTCATATCTCGAAGATAGAGAACGGTACGGTCGACCTCAGGCTCTCAAGCCTGGTAGCGCTTGCCCGCGCTCTTGATCTGGAACTCGCGCTTGTCCCGCGCAAGGTTCTCTCCCCCGTAAAATCGCTTGTGCGCAGAAGCCTCGCGGACGCGTTGGGAGATAGTAGAACCCCGCGGCCGCTCTACAGCCTTGATGAGGAAGAGCATGACTGACGTGTATGTCCTGGATGTCCTGCTTCACGGCGACCCCGTCGGCACGCTGACCCGCGTCGGCGGCGACCGTACTTTATTCGCCTTCAATGACTCCTATATCCGGGATGCCGCAAGGCCCGTGATCAGTTTGGGGTTCAAGGACCGCTTCGGGGAGCTGATTACCGAGTTTCGGCCCACGCAGACGAGGGCGATACCGTTTTTTTCCAACTTGTTGCCGGAAGGGCGCCTGCGCTCCTATCTTGCGCAGCGCGCCGGCGTGAAGCCCGACCGCGAGTTCTTCCTGCTATGGGCGCTTGGCATGGACTTGCCGGGAGCGGTCGCCGTCAGACCCTCAGGTGGCGAGATGTGGCCGTCGGACTCTTCCGATGATGACCCTGGCGACGGTCGGCGCGAGAACGCGCTTCGGTTTTCCCTGGCGGGCGTGCAGCTTAAGTTTTCAGCCGCCGAGGACCCCAGAGGGGGCCTTACCCTTCCTGCCAGGGGCGTCGGAGGTTCATGGATAGTCAAGCTGCCCTCGCTTCATTTTGCGGACGTGCCCGAGAACGAGTTTTCGATGATGACGCTTGCCCGGCTCGTCGGCATAAACGTGCCGGAGGTACGCCTTATCGGCGTTGATGCGATCGGGAACCTGCCCGAAGATATCTCTCGCTTAAGCGGACAGGCGCTTGCCGTCAAGCGCTTTGATCGGTCAGATGACGGCGGCGCGGTTCACGTTGAGGACTTCGCGCAGGTTTTCGGTGTCTACCCGGAGGATAAGTATAAAAAGGCCAGCGCGCGCAACATTGCCGCAGTGGTCGGGGCCGAAGGCAGCGAGGAGGACGTCGCCGAGTTTATCAGGCGCCTGACCTTCAACACGCTTATCGGCAATGCCGACATGCACCTTAAGAACTGGTCGCTTATCTATCCTGACAGGCGCAATGCGGCGTTGGCGCCGGCCTATGATTTTGTTTCGACGATCGCCTACATCAAGGACGACCAAGCCGCTTTGAAATTCAGCCGGACAAAGCGGTTTGACGGCTATTCAGAGGACGAGCTTGCCCATCTTGCCGCCAAGGCCCTGCTGCCGGAGAAGCCTGTTCTGGATACGGCGCGTGAAACCGTCGCGTTGTTTCATCAGTACTGGCATTCGGAAAAGGTGAATCTTCCGTTGTCCGGTGATGTGATCAAAGCCGTTGAGGATCATCTCAGGACTGTTCCCCTGGCGGTATGATGCCACTAACCTCTACTATTAATGCCAGCAGATCATCTGGAATGCCAGAGGAGACGGAACCCTTTCCATGTTTTTGCTGTGTGCCGAATAAGGAAGCATAATAAAATTGCCCGCCGGGGTTAATGCTGACTGAAATCACTTTCTCGGGGGACCGGTACCACTCAAAGGAGATCGCTCCGTCAGGTTCAGCCGCTATTTGCGGCGGCTCGACTTCAGGGCGAAAGGATTCAAGAAAGATTATGGCGTTTCGGAGAACCTCTTTTGAGATTGGTTTCGCTCTCTCGCCGTCCCAGCCGTCAGACGAGCATTCTTCGAAGGTTTTTTCCAGTTCTTGAAAGATGTTTTTATCTGCGGAAGCGGACATTCTATTTGCGTTCTCCTAGAGTTTTAAGCTAGCCGGAGAAGACCTTGTTTTTCGTCTAGTGCATTTATCCCATATACATAAGAAATGCCAAGAATTTTTCGCAAGTTAGGCTGTGAGAAACTCAGTATGCTATATAGTCTTCTCTTGTAAGCAGTCATAATTCCAATGGGAATTATAACTCATCAGCGTTAAGTTTCTTTCATTTGTTTTGGGTAAAAAGCATGTAATTTCCCAAGAAAACTACTAATCTGAGAGAGGGATTGCTCTTCAGCGTTTTCCTGAGGATGGAGAAATGTCGAAAACTTAAATTCGCGAAAAAATTAGAACACTATCATCAATTAGAGTTGGGTTACTAATCACGGTGAGCACTTCTCAACTCCTTGACACAAAATTTCACACATCACCTCTAGTTATTCTCTACCTGATACCAAGATTGATCGGTCGGCCATATCTTATATTTTTTAGGGCTGAAAATATCTGTATTTTCTCTTACATGATTTATCAATAAGTTGTGTGGATATGACTCTGGATCCGAATTGGCGCGAAGTTGTAACAGCCAGACGTACAAATCAGCTAACTGCAACATTCGGCTATGATGCGAATTCGTAAAATGTACTGTATCAATAAGATGGGTTAATTCTCTGCCGAACTGATATGGAGTACCATGTGTTCGATAACCAGATAGGGTTTCGGCGAATTTTTTAGATACTATTTCATTTTCTCTGTCACCTATAAGCATTCCAGGCGATTTTTGCGATTTTAAATACGCATCGACTTTTTCAACAAAGAACATAAATGCTTTGTCTTCAATATTGTTTTCTGAGATCATTTTTGCTGGCTCTAGTCTGACATATATTTTTGCTAATTCAGGTTGGCTGTTCAGAATATTGGCTAGTTGAATCAGAATATTCATACGTTCTTCGATATTTTTCCAACACTTGAATGCCCTCTTCCTGTGAAATATTTCTTTTGCGTGGAATTCTGTGTCTTTGGATAGCGTGCCATCGTCAAAGCATTCTTCCGAGAGTTTGTTTACGGCATTCTCCAAACTCCGAACCATTTCAGCTGTAGCAACAATTCCCCCAATCCAATAATAGGGTTGTTTACCCTCTTCGTATTTCACCTCATCAAAATAAGTTAGGAGCATGTAATGTCCTGCTGATTATTCCGAGTTATAGAAAAGCTCAGATTGCCCAGTTTTTTGACCATTCTATCTGTATCTCTTGCGAGTTAAGAATTAAGAAATAAATTTTCAAGCGTTAAATATTTTTCTGTTTACAGGAACTTATGTTTGCTGTTTGTGTGTAGAAAGTTTCACTTCTGCCCGGGATTACTTTAAAACTATCTCTCTCACTTTGAGTCTTTTCCCCTTCTGGGTTACGAACGACGGCACTTTTTCTATCTGAAGCCTTATGAGCATGAAAGGACTTGCCTTGTATACGGCCTGACTCGCAAGCGATGAAGCTCTCTGGATATCACCGTCTGTGAGTAGTAAAATCGGGTTTTCTCCGTTTCCGCTTACTTTCTCAAGCGCTCTTTTTATCTGGTCCTCTCTCAGTACCAGGATGCTTTTTGAAAGCGATATGTGATCAAGCGGATTCACGGTCCCCGCGGGGAAAATCATTTTTCCCGTATGGTCGTAGAGTGGATTGCGCACTACCACCGAAGGGTCGATATAACGCACCCGCTCCTCCGTGGCTGACGGTACGTCAAGGGAAACTAAAGAGTGCTCCGCGTAAGATTCCTCAATCTTTTTCACCATGCTTTCCCGAAGTGCCTGCAAGTCGATTTCTCCGGCCTTCCTCTTTACGTAGGAAAGCATGTCCTCTTCCTTTATCTCGTAGAGTTTTCCGTGAATCCCGAGATCCTTTCCTGAAGACTGTGCCCATGCCACCGGCGATGCAAAAAGAAAAACCACGGCTAAAGCAAAGGAAACCCACGTCCGACTATCCATGATTTTTTAACGAACCCCCAGTATCTTGAATCATAGCTTTTCTCTCCGTCTCCCAGAACGAAATAGCTGCCGGCGGGAATCACCCCGTTAAACCGAAAGCTAGAGACGGCGACCCCTCTGGAATCGTGCCCGCTCGCGACGGCGACTCTCTTGCCGTTTAAGTAGAACTCGGCTCCTTCCGTCCGAAGCTCATCGCCCGGGCAGCCGACGAACCTCTTTGCGAAAACCGCCCCGTAATCCCAGTAGGGATTTTGTACGTTAAGGCGGAAAAGTCCTATGCTCCGCGGCCCGCAGGAAATCTCTCCGCACCGCATCGTAAGAAACACCCTCCAGGGAAGCGACCCTGAGATGTTAAAGGAGAGACGCACCCCCGACAGGTAGGCCGCTAAGAGAACTAGACAGAGACAGAGAACCAAAACGGCTCCCCGCGCCCCAAGGCAACCCCGCAGAAGCTCATTCACCCTCCCGCCCCCGCACGGATAGCTCCTCGAGCACCTCCCCGGTTATGTCCCTCCCGCCTCCGAGAACCGATTTTGAGTCAAGCACGAGGTACCCTTCCTTTTCGTAGTTAGCCAGCACCTCCCCGAAACGTATGAAAAACCGCCCGACCCGGTCTTCAGCCTCCTCGCGCGAGAACTCCCCGCGAAGCACCCTTGAGAATATTCTTTTTTTCTCCTCCGAGATAACTGTCTCAAGGTCTATGAAAACCACTTTTTCCTCCCGTTTATCCGTTGCGCAGGAGAAAACCGCAAAAACAGTCGAAACAGAAAAAACCGCTAACAGAACCAAAAACCCGACTTTTCTCATCGTTTCTGCGAAACCCTGACGCATCTCTCTATCGCCTCGTGCACTTGGAGACCCTCCGAGATAAAGCCGTTTAGCAGAGAAACGTCGTCGGGATTGGTTGTGTAGGTCCAGTAGGAAAAAGGATCCACGACAAGTCGCCCGAGACCCATGCCGCGCTCGCTGTTGTATATGAACACCTCTGAGAACTCCCCGGGGCGCGTGGAAAGCGTAGAGACAAGCTCCCCGAAGTAATCCCCCAAAAGAAGTTTCCCTCCCTTCTTTATCTCCTCAACGCTCTCTCCCTTCTGGCGCAGCATGAACATCCAGGCGGAGTTCTCAAGCACGGATTCCCCGAGGTCTCCCGCCCTGTAGAAATCAAGCAGGCTCTGGGTCACGGAAACAAAAGCGCCGTTATACTTTCGGGCCCTGCGGTATCCGTGCGCTATGAACTCTCCTGAGAATCCCCCGCCGAGAAGGTCCCACGCCTCGTCTATTATCGCGAGCTTTCGCCGCTCCCTGCTCCCGAGGTACATCTCCCTTTCTATGTGCCATATGATCATGAGCACCACCACCGTCTGAAGCTCGGGCTTTGCCTTAAGTTCCTCAAGCTCAAGCACGTTAAGGTCGTTTTCAAACGAGAGGTTGGACGGGCCCTCGAAAAACCGCCCGTACTGCCCCCGGGAGGAGTAGGCGTAGAGCATGTGCGCGAGGTCCTCTGCCCTGCGGTGCGGATCGGAGATACAGGAGAGCGCCTCCACAACGTCGTCTATCCGCGCCTCGGGGCCGCGCTTCTCCCAGGCTTTCTTGATCGCTTCCTCGAGAAGCGATTTCCCGAGGTCCCCTATTTTCTCAGAAGGAGAGGCCATCTGGGCGAAAAGGGGTTTTAGAAGCTCCATGTCCTCGTCTATGTCCGTCACGCGCGAGAATGGGTTAAGCGAAATCTCGCTTTTCTCGTCAAACACCACGAACTCTCCGCCCATGAGGCCGCAGAGCTTCTCGTAGGAGCGGCCTATGTCTATTACGAATACCTGCGCCCCCTCGGAGAGATACCCTGTGATCATGTCCGAGATGAGAAAGGACTTGCCCGCGCCCGACTGGGCGAACACTGCGCAGTTGTAGTTGGAAGCCGAGCTGAAAAGGTCAAGCTTCATTATCTGTCCTCTCCTCGATATGAAGGTTAGGGGTCCCGAACCTGTTCCCTTCCAGTCCGACATGACGGGAAGTATGGAGGCCCCGGCCGAGGTCTGCATGGTTGAGTTCCGCCGAAGAAGGCGGGTAAGGGAGGGTTCTGCGCCGAGTGGAAGGCTTTCAAGGAAAAGGGGAAGCAGTATGTATTTCTCCTCGCGAAGATCGAAGTTCCGGGCCCTCCATATTCCCGTTACCATCTCCTTTACCCGCTCTGCCTCCTCCTCGCTTCGGGTCTTAAGAAAAAGGCTGAGCGACCCCATTACCAGTCCCTCGTCCTCAAGCGCGTTTACCAGGAAATCAAAGTTTTCCGCTTTTTTCCTTAGCCTCGGTATGAACCTCGTAATGAGCCCGAAACTCTGCTGCTTCACCATGACGGCCTTTGCCCTGACTTGGGAGGTCTTTTTCCGCTCCGGGATTACAAACCCCGCCTGCAGGAAAAAATACGCCGGAATCTGCGAGAGTCCACGAAGCGGATCCCCCAGCAGCTCGTGGAACTCGTTAAGCGAAAAGTACTCGGGCATGGAAGCGGGGGAGTATCCCCGAAGCCGCGCGTCCCCAAGCGTTATCTCTCCCTCCCGTACCTCTACCATCGTCTCGCGGTCTATTACTTGGTTCCTTATTTCCTCCCCCTGATTGTAAAGGGCGCCGGGCTTACTCAGATAGTAAGGGTCGTCGTACCAGCGCGCATCGGGATTAAGCGTTTCCCGAAGGATGAGGATAAGTTCTTCGGGAGGAAAGTCGCGCGGGTAAAGCTGGGCCGAGTTAAGGACGCCCGTAACGTTTGCCCCGAGCTTCCGGGCGCTTTCTGTATGCTTGTCCCATACTGATTCGGTTACTTTGCCGTTCCCGAAACCGGGCGGAATCCTTACCGATACAAGGAACCGGAAATCCCTTGCGGGAACCCCGACTCGCGCGCGCATATCCTGGGTGTAAAGCCGCTTTCTCTCGGCGGCGATCTCCCGGCAGACTCTGTTCTCCGCGTTCTCCGCCGACCCTTCCTCAGGGAAAAACGGGGAAATGAGTTCCGAGGCGAACACATGGAACTTGACCGAGGTGCCTGGGGGAAGAACACGGTCGCCGAGCAGTCCGCCAAGTATCCTTTTTGCATCCTCCCCGGCGAAAAGAAGCGGGTTTATCTCCCACATGAAACCGAGCGACGCATCGGCCAGCACGTACATCCCTTCCTCCCAGGCAACGTAGGGGAGGTAACAGGAAAGCGAATCCCTCCCGGCAAGTTCGAGGAGCCGCTCTTTAGCCACGCCCATCAGGGAGCCCTCTCCGTTCCCCGAAGGCGTATTTCCCCGGGATACTCTTCTCCGGGCTCCCCGAGCGGAACCGTTTTTCCCCGAAGCGCCCACCGTCCCTTGCCTGCGAGCAGGTACACGTATTTTTCAGAGTGAAAGACGCCGTGGGCGTCCTGCCACGGAGCTATCCAAAGGCGTATCACGCGTGGGGGGAGATAAACGGGCATCGTTTTCTCCTCCTCGGCCTCTGCCCCTCCGGCTTCCCCGTTGTCTGTTCGGTTCCTCTTATCCTTCCCCGAGCGGAACCGTTTGCCCTTCGTAGGATTTTTCCTTGTGTCCCCGGCCGCTCGTGCGCTTTTTTTATTCCCTGGGAATTCGTAGAAAGGACCCTCTGCGCTATTGCGCCCCGAAGTTGCCTCGGCGTAAACTTCGGAGACGCTTTTGCACGAATAGCCGGATTTCGCCGGGCAGCCGTAGCGCGACGAGCCGCCGGCGCAGGCGGCCGCGAACAGGGCAAGAAACAAGAGGAGCAGGCCAAATCCCCTCATCTTTCCCCCTCACTTTTGCTGTAACCGTAGGTGGTTTTTCTCGGAGCAAGTTCCGTTCCCTCGGTTATGATCACGTCGACGCGGCGTCCGGCGTCTATCTCTATTACCGGAAACACTTCTTCGGCGAGCTTGAGGTAATATTCCGCAAGGAGTTTTCCGGCTTTCCCCGTTCCTCCACCGATACCCGTTTTCACCAGGTCTTGTGAGCTTCTACGGCTTACCGTGAACGTTCCGCCCGCGACCACTCCGGCGGTTGAGTTCGAGCTCTCGACGGCCCCGCCGAAACCGGAGGCAAAGCCGGACAGAATCCCGCGCAAGAGTATTTTTCCCTGTTTCGAAACGAGCCGCCCCCGGATCCCCGTCTTTCCGTCCTCTCCGGCCACGTATCCTTTTATCTTGGTATCTATCACGTCCCCCGAGCGCAGAACGCAGGCTATTCTCTCAAGCCTCACGTGGGCGCGTTCGCTTGCGAGCTGCCCGTACCCGGCTCCCGTTACGTGGCAGCGGGCTATGTCCATCCGCCGCAGGTTGGGTATGCGGGACGTCTCCACAAGGTGTATCAGCACGGGGTGGGGGTTTCGCGAAGAAGCGGTTCCGGTGGGGGCGTCAAGGCCGCTTACGAGCACCCCCGGGACGAAGCTTCCCGAGGGAAGCCAGTTAAGAAGGGCGGGTTCTCCCGCAGATCCCTCGGCCGGGGCGCCCCCGAGTGGAGTGAAAACCCGTATCGGGCTTTGAGTTTTCGGGGGCTCGGGCGGTAGTGCCGCTGCGCCCGGCCGGGGTGAGGCGGGAGGGAACTGCGCTTCTGAGAAGGGCTCATCCCCGACTTGGGGAGGTGGATACGGATACGATTCGGAAGATTTCTGCTCAAGCGCCCCGAGCGCGGCAGAGACAGCCTCAAGTTCCTCTCTTATTCCCCTCTGCTCGGTCTCTATCATCCCGAGGCGTTTTTCTCCCTCTATGCGCCATTTCTCCCGCGCAAGGTCCACCCCCCGCAGGATCTTTATGGTTCCCCGTGGTTTTTTCTCCCCGAGAATACCTTTTTCCTCTCCGCCGAGGAGGAGAAGAACAAAAGCCACAATGGCGAATCCCGACACTATGACGGCTAGGGCGAGGGTCTGCCGTTTTCTCCCGGCGTAGATTTTCCTGAGCCTCCCGATCATCGTGAGAGCTCCTTTTTGGTGACTATGAAAACCTGCGAGGACTCCCCCGGCAAAAGCTCGTCCCGATCAATGCCCACCGCCACCGTCTCGGGGTCTCCAGAGAACATGCTCTCCGTGAGCGCGGCGCTTCGGGAACCGGCGTTTCTCACCACGTAGAGCGAGGCGAAAAAGGGTGGCGAGGCAGCATCTCTCAGGTGCACCAGGAAAAGGGAATCCGCAAGCTTGTGCTTCTCTCCTGGGATTTTCTCCGCAGGGGCGAGGCCCGAAGCGAGAGAGACCACCAGATCCGTTATGGTTTTTTCATAGGGAAGGGGCTCCATGTCTCCGGCACCCTCAGCCTGATGACCTGAGCCAGCGGGTGACGCTTTCCCTGCCGTGATGATGAGGGTACGCGAAGGCACGTCCTCGGGTGCGAGCAGCAGGGTCAGCCTTCTTTTTTCCGTCAGGATTATAAGTTCCGCAGGGTTCTCGGTTCGTACGAGCGCCGAGCGGCCGATTATCTTTACGTCCATCGATTCGCTTGAACTAAACGCGTTTATTATTGTTTCGGGAAGCTCGATCCTGTTTGTGTCGGTGCGCGACACTCCGAGCGATATGGGCTTGGAGTCCTGGGTTTCATCAAGATCTATAGTGAGTCCGGATGCGGCCTGGGCGAAAATAAAAAGTGCCGCGGCGACAAGGGAGAAGATGCGTGCCGGGAAATCAGGGTTCATCTGCGCTTCCCCCTCCCTCGTCTTCTATAAGCTCGGTTATGAGCGGGCGGTTCTTCGCCCCGAGTTCGAAGCGAACCCTGTAGACAACTTCCCTCTGGTCGGTCACCACGTTTCCGACCATCCTTGTGCGCCTTCCGCTTACCGCCACTACCGAGCCTTCCTCCTCCACGGCCACGGTCTTCGGGAAAAACGCCTGAGCAACCCCGCTTGTTTTTATCTCCTTTGATTTTTCAAGCAGAAATCCTGCTATGGGGTGGTAGCTTTCGGGGTGGACGTAGAGAAGGAACTGCCTTATGTTGAAATCGACGGTTTCGGCCGTGAAGGACGCTATGAAGGGAAGAAGGCTGAGCGCCCACTGCTCAGTGTAGGAAAGGGATGCCGTCCCCGCGGCGTCGAGGGAGAAGTCCTTTTGCAGGTACTCGGGCACGTGAACGTGTACGGTCGTGCGCTCGGAGAGCTTTTTCATGTAGCAGCCCTGGAGGATGACCGTGACGCAAAGCGCTCCGACGGCGAAGCGAAGAAGTCCGTTTTCCCGGGCGAGGTTAAGCCATCTCTCTCGGAATGTGCGTATCAGCATCACTCAAAGAACCTCTCTTTGTGACTCTCGGGCCTTACCCTCGAAAGACCGTACCAGTAGGCAAGATGCAGAAGAAACGCGCTTCCCCGCCCGGATTTGAGTCGCTCAAGCAGCCAGGAGAGCGCAAAGCCCCCGAGCAGCCCCCCGAGCACCTGGCCTCCCAGCGCTCCCACCACGAACGCCCCGCTGAAAACCGCCACCTCGTCAATCTCCCACCAGAATATCTGGGGAGGGTCGTCTATGTATCTCGGGATTCTAGTTCTCATCTAGAACGTCCCGGTGGCTATTCCCTCTATGAGCGACGGGCCGAGCGAGACCACAAGCGCCACACCTATTCCCGTCAGCGCGGGGAAAAGCGTCTGGCGCATGATGGAAGCCCCGAGGCCTATTATGAACGTGCAGAGCGCAAGGAGCCTTCCCAGGTAGCCCGTGGACCATCCCTTCACCGTGGTGTATATGCCCTGGAACTCGGTGCCCGTGGTTCCCCCAAGCGCCGTGTCCGGGAAAAACAGCGCCAGCACTACTGCGGCCGCAAGCACAAGCGTCGCGGCGCGGGAAAAACTTGCTGCGTATGTTTTCATTTTAGCCTCCTCCTTATAAGTGATTTTTGTGTATTGCGAAATCTCTTTGTCCGTTTGATTGCGGATGCGGTATATATCCGCTTGTTTTATTTTGTCATATAGATATTGTCGCTAAGCCTCTTCGAGGGCAATGAAGCCTCCCCCGTCTCTCCCGCCCCTCAGGACGAAGGCTTATCAAGAGATTTTCCGCGCAGCCGCGCGCTTTTCCGCTTCCCTTCGCTCGGAAAATCGATGCCTCCCCACGCTTCCACGACGGCGTCGAATTTTTCCCTGCTAAGCGGTTTCTCCGGAAGCATCTCTGCCGAGAGCCCTATTATCATCTGGGCGGCTTCTTTCGCCCCGAAACCACCTTCCTCCGCTTCCTCACGGAGAAGGGAGTAGTGTCTTTCCGATATGGACACGACCACTCCTCCATCCGGGTCGCTTCCTCGGTTAGAGATGCAATCCATTTCTATCAGCATCTCGAGGTAATCTCCCGGCGTAAGCGCTCTCTTGCGGGCTTCCTGCTCAAGCTGTCTGTACGGTATCTGGTCAATAGTCAGTGTAATGTTCTTTTCCTTTCTGTTTTCGTTGTTCATTATGTATTCCTCCATTTGGTAGATTTTTCTAAACGGACATATACCGCACGGTTGAGTTTATTTATTTTTTCCGCCCCCGCGCAAGACACGGCTCCACCGAAGTGATCCGGCGAAGCTCCGCGTTCTTTCTTTTTTCGAGTTCCGAAAGCGAAATCTCAAACGCTTCCGCGAAAACAGGTATCCAGAAGCCGCCTTTTTTTACCTTCTTCCCCTCGTACTCGTAGTTCCAGAAGGTGGCGTAGTAGCCGTCGCGCACCCCTTCGCCCACCCAGTTGCGGGATTTAAGGGAGTTTGTGACCAGAAGCTTGGCCCGAAGCTCTCCCGGACGGGATGAGTCAAAAAACCTCATGTCGGCTATATCCTCCCGCTCAATGTGCTCCCTGACGCCCTCGAAAAGGTAGTGGGGGTCGACGTAGACGACCCCGTTTGTGGCGGAGATCGCCCGGGCGAAAGGCTTTTTCTCAAGCGTGGCCGCGTTTATCGCGGGCGCTACGTGGTCATTGAGTATCCTGGGGATGTCGCGAAGCAGCCACTCGGGCGGCTCGGAGTCCGCCTCGTCTTTGGGTACGGCCGCCGCGCGCGGGTTTTTTCGTTTTCCTGAGAATTCCTCCTCCCGCGCCGCCGTATCCGCTCTTTTAAGGTTCTCAAGAAGGGAGTCTGGTTCGTTTACGCTTCTGTGATGGTTCCTGACGGCGTCGACCACGGCGCGGAACTCAAGTGTGGCTTTTTCTCCCCCGCACTCCATTATCCACCCGTTAAGCGCCCGCGCCGAGGCCACGGCGTGGTCATCCTTAACGTAGCGCCCTTCCTCAGGGCGCAGGTGCTCCATTTTTCCGACGTCGTGGGCAAGGGCGGCGATAAGATGCTTTCCGTAGAGGATCTTTTCCGTGTAGACCGCGTCGTGTATCTCCCTCATGTGACGCGCGACGCGAAGCGAGTGATCAAGCAGGGTAACGCGCGAGAAGCGCTTTGCCGTGGGCAAAAAGGCGCTTTTCCCATCCCCGGAAACGACGCTTGAGCAGATTCCGTGCTCATCAAGTGCGATAAGAACTTTTTCAATTACCGGAAGCTCATGGCGTTTCTCAAAAAGGCGGCGGTGAGGCTCTATTTCCTCGGCCCAGAAAGCCCGGGTCTGGGGATGCTTGAGGGCGGGTACTCCTTCAGGCCGAGAGTCCGAAAGCACCAAAACCTCGGGCCCGGGCTCGCTCCTAAGCCACAGTCTCTCGGCCAGGGCCCCTATAGTTTCGGGCCCCGCGCCGTCTTGCTTTTCCGAGGATCCTTTCCCTTTGGCCGTCGTAAACTCTATTACTGCGGATGTGGCCTGCTTTTCTCTTGTGCGTCTTAGCGCGAGTGCGCAAAGCGCCGCGCCGAGGCAGAGGCACGAAAGGGAGAACACGGCGGCTGTCTCCCAGCTGATTGCCATTTGGGGAAGATATTTCATTCTTTTTGCCTTTCTCCCTCTCATTCGTTTTTTATCTCCGGGAACCGTATTTCCCCGCACGGCGAAACGTCAAGGGTCCTCCCCCTGTATATGCCGTCGAAGGTAAAGGCGTAGAACTCCCTGCGGGCAAGCCTCATGAAGCTCTCGGGCGGCACCATGCTTTCCTCTATCTCCCTTACGCTCAGGCCGCCCCCGAGGCTCATTATGGGAGAGAATCTTTTTCTCGTCCCCGCCATGCGGGAGGCGTAGTCCGCGGTGTTGGGGTCGTTTATGCGAAAAACTATTTTCGTGTTCGTGTTGTCAAGGATCTTCCCGGCGTAGGCAGTGCCGAGCTCGGCCACGAGATCCTGCTTGCTCTGGGTCAGCATGTGAAGCCAAACCCCGGCTCCGCCCGCCTTGTTGAAAAGATCGTCTATTCCGAAGTAAAGGACGTTTGATGCTTCATCGGCGTATATCGCGAGGGGAGGGTTGATCTTCCCGTGGGAGCCGAGCACCCTTCCGACGAAGCTTTGCACCATGGAGAGAAGAACCCGCGCCATTATGTGAGCCGTTTTTCTCGTGAGAAGCGAACCTGTCTGCACGACGAGTATAACGCTCTTGCCGGCCTCGAGGCGCTCTATGAAGCGGTT
>JAKZRS010000003.1:0-22194 GCA_047518015.1 Thermodesulfobacteriota bacterium | reverse complement strand
TCCTGGTCATGTCAACCTCCTGTTCTCGTCTCGGAGATTGTCACCTTTGCTTAACTGTTTTTACAGTGTGTTTGAGAAATTATAAAATTCCCCAAACTAGATCCTTAACCAGGGTGTTGCACTTCAGAGTTGAATGGGCGTTGCGAAAAAAGGAACAGAAAAATTATTCCGAGCACCTGGATAGTTAACATGAACATAATACTATACGAATAATCCTGAGATATAGTAACAAAAGAGATGGAATATTCTGAAAGCAATTATAAAAAACATATGGCGGTTCTCAAAACCCGATCCCCATTCCAGCCACCCCCACCTTTCGGGCGCGTATCGTTTTGTTTTGGCGGAAAAAGCTTATATACTTGATAATAATACGAGACATAAGAGGCAGATTAAGTCATGGAAAATCTAAGACACATACTAAAACACAAAGGCAGCAGCGTATGGTCGATAGGACCGGATGAAACCGTGTACAGGGCCCTTCAGATGTTGGCGGAAAAAGGAATAGGCGCTCTGCTCGTGCTCGATGGAGAGAAGGTCGTCGGAATATTCTCCGAGCGCGACTACGCGAGAAAGGTTATCCTCCAGGGAAGATCATCGGCCAACATGAAAATAAGCGAACTCATGATCAGGAATGTGATCTACGCCTCGCCCGACGACTCGATCCAGGAAAGCATGGCTATCATGACGGAGAACAAGATAAGGCACCTTCCCGTAATAGAAGACGGAAAGCTCTGCGGGATGATTACAAGCGGCGACATCATAAGTCACATCATTTCCCGTCAGAAATTCGAAATCGAGGCACTTAAAAAATATATAACCGGAGGCTACTGACCCCCCGGCTGTCAGTCATCGATAAGAAGTGGGATTTAAAAGCTCCCGGGGTTCTACGCGGTCAGCTGTTCCTGAACCTTTTCGCAGTCGGAGTAAAAACTCTTGGCGACTTCAAGGAACTCTATGGCTTTTGTCGCTGAAGCCTCTCCGTCCTTGTACTCGCTGAACCTGCGCGATACATCAAACCATTTCTCATCGGTCTCTCCGGTTCTCACGACAAGGTTTTCAAACTCCCATATCGTCTGATCCGGCGTGAAGGGATCAACAAGCTTGGTGTAGAGAGGAACATGGGCGCTGTCAGAGCAAGCAAGGTAAAGTTCGTTTATGCACGCTTCGTAGTCGCCGTGGAGAAAAAGCGCCTGGGCCTGTTCAAGCCGCCTCTCGGCGTTTGAGAACACGGGAATTTTCTCCTCTACCGTAACCCCCGCACACTCTCCCCTTACTCCCTGCTGAACGGCGAACTTTTCTTCTTCGTGTCCCCAGTCGGTGTAAAAATCTGGATCTTCCTCATAGGAAGGAATAGTGTTGAACTCAGAAACCGCTTTCTTTATGTACTTGGCTCCGAGTCTTTTCATCGTGAGGTCAAAATGCTCACCGTCTTCTTTCTCCCTATCGTATATCTCAAGCAGTCTCTCGACAACCTTGGGAGCGTTTCTGGTCGGAATCTTGGTGACCGGCATGGCAAGACGCGTGTCGTCTCCGTAAAGTCCTCCGCCGAGGAAAAGCATCTCCGCCGGAACGCTTCTTCCTTCTCTCGTTATGGAAGCTCCCTGGAACCCTATGCTGGCCGAGACGTGCTGGGCGCATGCGTTGGGGCAGCCCGATATCTTTATCCTCAGGTTTCCAAGAGTCTCCTTGTATTTCCCAAGACCGTTATCCATCATGCCGGTAAGCTTTGTCGCCAGACCCTTGGCCGAAGTGATGCCCAAGCGGCAGGTATCGGCACCCGGGCAGGCGGTTACATCTTCAAAAGTGTCTGCGCCCGAGTTCGAAACACCCGCCTCCTTAAGCTCGGCGTAAAGAGAGGGGAGTGCCTGGTCGGGAGCCCATCTGATCACTAAATTCTGCTGGATCGTTATCCGTATTGAGCCGTCGGCGAAAGCATCTATCATGTCCGCAAGCGCTCTCGCGGTATCGGATGGAACGTCCCCGAGAAGCACTCTCACGTTAACTATGGAATATCCCTCGACTCCCGCCGGGGAAACGTTTTTTTTCCGCCACTCCATAAAACCCGCGTCATCTTCCACCCAGCTCGGAGCCTCGGCAAGGTCATGCCCGTTTAGTCTGGGGACTTCATGTTCCCGGTCAATTGTCTCAAGATAGTCATTCCATGAAGGATCAACTTCCAGCGAAGCCATTTCCTTCTCAACTACTTCCCGGAACTTCTCAAAACCGAGTTTTCTCACAAGAAACTTCATCCTCGCCTTCATCCGCACCTTCCTCTCCCCGCACCTGTCAAAAACTCTCACGACCGAGGCCGAAAAAGGTATCATCTCCTCAACCGGCATGAATTCGGTCCAAAGATGTCCGAGCGAAGGCGAAGCACCGAGCCCGCCTCCCACATAGACCTGAAAGCCGCGCTTTCCGTCCTCTTCCCTGACCCTGGCGCGAAAACCCAGATCGTGGATACGCACTCCTGCGTTATCGACATCCGGATTGCTCTCAAAACAGACCTTGAACTTCCTTCCCATGTTCTGGCATATTGGGTTTCGGAGCATGAACTCCTTAAACGCCTCGGCGTAAGGAGTCACGTCGAAAGTTTCGGTAGGCGAAGCGCCGGTTATCGGGGAAGCCGTGACGTTTCTTATTGTGTTGCCGCAGGCTTCGCGGGTGGTGATTCCCACGCTCGCAAGATCTCTCATCATGTCGGGAACGGTCTCAAGATTGAGGTAGTAAAGCTGGGCGTCCTGACGGGTCGTAAGGTGAAAGAAACCGCTTGCGTACTTGTCCGAAACATCCGCCAGTTTCCTCAGCTGAGCAGAACTTAGTTTCCCGTAGGGGATCTTTATCCTCTGCATCTGGACTCCTTCCTGGCGCTGGGCGTATACTCCCAGCTGGAGTCTTATCTTCTGAAATTTTACCTCGCTTATCTTCCCGTTTCTGTATTCGGAAACCTGACCCTCAAATTCGTCGATCTCGTCCTTTACAAGTTCGGGAAGTGCAGTTGTTTCTTGGTCCATGTCTTCTAGCTCTCCAGCATAAAATCTCTTGATATCTCCCGATATTCTAACATAAAACAAAAATTTTTTTTGGAAATTACCCTTGCGAAGCGCTCTGGGTCGAAAGCCACCTCTCAATCACCCGGAGAATGTAATCAAGTTCCTGTTCCGTAAGCTTTTTTTTCTTAGGGATCCCGTGCCACTTTAAAAGGCAGCCGCGACAGCACGTGGCTGTGGCGTGCTGGGCCCGAAACACCGGATGTCCGCCCCAGGGAGTCTGCTTCCCGTCGTTTGCGGGCAGGGCGGGGACAAGCCTTTTTTCAAGAAAATCCCTTCCATGCGAAAGCACCGTAGGGAGCCCCTTTTGCTCAAGATAAAGCGCCTCTTTGGAATCAAGCTTGAAACCAGAGCGGAACCTGGATCTGCCGAGTCTTCTAAAAACAGTATCCAAGCGTTCTTTTCCGCAGTTTTCTTCTCTCTCCATGGAAAAAATTCAGTGTTTTTGCCCCTTGAAGAAAAAATCTCGCATCCTCTCGAGAACCTGTTCCGTTTTCCCGCAGAAAAAATCGCTCCCCGCAACTGAGTTAATAAAGAACTTCCCGTAGTACTTCGACACTATGCGTCTGTCAAGAACCATAACCACGCCGCGATCCGTCTTCGTGCGTATGAGTCTTCCGAAACCCTGCTTGAATCTTAGGACCGCGTGGGGAAGTATGTATTCGCGAAACGAATCGACATCCTGCTTTTTCATGTACTCGATTTTCGCCTCCGTAACCGGGTCCGTGGGAACCTTGAAAGGAAGCCTGCATATGACAACCATCTTCAGGGAATCTCCGGGAATGTCGACCCCCTCCCAGAAGCTGTCGGTCGCGAAAAGCACCGAGTTTCCAAGCGTTTTGAACTTCTCAAGCAGCAGGCCCCTCGGCATTTCTCCCTGTTTGAAAAGGGGAAAGTGTCCGAACCCGCTTTTCTCAAGGATCCGCCCCGTCTTCTCATAAACCCTGTTAAGCGAAGAATAAGATGTAAAAAGCACCAATGCGTTTCCGTTCGTTACAGATATGGAATCGGATAATATCCGCGAGAGAGAATCTTCGTATTCTTCTCGCCCGGGCTCGGGCATGTCCGCCGGGACCAGCAGCAGGGACTGCGTACGGAAATCAAACGGGGAATCGACGATCAGCCCCCTGAATCTTTCGTTATCCGAAAGTCCGATGTTTTTTTTCTGAAAATCAAAATTCTTATCAACCGCAAGTGACGCGGAGGTCATGACGATGGTCTTAGTCTTTGAGTAGAGTTTTTCTTCAAGCTCCTTGGATACGTCAAGCGGAGAAAGGTTGATGGAGCAGAAAATCGCCGCGCGTCTGCGGTTCCCTTCAAACCATCTGATATAACTCTCGTCCCCCTCGCCGAAAAACCTTCCTATGACTTCGCGGAAGGCAACGGATCTTTTAGCGATGCCGCCAAGTTCGGCGGTGAGCTTTATGTAGGAATCCGCGCGTGGTGAGGCTTCAACCACTCCCAGCAGGTGGGTTATCTCGTTTCCAAGCGAGAAAAGAGATTTTTCAAGCGCCCCGAAGCGCTCCTTCACACCAGCCCATTTCTCATGCCCCGAAAGCCCTTCTGTAAGCCTCAGGCTTATCGCCGTTTCACCCGATATTTCCGCTCCGAAACTGTAAAGCGAATTAAAGACTTCTTCGCTTACGGCTTCGATTTGCTCAACGGCCCTCGCAAGACTACCGCCCGAGCGCTCGAAAATCTCCCTTAGAGCGGGATCTTTTTCCTTCTGTGCAAGATGCGAGATGTAGTATACAAGCCCCTTGTCGCCGCCTTTGTTTTTCCGGGAGCAGAGCCTCGAGAGCGTCTTCATAATCCCGTGCTTGCTCAGTTTCAGACTGAAATGCGATGTCGCCGCCTCGGCGATATTGTGCGCCTCGTCGAAAACGACCTTCGCGTAGCGGGGAATTATCCCGAAATCCGAATCGGGTCCCGCCGTCCCTTTTATCGCGATATCGGAAAAAAGCATGTGGTGGTTAGCGACCAGCACAGAAGCCCTAGAGAGTTCCCTGCGGGACTTAAAGAAAAAGCAGCTCGAATAGTGGGGGCACTTGGTGGCCGGGCAACTCTCGCTCTCCGCAGACACCCTGTCCCACACGTCACTAGGGGGCGTGAAGGCAAGATCGGAGAGCGAACCGTCCGTAGTAGTCTTCGCCCACTCGAGTATGTCCTTCATTGACCCTCTTTCTCCGTCATCTATGAAATCGAAAAGATCCTGCCCCACGGCTTCGCCGCGCAGAAGACAGAAATAGTTTCTCATTCCCTTAACGAGCGCATAATCGAACTTCTTCGGGAAAACATCCCGAAGAAGCGGAAGGTCCTTGTTTATCAGCTGTTCCTGCAGATTAATGGTGTTTGTGGAGACCAGCACCCTCTCATTGTTGTTAATTGACCAGAGGATGGAGGGTATGAGATAGGAAAGGGTTTTTCCGGTACCTGTGCCGGCCTCTATCATGGATAAGTATTCATCATTAAAGGCCTCGGTTACGTTTGAGAGAACTTCAAGCTGCTCGTCCCTGTACTCGTATTTCTCTCCGAGAACCTGGGCCACTGGACCTGCCGGCAGAAGGTATTCCCTCGCGGATTCATTATCGACGCGTACCGTCTCTCCCGGAACAAAAGGCTCGACCACGACGTATACCTTCTCGACCTCGCTGTCCACTATGTAGAAACCGACCCCCTTGTTTCCGAAAGCCGAAGCGACGGCCACATCTTGGGGCGAGGGTTCGAGGTTGCCAGAGGGATGGTTATGTATGACCACGTTTCCCAACTTCGCCGCATCAAGGATCGCCGGAACTGCCTGGCGATTACCGCGGGCAAAGACCCTGACGTCGTAAACCAGGGAATTTTCATTTATCTTCCCGACGAAGAAAACCTCGTTCCCGTAGGCCTCGGTTATTGCCTCCCTGATGAACTCGGCAGCCTCGGGGGTAAAGTAACTTTCAATCATATCCATTTAATTCTACACAGAGACGTTAATAACAAAACTTCCCGAGAGATGTTGCCTTGCCCTTCGGGCTTCGGTAGCCTGTTCTGCGAGTCGGGAGGGATGGCCGAGCGGTTTAAGGCGCTGGTCTCGAAAACCAGTGGGGTCCTTGTGGCCCTCGTGGGTTCGAATCCCACTCCCTCCGCCATTAGCTTACCTCAAGCTCTTCTATCCCGAGATAGCGAATTCCGTGGGAAGCCCAGCATTTGGTGACCCAACCCCATTCCCAGGAGAACCAAACCGTATCGAAACGTGTCTATTCTGATAAGTGGGCA
Organism: Thermodesulfobacteriota bacterium; assembly: GCA_047518015.1. Lineage (GTDB taxonomy): Bacteria > Desulfobacterota_D > UBA1144 > Nemesobacterales > Nemesobacteraceae > Nemesobacter. The sequence continues at coordinate 15,889 of JAKZRS010000003.1, read as the reverse complement.
ATACCGCTCCAAGCCTAGGTAACGTCATAAACGAAGAATTGAAAAAAGCCATCCGTGCTGCTGTGCGGTGAATAGCGATCTTATTTGCCGCATATTTTGCGGTGATTTCTCTTGCTTATGCGGTGAATAAAGGTTATAATCACTGCAAACAATGCGGTGATTAATATGTGGATACATGAACATAATAACTGGCCGAAGTTCACTTGGAATGCCGAAAAACTTACTTCCAAGCTTGCAGATATGCGGCACCATCAGGGTCGCCTGTTAGGCAGAATGGAAGGGTTAGGTTTTGAATTTAAGCGAGAGGCAAGTCTCAGCACACTGACAAGCGATGTTGTTAAATCATCAGCCATTGAGGGAGAAAATTTGAATCCTGAAGAGGTTCGTTCGTCAATTGCCCGCCGACTAGGCATTGATACCACTGGCCCTGTATCAGCAAACCGCGATGTTGAAGGTATTGTTGAGATAATGCTGGATGCGACCCAGCAATTTACTAAACCCGCAACAAAAGAAAGGTTGTTTGACTGGCATGCCGCATTATTTCCAACAGGTCGCAGTGGCATGCGTCGCATCACTGTCGGTAACTGGCGCTCCGTCGAATCCGGTTCAATGCAAGTGGTTTCAGGCCCTATCGGACGTGAAAAAGTTCATTTCGAGGCTCCAAATGCGGAGCGGCTTGCGCATGAGATGGCAGAATTTCTGGCATGGTTTGAGGGCAAAGACGGTGTTGACCCTGTGCTCAGAGCTGGCATCGCCCATCTGTGGTTTATGACGATTCATCCATTCGAGGATGGTAACGGCCGTATCGCCAGAGCAATTACCGATATGACCTTGGCACGTGCTGACGGCATGCCGTACCGCTTTTACAGCCTTTCATCACAAATTGAATCTGAGCGCAAGGATTACTACGATCAACTGGAAAAGCAACAACGAGACACACTGGAGATAACAGGTTGGCTCAAGTGGTTCTTGGATTGCCTTGGTCGCGCAATTGCCAGCGCCGAAAACTCACTAAGCGCCGTATTGTTTAAAGCACGGCTATGGGAAAAGATTAATCGGCAACCTGTTAACGAACGTCAGCGTCTGATTATTAATCGTATGCTCGAGGATGATTTTAAGGGCAATATGAATACCTCAAAATATGCCAGGCTGGCCAAGTGCTCCCTAGATACGGCGCTACGGGACATTCAGGACTTAAAGTCACGCGGCATTTTTATTCAGAACCCCGGTGGCGGACGAAGCACAAGCTACCGCTTGCTAGATACCATCTCTGAGTAAGTCGTCAATGATCCCAAACGTGGATCCGAACCCGGAGTTCATACCTTGCTCCACGCAGGGGTTGCTAATGCACAGATTGAGTAGTCCGAATCTCGGTCATAATGATACAATAGTTACTGTAAAAGCACGGTTCGTTTTACAGGGGCAAAGTGTCGCGCTTACAGGTGATATGTGGAAAGCTCAGAGCACGAGCGGGACTGAACACCGCCATAAGTTGAGTCTTCCGCAGATGCCGTACTAACCCGGAACCAGACTCAGGGAGTTGGGAGAGTTTTGTCCGGCTTCATTTTTTCACCGAACCAAAAGAAACGGTCAAGACACAAGATCGAAGGTAAGCCTTCTTCTCTCCATGTCCGCCGACACAAGCTTTACGCGCATTTCTTCTCCGAGTTCGAACCACTTTCTTTTCCTGCCCTTCCCCCTGTAGGAGTGCTCGGGGATGAGTCCTTCGACGAAGTGTTCCTTTATTTCTATGAAAACCCCGAAGGGGTGTATGCTGAGTATTTTTCCATGGAATACGTCGCCTACCCGGGTTTTCATAAAGTTCGCGGTCTCAAGGTGCATGAACTGGCGCTCGGCGTCTTCAGCTGTTCTCTCCAAAATCGAGCAACGCTCGGCAATCCGTTTGAGAAGCGCGGAGTCGTAGGAAGGGTCTTTTTTCGCCAGTATATCGTTGAGAATCCTGTGAACAACAAGATCAGAATACCTTCTTATAGGTGAAGTAAAATGGGTGTAATCGTCTATCGCGAGACCGAAATGGGGAACATGTTTTGTCGAGTAAACAGCTTTTTTGAGTGCGCGCAGAATCATGAAATTTATCTGATCCCGATCCCTTCTTCCCGAAGCGGCCTTCATCACCGCCTGGATGCCCGGCTGCTTCCCTCGCGCTGCGAAATCAGCTTTGATGCCTATCTTGAGAAGGCTTTCGCGCAACTGCTCTATGGAATCCGGATCCGGAGGTTCATGGATTCTGTAAATCGATTCGAAACCGGTTTTGAAAATAAACTCCGCGACAACAGAGTTGGCCATGATCATGAACTCCTCTATTATCTCGTGGGCAACGTTTCGCTTAAACCTGTCGACATCCCTTACCTCTCCGGTCGAATCGCGAAGCAGTACGGCCTCGGGGAAATCAAAGTCGAGACCGCCTTTTGCGATTCTAAGCTTCTTGAGCTTGGCATAAAGCTCTCTCATCAAAAGCAGGGAAGAAACGATGTTCTTGCTATGGGATGACGAGACGGTGCCGTTTCCTTCTAAAACGGCTGCGACTTCTGAGTAGGTAAGTCTAGCGGAGCTTTTTATCACGCTGTTGTATATCCTTGAGTCCTTAAGCCTTCCCGAGGAATCAAAGTTCATCTCAACCGTCTTGGTAAGCCGTCTTCTTCTTGGACGCAGACTGCAAAGATCATCTGAAAGTTCCTTGGGAAGCATGGGGATCACCCTGTCTGAAAGGTATGTGCTGGTGGCCCTGCGTGTGGCCTCTTCATCGCAGGCACTTCCGCAAACCACGTAATGAGAAACATCCGCGATGCTCACCCAGAGTCTGTACCCATTGCGGACTTTTTTTATGCCTACAGCGTCGTCAAAATCCTTCGCGTCATCCCCGTCTATGGTGAAAATGGTTTCTTTCTCGAGATTCACCCTTGCCGAAAGATCCCCGTTTGAGAACTCAGCGCTTAGAACTCCAACCTCTTCGATCACGTCACGCGAAAAACTCTCCGGAAGACGGTACTCAGAGATAATCCCTTTTTTCTCGGTCTCAATTTCTCCGGACATCCCCAGACGCTCGGTCACTCTCGCCGACGTTTTTCCCATCTGGATCTCTATGACCACGAGTTCCCCGTCGGAAAAGCTGTTTTCTGCCTTTCCGTTTTCAATCTCATACTCGTCGGGAACCTCCGCTTTTCTCGGGCAAGCAACGAACCCCCCTTGGGTTTTTCTCAGGTCGGCCAGAACCCTAAGGGATTTCCCGTCGGAAAAGCCGTTTAGCCCGGTTTTTTTCCGGTTCCCGTTTAGAGGAGAACCGGAGGAATTCGGATGCCGGGGGGCTTTCACATTTGTCTTTTTCCCACGTTCCCGAATCTGGTAGCGGCCCTTTGAGGTCCTTTTTAGCATTCCCTCAAGGACCATCCTCTCCAGCATAGCGCGGAGGTTTTGTCTTTTTCTCTCAGGCATGTTAAGTTCCCGAAAAATATTGCCCTCAGAGAGACTTTTTTCTTCTTTTTCGCTAAACAGTTTTAAAATCTGCAATTCTCTTTTACTTGACATGTTATAAGTTCTGCTTCCTAGCCGCGGGAGATTTCAGTTTTAAGAATTGAAAATTACGCGGTCTTGTATACAATAGTGCCGTTTTTTATTAATTCTGCTTGTTGGAGTTTCGTATGCTTAGAACAAACATCCTCGGAGGAATTCTTATAACCGCACTTGTTCTTTTTATAGTTGGTTTCGGAATTTCCCTCAAATTTTCACTCGACTGGTCTTTTTACTTCAAGGTTCTATCGGTAGTCGGCGCGGTTGCGCTTACGGTTTCCTTGATAATCCACCTTATACCTTCAAGAAACTGAATCCGGTACGCGGAATTTCTTACCAGTTTTTTCCCTTATTCACAAACCTCTCAGCGCAAGACCTACCGCAACTGCCATCTTCGGGGCCAGATGCTCAATGTACTCGGGGTCAAAACGCGAATCCAAAACGCCGATATTCCGAAAAGGATTCAAAATCTCGACCGAAGCCCCCGTGGCTTCTCCAAGTGTGTCGGTCATAGTCGTAATTCTGGAAGACCCTCCGGAAAGAATCACGCGGGCAATCCCGACCCCGCCATCGTCGAGAACCGCCTTTATCTCGCCTGCAGCGAGCGTAGCGAAATCAGAGAAAACGGCCCTTATATCTTCGTATCTGCCGTACCCCTTTATGCTGCACTTTATTCTCTCCGCCTCCTCATAGGTGATTTTGAACTTCTCCATAAGACGAAACGTAACCCATTGTCCTCCAAGCGGAATATCCCTCAGCATTAAAGGTGCGCCGCCATCTAAAAGGCTTAAGTTGATCACAGAAGCCCCGATATTCACAAGAGCTACTTTTTCACTATGACTTCCGCAAGAAACTGCGTAGGCGCTTGAAAGGGCCATGGCATCAATATCAATTATCCGGGCACGAAGGCCCGCGGAGAAAACCGAACTTTTATATTCCTGTGCCGTTCTTTTTGAAACCGCCACGATCAGCACCGGGACCTCCGTGGATTTTCCATTTCGCCGGGAAAGCGGAGTGTAACTGTAATTAACCCCTCCAACGTTTCTGAAAAGATTGACATTCACGAGATCCGGAACAAGTTTCTCCATGTCTTTTCTGAGAAAAGTTCTGGGAACATTGACGATGCTCGAAGCAACGGCTTTGCCGGAGAGGCCTATCACCACCCTTTTAGCCTTTATGCTGAGCCTGGAAACGAGATTTGAGATAACCCCGGAAACCACATCCCCCCTTGAAATCGACTTGCCGGTTATAGCGCCACTTGGAAGCATTGCCTCTCCGATATTCTCAAGCCGGTAGCTTCCGTCCCCATAGGCAAGTTCCACAACCTTAACGGAATTTGAGCCTATATCTATTCCAACCATGGAGTTTTTTCTCTCCGAGAACAAATCCGGGCGGCGAAATTTACTGAAAGTCAACTTTTTTAGGGGAGAAATCAACAAACTGCGGATGGAAGCCTACTCTTCCACAAGGTCGTAATATACTTGTACTTCTCTGGAATAATCCTCTTCGGGAAAATTATCGAAACTTGCCGTGAAGAAAAAGCTTTCTCCCGGGTCAAGTCTATCCCCTTCCTCAACGAGCACGGAGGTTGCGGCAAGGGCGGTTCCATCCGAACCTTTTATAAAGATAACGATGTAAACCGACTGCACGGGAAAATCCGCCGTGTTCTCGACGGCGCCGTTAAAATCCACACTACCGTCAGAGTTTTCGGTCTGGAGAATCGGTCCGCCAAGCTTGACGACGGATTCATCCTCCGCGACACAAGCCGCAAGAAAAAGAACCGCAAAGACAAATGATATGATCAGAAAGCTTTTTTTCATTTTTCAAGCTTGGGGCCCGCGTTTGAAATCGAAATGACGTTCCCCCCGTCCGCGGTTTTCTCCACCGGGGATTTTTTATCTTCCGAAACATGATCCTCTATTATATCTCCGAGCACCTTGTGCATCAGTTTAAGCGCGCTTATGGAGTGTTGCTTGAGATAGCCCTCTCCTCCGAAAGGTATCTCTTCCTTTCTTCTTCTGAAAAACAGATAAAGGATGAAAGCCTGGTTATTAAGAACCACTAAAATGGCCACGTAAAGCAAGAAGTTGTCGGCGAAAACCTTTTTCATCAATGTTTTCGTATCGGAATCGATTTTAACTATGCCGAGCGGCCCATCAGCCTGCGGAGCGAGAAACGGAACGGAAACGGAAATTTTCCCGGCGAATTTCTCAACCGAATATCCCTCGGGCGGATAGGAATTTTCCATGAAGTGTCCGTGTCCGGAAGCCATTTCGCTTTCCTGCTGTTTCGTGAAAGTAACACTGAAAAACTTGGGGGAAATTCCAAAGGTGTTAAACAGTTTTTCCCTGCCAAGCCTCTGGTCAAGAAAAAGATAGAACTCGTTGCTTGTAGACTCCTCTCCACGGTCCTGGTAGAAACTGGTCGCCTGATCTCCTATCGTTTCCGCGATGGCTCGTGTCCTTGTGACAAACTCTTTTTTCGCGTTGTCAAACTGGAAATAAAACACCACTCCTATAAGGGCGACAATGCCCAGCTCAACCATAGATATTTTGAACAGCAGTCCAAGTTTCTGGTTCAGGCGCATTTTACAAACTCTTCAAGTATTTTGCGTAGCTTTTTGTCCTGGGAATGTCGAAGAAGCATGAAGACCATTCCGGTAAAATCCTTTTTTATTTCTCCGCCAAGACTTCTGTAAAGGTTAACGAGCATCTTCTCCTCGTTTGTTAGAACCTCGAGATCCTGCTCGGAGATAGCCTCTTTTTCGATGAATCTCTTGAGTCTCTCGGCCCTTGAAACGCTCCAGATTTCCTCAACCTTGACTTCCAAGATCGAAGATATCTGCTCGCAACGGTCAAAAGAGGGCGCGTCAACCTTTCCGGTTTCAAGCTGATGTATGTACACGCTTGAGACGTCAAGAGACCGAGCTAGGTTCTCCTGCGTAATCTTTTTTCTCTTTCTTATGCTCTTTAGATAATCGCCAAATCTCATTCAAAGCTCCTCCGCGAATAGAATAGTCCTATGTACGCTAAGTCTAACTTAATGTATATAACAAAACAATCCGATCAGACACACTTTAGTCGAAGGGTTAAAAAATGGTGAGAAGGATGGATAGAGTCCTCTGATCCATGGCGTTTTCCCTTGTGGCCACGATTCAGTCTTCAGCCAATGCCGCAGTTGCCTCGGACAAAGATAATACGATGTCCGGGAATCGGCCTGGCCGATTCTCCAATACCTTGCGCTTAAAATGCTTGTCGGCGGCAAAAAACTCGGATCAAAAAAATCAGAAGGATATGCAGGTGTTTATTACTTGGCGCAAAACACCTTCCTGGGTAAACCTTCTTTTGTATTCTTCTATGATACTGTCTATTCTGGGAGCAGAATCGGCATCCGGCGAAACAAGGATTATAAGCACCTTCGTATCCTCTTTTATCAGCGTGCTGGTGGAATCAGTATACTGTCCATAGGCGTCCAAAACGGTAAGGCCGTTTGGAAATCGCACGGTGATGGTATCTTCAAGAAACTCACTCCACGCCTCATCGCTCACGGCCCGGGGATTGTCCGCATTTCCGCGTCCGAAAAAAAGCCTGTATTCAGTATAAGGTTCAGTACCTTCCGGACACGGGTTTGTCTGGGCCTGCGAAGAACATGAGAGGATAAAGGCGCAGACCGCAAGAGCTGCAACAGTGGCGAGAACGCCAGTCGTTCGATTAAGCGTTTTTAACATAAGTCCATCTCACTAAAACGTAGAGACGAAAGATTACGTTTCCCCTAGAAAGACACAACAAAAGTGATGTGCCCGGAGGCGGAATCGAACCACCGACACGAGGATTTTCAGTCCTCTGCTCTACCAACTGAGCTATCCGGGCAGGGACAAAGCGGGCTTTAATTCTACCCGAAGAAAATATTTTGTTTCAAGGAAAAGCATCTCTTCGTTCATAAACAAAGGGGCCTCGGCCCTTTGTTTAAAGAACCGAAGCCCCCCTGGACACAGAAAAAGAGGTATGGAGAGATGGTTTATTCTTCTGCGCTGTGTTTGTTTTCCTTTACCTATACGTCAAGCCAGTAAAGAAGCTGTACGGCGAAACCGTGCTGATCCTCTTCGCCAGCGAAATAAGCGTCGTCGCCGTCCGCCTTGTCATACCTGTACTCAAGCCTCGTCTCGAAATTCCCCATGGACTCGAAAGGAGTCAATATGAGCGTCGAGGTAAACTCGTAAAGCTTGACACCCGCTAAACCCGTGAAGTTTCCTTCGTCGTCAAAGTTTTTTATTTCTTCGTCATCAACGTATTCACCCCGAAGAGCAAGAGACATGGCGTCTGAAAGACTTACAATCGCGTAACCCGCAAAACCCCAGCGGTCTCCGCCCGCATCATGCGACGTATATTCGTAATCAGCGACAAGCGTCACTTTCTCCAATAGAGTCACCGTACCCACAACTGTAATAAGGGTTCTGGTATCGCCATCCGTATCGCCGAAGTACCCGGTAACGCCGAGCCAGCCGTCGTTCGCGAAATTAAGCGCGATCTGCGATTCAAACGTCTTGCCGTCGTCTTCGTCATCAAGCGCGTCCCAGTCGTTACTGAGGCCGAGCGCGAAATCAAGCGACCCGGCGCTGAACTTGGCCCGCACGCCGCTGTGCGCAAACGGTATCTTGTAGAAAAGCAGGGACCTCGTTATGTTGGTGTTATCCTTTGCCTCTATGAGCTCCCAGCCCGCAAGCGTGGTGAACTGACCGGCGTAGATATCAAGACCGCCGGCTGATGGAACAAGCACGTTTATGTAAGCCTGGTAAGGACTTACCGCGCCGTCTGTCGGATCACCGCTCTCAGCAGTCCTTCCGAAACCGAAGCCTAGGCGCTCAGCCTGTTCGCCGAAAAGAATATCAGCCCTGAAGCCCACTAAATCCATTACTCCTTCGCCGACGGTTGGAGTCTTTTCAAGCGAAAGGGTAAAGGCGTCTATCGAAAAATCATTGTGTTCTGGATAAAGGCCCCTTGTAGGGATATCCCCTCCGACTTCCCCGTTCGAAACGTACTGATAGGTTGTATCAAGTGAAAACCCGAGTCCGATCGACTCAAGGTTTCCAAGATCAATGGCGTTTGCCCTCGGGACCGCAAACTGGGTCCCGAGCAGCATAGCCACCGCGATCATCATCAATGAAAGTTTGGAAACCACACTTCTCATCCTTCCTCCTCCTTTGGAGTTATTATTTTTCTCTTTTTCCCCCGTTCTCATGCTATCAAGCCTCCGATATGGATTGGAAATCCGGATAGGACTCCATTCCATGCTCGGTTATGTCCAGCCCTCTTCTCTCTTCTTCCTCGGTTACTCTTATTCCCATAACCGTCTTTAAGGCATAGAAGATGATAAAGCTGCAGACAACCGTGAAGGCGCCGTAGGCTAGAACTCCGATAAACTGAGTTACAACGCTGAAATCGGGTCCTCCGAAAATTCCCACGGCAAGCGTTCCCCATATACCACATACGAGGTGAACGGAAATCGCACCCACCGGGTCATCTATCCTTATCTTGTCGAAGAAACTGACAGCAAAAACCACTATTATTCCGGCTACGAGCCCTATGATGACCGCCTCTCCGGGACTAACCACGTCAGCCCCCGCCGTAATTCCGACAAGACCTGCAAGCACACCGTTTAGGGCCATCGAGAGGTCAGGGTACTTGAAAGTTCCCCACGACGTGAAAGCCGCTCCCAAAGCACCCGCCGCGGCTGCCAGGCAAGTCGTCACTATGACCAGTGAGAGAAGTTCTGGATCCGCGCTCAGGACTGAACCGCCGTTAAAACCGAACCATCCGAGCCAGAGCAAAAACACTCCGATGGCAAGAAGCGGAAGAGAGTGACCCGGAATCGGCCTCATAGCTCCCGAGGAAAGATATTTCCCTAAGCGTGGACCGAGAAGATACGCCCCGACAAGGCCTCCCCATCCGCCGACGCTGTGAACGAGCGTGGAACCGGCGAAATCGTAGAAACCCATCTGGTCAAGCCATCCTCCGCCCCATTTCCAGGACCCCGCTATGGGATATACGATCGCGACGAATATGGTCGCGAAGATAAGGAAGCTGGAAAGCTTCATCCGTTCCGCAACCGCTCCGGAAACAATGGTAGCCGCCGTCGCGGCAAACATCGCCTGGAATATGAAATCGGTGTAGTAGGTGTAGCCACCATCGGCGTACTCTATAAGCCCTTCAGCCCCAGCCGGCGCCGAAAGACCGAAACCCGCGAACCCAAATATACCGCCACTTATAAGGTTGAAATCCCCTGGGTACATAAGGTTAAAACCCATGAGGGCGTAAGTGAGGATGCCCGCCGAGATGATAAACGTATTTTTAAACAGTATGTTTACGGTATTCTTTGATCTGGTAAGTCCCGTTTCAAGACTCGCAAAGCCTAGATGCATTATAAAGACGAGGAAAGTCGCTACCAGCATCCACACATTATTCGCCACAAAAACGGCATGCCCGGAACCCTCCGACGCAAGAGCTGAATAGCCCCCCAGAACGATAAAAGCGAAAACCGAGAGAAACAGCACGCGACTGCATCCGAAAGGTTTTCTCAAAAAATCTGCGATATTCATAACCAACTCCTCCATTGTTTGGACAATTTTCTTCTCAATATCTTTTGCAATTAAGGGGCCATAAAGACAAAAGACTAAGAAGATCTGAGCTAACTCTCTGGAATAATTAGAAAAAATTAAATTCCCAACAGCCCTGGATTTCCAAGTAGACTTAGAGTTTGTAAACCATGCCTAAAAAATGTGCACAGCGTGCACCGAAAAAAGCCGCTTAGAGCAAGAATTTCGCACAGGCACAAAAAATGGAGACCGAAGCGATCGCTTCTCGTAAGAACACGCAAAAAATGAGGATTCTTTTCGCCGGAACGCCAGAATTCGCCGTACCATCGCTCGTGGCGCTTTGCGACTCCCCCCACGAGGTAATCGCGCTTCTCTCAAGGCCGGACAGGCCCAGGGGCAGGAGTCGAAAACCCGTATGGCCGGAGACAAAAAAAGTCGCCGCGGAGCGCGGAGTGCCCGTTTTTCAGCCCCAGGACTTAAAAATTCCCGAGTTTGGAGAAATCCTCAAGGCTCTTTCCCCCGACCTGATAGCGGTTGTGGCCTACGGAGAGATATTTCCCTCTGCAGTACTGAACGCACCCCCGCTTGGCTGCGTAAACGTTCACGCGTCGCTGCTTCCCAGCTACAGGGGAGCAGCTCCCATTAACTGGGCCATAGCAAAGGGAGAGAAGAAAACGGGAGTCACGATCATGCAGATGGACGAGGGGATGGACACGGGAGATATTCTCGCTCAAAGGGAGATCCCGATAGGGGAGGAGGAAACCGCCGAGGAGCTTTCAAGAACACTTTCCCTTGATGGAGCCGCCCTTCTTTTGAAAACAATCGACCGCATCGCCAAAAATGATATATCTCCCGTAAAGCAGAAAGAAGAGGCAGCCACCTACGCGCCTCTTCTCTTGAGAAAAGACAGCGAGGTGGACTGGAGTCAGGATGCAGAAGAGATAAAAAACCTGGTCAGGGCGATGATTCCGTGGCCATGCGCCCACACCACTTTGGGAGGAAAAAACCTTAAGATATTCAGGGCTCTTGCGGGCCCCGGACAGGGAAGACCCGGAGAGATAGTATCGGTCGGGGGCGAAAGCCTGGACGTCGCCGCGGGTAAAGGGATTCTGCGGATATTGTCTCTTCAGATCGAGGGCGGGAGAAAAATGGACGCCTCAGAATTCAAGCGGGGAAGAAAAGACCTTCGGGAAGGACAGTTCATGGGGGTTTCCTGAAGCTCCCCTATGTCCTGATTGAGATTTCGAAAGTTCCTATGTTCACTTTGCCCGTGAGTCCGCATTTCCAGCAAAGGTCCGTAACGTGAGTTTTTAACTTTGCGGGAACCAGCAGGACCAGTTGAGCGGAAAGCGCCGATAGTTCTTTCCAGTACCCGCTTCTTTCCTCATCGATAGTGGCTTCGGTCTCAACTTCAATGATCTGCACCACCTGTCCGTAGGAACCGAGGATTATGTCAGGGGAAAAACCCTCGAACTCGCAGGTCTGTTCTCCCCAAGGGTTGGTACGGATCTCCTTATAAAGCGAGGAATACTTGTGCTCCACCTGCTTTATTACCCAATCATGCATAAATTTCTGCTCACTCGGAATTTTCATATCTCCCGCTCCACATAAGTTTTGTTTTCAGGATATTGAAATAATCCCTGAAAGGAGATTTTATGATATTCACGAAACACTCAGAACTTTCAAGGATAACTTCGTCTCCAAGATAAAGAGGCACTCCCACCTGACCGTCAAGCGTGAGATAGGTGTTCTGTATGTCGGTAAGTACCTTTGTCCTTATCTTTTTCGTATTGGACACTACAATAGGCCTGTTGGTGAGAATGTGCGGACATATGGGAGTGACGGTTATCACGGGCAGCGTAGGATAAATTATCGGTCCGCCAGCGGAAAGAGAATAAGCGGTTGAACCGGTCGGGGTCGCGAATATGATTCCGTCGGCCTTAAAAGTCGTCACGTATTTCTCATCTATATATATGGAGAGATCCAGCACCTTGGAAATGGGGCCGTTATTTATCACGATGTCGTTTAGCACCGTGAACTCATCCCGGGTTCCGTCCTTTCTGGTTACGCAGCCCGATATCATGTCCCTTTTTTCGATCTCGTAATCTCCCGCGACTATTCTCTCCATCATGGGAAAGAACTCTTCTGTAGTGAATTCCGTGAGAAACCCGAGCCCGCCGAGGTTACAGCCGAGTATTGAGACATCGTGTCCCTGTACCAGACGAGAAACCCAGATAAAGGAGCCATCGCCGCCGAAAACAACTATTATGTCGACGGCTGCGGCCAGATCCTTCTCCGCGAGCAGGTTTTCCGCGCCTATGTTCCAGCCAAGCTTCTCCTCGACGAAAAATTCTATGCCTCTTTCGCCAAGCCACTCGCACAATCGTCTGGCGATTCCATAGACTTTCGTACTATCTTTTTTTCCCGTTACACCAAATTTCAAGCAAATTCCTCCCTGAGATTCTTACCGCCCGCCGGGTTCACTAGCCGCATCGTGCACAAGATATGATTCTATGAAATCCTCTATCTGTCCGTCAAGCACCGCGTCTACTCCTGACGATTCGAAATTCGTACGGTGATCTTTCACCATGCGGTAGGGATGCATAACATATGACCTTATCTGACTTCCCCAGCTGATATCTTTCTTTGAGGAGTTTAGCTGCTCCTCTTTTTCTCTTTTCTCCATTCTCCTAAGTTCATAAAGCCTCGCCTTAAGCATCTTAAAAGCGCTTTCCTTGTTCTGGCGCTGAGATCTTTCATTCTGACAGCTTACCACGATCCCCGTGGGAATATGCGTGATCCGCACCGCGGAATCAGTCTTGTTAACGTGCTGACCACCTGCCCCGCTTGCACGGTAAGTGTCAATCCTGAGGTCTTTTTCTTCTATGCTCACCTCTATTGAATCATTAATCTCGGGAGAAACGAAAACCGAGGCGAATGACGTGTGCCTCCTTTTGTTCGAATCAAACGGGGATATCCTCACCAGCCTGTGAACTCCCGTCTCCGCCTTGAGGTAACCGAATGCAAATTTCCCCTGAGCAAGTATAGTGGCGCTTTTTAAACCGGCTTCCTCTCCATCCTGAGTTTCAAGTAACTTTACGGAAAACCCTTTCCTCTCGGCATATCTAAGGTACATGCGAAGAAGCATCTGGGCCCAGTCCTGAGCCTCGGTTCCTCCCGCTCCGGCGTTTACCGACACAATGGCGTTTCTTATGTCGTCTGCCGCACCGAGAATCCGCTCAAATTCAATTTTGGAAACCCTTGCGTCAAGAGAAGCTAGCATCTGGCTTACCTCCTCAATAGAATCCGTATCGTCCTCGCTGAGCGCAAGCTCAAAAAGAAACGACGCGTCTTCCATCTCGGAGCACAGTTGCTCGAATCCCGAAACGCGATCTTTGATTTGGGACTGTTCCTGAAGCGTTTTGCGCGCTATCTCGGAGTTATCCCAGAAGCCGGGACCAGCCGTAATTTCTTCAAGTTCTTTGAGTCTTTTAATCTTGGCAGGCAGGTCAAAGACAGTCTCCTGTCCTGTGGATTCTGCTTCTTAGATCTTCTATCAGACTGTGCAGTTCTTCTTTCATCTAAGATACCTCCTTAAAGCTCACCGAAACATAGTACGCAAATAACCCGCGAATTCAAAAAAACAGCGCGCGGATCGATTGAAACAGTATATGTTTGTGGGTATTTTATCCGCTTTGATTCAATCCCTTAATTACGTGAGGAGAAACACCAAATGAAAAGATTGCTTCTGACTCCGGGGCCGGTAGCGGTTCCAAGCGAAATAATGGTTGAGATGGCAAGGCCGCTTATTCATCACAGAACCAGCGAGTTCGAGGCTATATTTGAGCGGGTCAGAGAAGGACTGAAACAGGTTTTCCAGACCGAAAACGAAGTTTTCATACTGGCAGCTTCGGGAACCGGCGCCATGGAAGGAGCGATTGTAAATACTCTTTGCGCAGGCGACAAGGTGGTTGTGGTAAATGGCGGTAAATTCGGAGAAAGATGGGGGAAAATAGCAAGGGCTTACGGACTCGAGGTTGATGAAATAAAAGTCGAATGGGGAACGACAGTTTCACCTGAAATCATAGAAGAGAAGCTCAAGAATGATCCTTCTATAAGGGCAGTTTTGGTGCAGGCCAGTGAAACTTCAACTGGCGTAAAACACCCTACCGAGAAAATTGCGGCTATTACGGCGAAAAGAGATGACGTGCTGCTTATAGTTGACGGCATAACGGCTGTCGGGGTGTTTCCTCTACCGTTTGACGAACTGGGAATAGATGTTCTCGTGGGCGGTTCGCAGAAGGCTTTCATGCTTCCCCCGGGGCTTTCATTCGCGACGATGAGCGAAAAAGCCTGGGAATTTAACAAGACCTCTGATCTTCCGAGGTTTTATCTCAATTTTGCCGATTATCTAAAAAACGCCGAGAAAAACACGACGCCATGGACTCCGGCCGTCACGCTCATAGTGGGCCTCGGTAAAGTTATAGAAGGATTTATGGAAGAGGGGATAGAAAACATATACAAAAGACGTCAATTGATGTCTCTTGCGACCCGCGAGGCACTTGGAGCGATCAACATAGATCTTTTCACCACAGATGAAGCAAGCCCGGCCCTTACCGTAGGTGTAGCGCCCGAAGAGATAGGAGCCAAGAAAATTATCTCCGAACTCCAAGCGAAATTCGGCATGACCGTTGCCGGCGGACAGGACCACGCCAAGGGAAAAATCTTCAGAGTATCCCACATAGGAGATGTTGACCGAAACGACATGGTGGCGTTTGTCTCGGCCCTTGAATCCGTTCTGGACTCCCTGGGACACGATTTTATAAGCGGAGCCGGCGTTTCCAAAGCCTCGGAAATACTGGGAACTGCGTAACTGCTTTTATCATGCAATGCCGGAACTTCAGGCGGGCTGAACCCGGAAGACTTTTTCATGAAGCACTTCTCCGCAGAAACTTTCCGTTTTCTAAAAGACCTCGGCAGTCCACGCGACAAAAAGTGGTTCGAAGAAAATCGCAAGCGGTATGAGGGAGGCCTTCTTGGTCCATTGTGCCAGGCCGTTACCAAGATTGGCCCGAGCCTTCGCGAAGTGATCAAAGACTGCGAGATACACCCCGCAGTCAACAAAACGATTACCCGAATTAACAGAGACATGCGTTTTGCCAAAGGGCAAAGTCCTTATAAAGACAACATGCTCGCTCTTTTTTACAGAGAGGGGCGTAAAAGGCTTGATGCTCAATTGTTTTTGGGTCTTCAGCCGGAAGGCGTATGGCGGGGACTTTATGTACCTACACCGCTGCTCGCCCCGGATGCGCCGATGTCCGGGGAAATCAAAAATGATCCCCAAGCCGTAGTCGACCTCGCACAAGACATAGGCCTCGGAGATGATATAGATCTAGTCGCATGCAAAAAGTATGGAGAGATTGACCAGACGCTTAATCCCGCGAAAGCGAAAAGCTTCCTCGAAGGTCCGCATCTTTGCACCTTGCAGACGTGCAAACCGGACGAGGTGGTAACCGACCCGGCAGCTTTCATTTCCGAAACCCGAGATCTGTTAGTTCGGCTTGTTCCCCTCTGGAAACTCTATTCGGGAACTGTAAAATAAAGATGGTTCGCTTACAGTTTCAATTATCTCTGTTCCGCTTTGTTCGCAGGATAGATCGTCACAATTGTTTCTTACCTGATTACTTCAAAACTGATTTTGAGCCGTGTACCGGTTGCCTGCGCAATTTTCTTTAGCGTATTCGTAGAAGGATGAATCCTTCCACTCTC
>JAKZRS010000002.1:0-81295 GCA_047518015.1 Thermodesulfobacteriota bacterium | reverse complement strand
TCTTCGGCTAAAACAGAGGCCGATTCCATACCCATGGACAGACTTGCGCCGGCAATGGGCATTATGGCGTGGGCCGAGTCTCCGAGAAGCACTACTCTTCCGCGCGACCAACTGCTTGTGTGAAAGTCGTTGTACTCTCCGTAATGAATAGTTCTGGGATCACAACCGTCGAGACTGCGCATTATCTCGGGCACAGGCCCCCCGAATCCGGCGAAATGCCGACGGATAGTTTCTACTCTGTTCTCGACGTCATCCCGGACGCCGGCTTCCGTTCTTAGGCTCATGAAAACAGCCAAACGTCCGTGTGACGGCCACATTTTAACGAATTTCCCCTTTCCCAGATACTCCGTAATTCCCTGAGCGTCACAAAGCTTTGGGTCGGACCAAAAAGCCCATCCAGATATGCCGCTGTAGCGAAGCGGAATATCTCCGAAGACCTGCTGGCGAAGCGGTGACCGTAGGCCGTCACAGCCGACAACCAGATCGTAGGTATCGCTGCTTCCGTCAGTGAAATTTACCGTAACTCCATCGCCCGTATCGGTTAAGGAAACGAAGCCGGCGTTCATTTTCATTGAGTTTTCGCTTGTCTTTCCTCTCAGTATCCTTACCAGATCAGGCCTGTATATGCCCATTACCGGACCGTGTTTCTCCGTAACGGGGTCAATCCGGTACTTGCTTACGGTATTGCCTTTGTGGTCACAGATATGGTAATCAGTGAAGGTGAGACCAGCTTCTTCAAGCTGTTCGTAAACGCCAAGCCCCTTAAGTATTCTGCTTCCCGACGGCCATATTATCACCACGTAACCGATATTCCCGAATTTGGAGGCTCTTTCAACAAGAGTTGGGGAAAAGCCTCTCTGCTCAAGAAGCCCGCAGAGCGTGAGTCCCGCAAGACCTCCGCCAACAATTAAAATCTTCATGTCGGAACCGTTACGGATGATATCGTTTGAGTTCGTATATGAGTTTTGAGTCTGCTCCATATCCTTGCTCCAGTAATTATAAAGACTACATCAAACAGTAACTCTTCAAAGACTTAATGATTTAACCTGTCTCCTTTCAAACACGGAAACCATGCCGAAGGCTGCTAATGTAGTGTTTCCGCTATCTCTTGATTGTTTTCTGCATACTATGATAACAGATCATTCTACCTAGAAATCAGCGCGTATAGCAGTATCAATAGAACTACCGGAAAAGAACAGAAAAATGCTCAAACCCCTGACTTGTCAAAAGCACTTTCTCTGATAGTATTTACGCTAATCGCTTTTCCCTTGAGCCCTCTCTATGCCGAAGATAACCATCAACGGAATTGAACTTGATGTTGACGACGGACTGAACGTCATCCAGGCAGCGGCAGTGGCCGGGATAGAGATTCCCCATTTCTGCTATCACCCCTCGCTAAGCGTAGTCGCCCAGTGCAGACAATGCCTTGTGGAAGTGGAAGGCGTTCCCAAGGTGCTTCCCGCGTGCAACACAACGGTAAGAGACGGCCTTGTTGTTAAGACGAACACCGAAAAAGCTCTTGAAGCCAGGAAGGCAGCCGTTGAATTCACCCTCATAAACCACCCGCTTGACTGTCCCATATGCGACAAGGGTGGAGAATGTCCGCTCCAGATGGTCACTTTCGGTCACGGTCCCGGCTACAGCAGGATCGGCGGTCCCGAGAACAAGAAGGTTAGGCAGAAAAGCTACCTTAGCGACCGCATAATGTACGATGCCAACAGATGCATCATGTGCACGCGATGCGTGCGTTTTACAGACGAAGTGACGAAAACCTATGAACTTGGAACCACCGGAAGAGGTTTTCGCAAGAAAATCTCCGTTTTCCCCGGGAAAAAGCTTGATAACGAACTTGCGGGAAACGTGATTGACATATGCCCGGTCGGAGCCCTGCTCTCCAAAGACACGCTTCACGAAGAGAGGGTCTGGTACATGGAGTTCACAGACTCCGTGTGTTCGCTCTGCAGCACCGGGTGCAACATTACAGTGGGAGTTGACCCGAGGCAGGGAAAGGTCTCCCGCATCCGCCCGAGAATAAACCAGGAAGTGAACGGACACTGGATATGCGACAGGGGAAGATTCGATTACAAGGAGGTCCAGGAGTCAACCAGGCTTAAGGATCCCATAATGAAAAACGATAAAGACTACGAGATAACATCCTGGGAAGATGCGGTTAACAGTCTTTGCGCCAGGCTCTCTGCAATAATGTCGGGCGGTACGGGTTCCTGCGCGATTGCGGGGTCACCGACGCTTACAAACGAGGAGATGTTCCTTGCGGCGAAGATTTCATCCCTCCTTGGAGACTTCCCGGCAATCTGCGCCACGGGAAGCGAGAAAATAGAGAAAAAATTCGACCTCGTAAGCAACGATCCGTATCCCAACAGCGCGGGAGCAAGGAATTTCATGATACAGGCAAACGGAGAGGATGTGAAAACGACGATCGACTCGCTGCTTGCCGGCAGGATTGATACTCTGGTCGTCGTAGGACAAGATCTGTTTGAGCTGGTTTCTGACCACGAGAAGTACGCGCTTTCCCAAGCGCTTGAAAAAATCGGCTTTCTCGCAGTTATCGACTACAAACTCAGCGAAACCGCGAGGTATGCTCACATAATACTTCCAGCGGCGAGCCCTTATGAAAAAGACGGAACTTTCACAAACGATTCCGGGCGGGTTCAGAAAATAAGAAAAGCCATTTCTCCTCCCGGAAGGGCAAAGCCCGGATGGGAAATACTCTGCATGATCGGGGAAAAACTCGACAAACCTCTGTTTAGCTACAACTCCGCGGCGGACGTGATGGATGACATAAGCCTCAAGATTCCAGGATACGTGGGAATGAGCTACGACAGAATAGGTGCCGTCGGAAAAGTTCTGGAACACGGCACGGGTAAATGACTCCACTTATTATCATAGCAGTCGCACAAATAGCGCTTGTGTTTTTTGTCGTTCTGACCGCGGTAGCTTATCTCACCTACGCGGAAAGAAGGTTAAGCGCGTTCATACAGGACCGTTACGGACCGAACAGGGTTGGGCCCTTGGGACTTCTCCAGCCACTTGCCGACGGTATCAAATTCATTTTCAAAGAAGACATAATTCCGAAAAATGCGAACAAAACCATGTATATCATGGCCCCGGCGTTTGCGCTTGTTACGGCACTTGCCGCCCTCGCGGTAATTCCCATAGGAAAGGGATTCCATACCGACCTGTTCGGATTTCTCCAGGATCCGGTATTCATAAGGTTCCAGATAGCTGACCTAAACATCGGCCTTTTATACGTGCTGGGGATAAGTTCGCTCAGCGTATACGGAGTGGTGCTCGCCGGGTGGGGGTCTAACAGCAAATACTCGCTTCTAGGGGGACTGCGGGCTGCGGCGCAGATGATAAGCTACGAACTCCCGCTCGGCCTGTCCATACTGGGGGTAATAGCCATAACGGGTTCGCTTCGTCTAGGGGACATAATCGAAGCGCAGGAAAAGATGTGGTTTATGATTCCTTCGTTCATAGGTTTTGTGGTTTTCGTCGTTTCGGCGTTTGCCGAGACCAAGCGGCTTCCATTTGATATGCCGGAAGCCGAACCCGAGATAGTCGCCGGTTATCACACCGAATACAGCAGCATGAAATTTGCAATGTTCTTCATAGCTGAATACACTCATATGATAGTTGCCTCGTGCATGATAACTTGTTTGTTTTTGGGTGGTTGGTATCCCTTACCGTTCGGTGGGTGGTTCGGCATTGATATCGATACTCATTGGTATCTGCCGCCGACTGTGTTTATCGGCAAAGTCCTTTTCTTACTCTTTTTCTTCATCTGGGTAAGATGGACTTTGCCAAGGTTCAGGTATGACCAGGTCATGGGCCTTGGCTGGAAGAAGCTTTTCCCTCTAGCAGTAGCAAACCTTCTTATTGTAAGTTTTCTTATAGTTCTCGGAATCCTTTAGTATATAATTGCGTTTATGAGGGATTCACACTTCGACCTTGACAGCCCCATACGGATGGCTGCATTTGAACAGGTCAAAAAACTGAGTGCGGTCTACACTCATATACCCGCAGGAGAAATTAGGAAAGGTTTCTCCTTTGAAGGTAAGCGCATACCGCTTGTGAACCCACAACGCGGCATATTCAGACCGAAGGAAATGAAATTCCTTCTATCAATCCGAACTGTTTTTCCGAAAACCAGCGCTAGAGTCCGGTACGAAGACCAGATAGACATTCACAGAAAGATTTTTGAGAACCTCGAATCAATAGACTACGCATTTATGGGTACTAATCCTGACGCCGCAGATAATAAACGGCTTCGTGAGGCGTATGAAAACAGAACTCCCGTAATCTACTTTCTTGGAATTGCTCCTGGTCAGTATCAGGCAATAGCGCCCGTTTTTATCGGGGATTGGGATGGAATCTCCCTGAGAGCCAGAATACTTTTCGGCAGACCAGACCGCAAGGAAATGGTTCCTCCTAAAACTTCGGAGGACAGGCGTTATGCCCTTCATATCGTGAAACAGCGGGTTCACCAAGGACGGTTCCGCGAATCGATTCTCATTGCCTATAAAGGGCGCTGCGCCTTGTCCGGGATTCCCGAAAGACGCCTGCTTGACGCTGCCCACATAATCCCCGATACAGACCCGGAACTCGGCCAACCAGTAATCTCAAATGGCCTGCTACTCTCCAAGATCCATCACGCAGCGTTTGACAGCCATCTTATAGGCATTGACCCTGACTACGGTCTTCACGTCTCAAAACGCCTGCTTGATCAGAATGACGGTCCAACACTTCAAGCTCTTAAGAGGCTTGACGGCAATAAGCTCAGGCTTCCAAAGCTAGAGGAGCATTATCCTGACAAAGACCGCTTAGCAATGCGGTATAAAGAGTTCAAGGCTATGGGGTGAGTTTTTACTTCTTGGGGAATTTTATAAAGCCATCGCACAAAATGATGAGGCTTGAGTTATCAGACATCCAGATTGCTTACCCTGAGAGCATTTAATTCAATAAACTCTTTTCTGGGTTCAACCTCATCACCCATGAGCTTTGAGAATATTGCATTAGCTTCAACTACGTCTTCAATTTGAACCTGCTTCAATACCCTGTTCTCAGGGTTCATGGTCGTTGACCACAGTTGCTCGGGATTCATCTCTCCGAGACCTTTATACCTCTGTATGAACTGGCCTTTTTTCCCTCTCTCCAAAATGGATTCAACGAATTTCTCAAGGCTTCCGATCTCTTTTTCTTCGCCATTATCAACTATATGGTAGGCAGAATCCCAAAGCGGTCTAAGCGATTCCGCAAGTTTCCTGAGTTCTCTGAAATCAGGAGAAGCGAGAAAATTAAAATCAATAAAGGAGGAGCTTACCCTTCCGTTTTCCCTGAAACCATATTCAATGCTGTTTGAATTATGTTCTGTGTCCTCCCCAAGCTTCCAGTCAAGATCAACTATGTCGGGATAATTCTCCCCAAGCCATTCCCTTATTCCGATAAGGTGAGTATCAAGAGAGGCTTCATTGCCAAGCTTGAGGTCTGTTTTACCGAAATCGGTTCTTTTGGCGAAACCGTCAACTATCCCCTTGTTGCGTCCCCACCTGCTCATACGGTCAAGAAGTTTTCCGTACCTGATGGCTTTCTGCACAAGGTCGAAAAGCTTGGTTCCCCTGATCTGTTTTACGTGGCCGTTTGTACCCCCGGAGGCAACTTCAAGGCCTTCGACTCCGAGCTTGACGAGAAACTCCTCGTATTCATGGTCGTCCTTGAGGTAGGTCTCCTTTCTTCCCTTTCTCACTAGATAAAGAGGAGGCTGAGCAATGTACAGATACCCCCTTTCTATTACGTCACTGAAATGACGGAAAAACAGCGTTAGAAGAAGGGTTCTTATATGGGATCCGTCAACATCCGCGTCGGTCATGAGTATTACCTTGTGGTAGCGTATCTTCGATATATCGAACTCGCCCTCGCCTTCCCCTATTCCGGTACCCAGAACGGTGATAGTGGCGCGGATCTCCTCGTTGCCGAGGATCTTGTCAAATCTCGCCTTCTCAACGTTCAGGATTTTTCCCTTAAGAGGCAAAATGGCCTGGTTGTGCCTGTCTCTTGCCTGTTTTGCGGATCCTCCCGCCGATTCTCCCTCAACTATGTAGAGCTCACTTTTCTCGGGATCGCGTTCCTGGCAGTCGGCCAGTTTCCCGGGAAGCGTCCCGGACTCAAGAGCGCTTTTTCTCCTGGTAAGCTCCTTTGCTTTTCTAGCGGCGTTTCTCGCTCTCGCGGCTTCTATCGTTTTCTCCACGATGCGTCTGGCCACAGGCGGGTTTTCTTCAAAGAACACCCGAAGCTTCTCGTTTAGCAAAGATTCGACGATACCCCTTACCGAAGTGTTCCCGAGCTTCGTTTTGGTCTGGCCTTCAAACTTCGGATCCTGGAGCTTTACGCTAACAACCGCTACCAGGCCCTCTCTCACGTCTTCCCCGCTGAGGGCCATCTTCAGGTTTTTAAGAAGATTCTTCTCCTCGGCGTACTTGTTTATGGTTCTCGTAAGAGAAGTACGGAAGCCCGATAGATGGGTTCCGCCCTCTATGTTGTTTATGTTGTTCGCGTAGCAAAATATGGTTTCCCTGTAAGTGTCGTTATACTGCAAAGCGACTTCAACCGCGGTTGAGTCCCTTTCTCCCGTCATATAGATCACCTCGGGGTGAAGTGCTTTTCTGTTCTTGTTAAGCTCTTCAACGAAAGCAATGATTCCTCCTTCGTAGAAAAACTCCTGGGACCTCTCCGTCCTCTCGTCGTTAAGGGTAATCCGAAGGCCTTTGTTGAGAAAGGCAAGCTCCCTTATCCTGTGGGCAAGTATGTCGTAATTGAACTCGTTAACCTCGAATATCCCGGAATCGGGCTTGAAATGAATCTTGGTTCCGCTTTTTCTCGTTTTCCCGGTGTTCTTAAGGTCTTTTGTCGCCTCTCCCTTTTCATATTCCTGATACCAGACCTCCCCTTCCTTCTTGATTTCTATTGAGAGGTGCTCGGAAAGCGCGTTTACCACGGTGACGCCTACGCCGTGGAGTCCTCCTGAGACCCTGTAGACCTTGCTGTCGAACTTCCCTCCGGCGTGAAGCATGGTCATCACGACTTCAACGGCGGGTTTTCCCGTCTCTTCATGGATGTCGACCGGAATTCCCCTTCCGTCGTCTTCAACCGTAATGCTCTCATCCACGTGTACTGTAACGGAAATACTGCTGCAGAAGCCCGCCAGGGATTCGTCTACGCTGTTATCGAGGACCTCGAACACGAGGTGGTGAAATCCCCGGGAATTGGTATCGCCTATGTACATGTCCGGGCGTTTTCTTACGGCTTCAAGGCCCGGAAGAACCTTTATCTGCTCCGCGGTGTAATCATCACTGGAACCGTTATCTTGCCGCAATTCGCCCATTGTTTCGGATTCTTGAGACTCGCTCAAAACAAGTACCTCCCGGTAGAGATAATGTGTTTATTATGATACCTGAGAAAAAGAAAAAAGTCCGTAATATCCGGCAGTTTACGTAAAAATCAGAATTTTTCTCCAGAATAATTCATTGTGTGGTCCCCCACAAACAACATTGCTCTCTCAAATCCAATTATTTCAGACTAAATTCTAGTTTTCAAATCGACAATACCTTCACAGTTGCACAGAACTTCAAGACATACCGCCTGTTGTATGAATAACGCTTTTAAAGGTAATTTACGCTTTTGTGAAATAGATTATATATGGTAAAAATTTGACATCCTCCAATATTTGCCATATATTGATATCAGAACCTATAATAGATTATGTTAAGCAAAAATTGGAGAGAATCAAATTAATACTGAAAGAAATCTAAAAAAATCCATGGTCGGAATTGAACTGATCCGTCTTCTGGCTTCCGAGGGAAACAGAATATTTTCCATAGACCGGGCGCGGGAACTGGCCCCCCAAGCGGGGATAAAGGATTCCTATCTTTGCGAGGCTCTTTATCATCTCCGGCGAAATGACTGGATAGTCCCCATTCGCAGGGGGCTGTACGCCCTGTCTCCCACAGTTTCTGGAGGCATCCCAATGCACGAGTTTGAGATTTCAATGAATCTGGTGAGTCCAGCAGCCATTTCTCACTGGTCGGCCTTGAACCACCACGGCCTGACGGAGCAGGTTCCGAGAACTATATTTGTCCTTACTACCACGGAAAGTTCCTTCCCGCGCGTACGAGGGGTTAAGGGCAAGAGAAAGTTTAACAGAGGGTATCCGACTGGAAATGCTTCGTACCGCTTCATTCAGATCAGACCGGAACATTTCTTCGGTACGGAGAACCTCTGGATCGCTAACACTCTGGTATCAATAACGGATCCCGAACGTACGCTTCTAGACGGTCTTTGCCGTCCTCAGTACTGCGGCGGCTTCGCCGAAGCGCTCCACGCCTTTAATGTTATAGGAGACAAGCTGAACATTAAGCGAATAGTAAAGTATGCTCTACGGCTGAATGTCGCGGCGGCAAAGCGGCTAGGATGGGTTCTGGAATACTGGAACTACGATTCTTCTGAGTTCGGGGAACTCCTGGAACTGCCAGTAAAAGGTTACCGCAAGCTCGATCCCACGGGGCCGAGAAAGGGATCGTGCAACAGTCGTTGGATGATACAAGAGAACCTTCCAGGAAAAGTCGGCTTATGGTGAAACCGCTTCGCTCCCGCATTCAGGAAATATATCAATCTACCGACATCCCCTGGTATGTTATCGAACGTGATTATTTACAGTCTTGGATTCTGGTCGGCTTAAGCCAAGTGCCTCTACTGCTCGATACGCTTGTCTTCAAAGGGGGTACGGCTCTCAGAAAATGCTACTTCGGCGACTATCGCTTTTCCGAGGATCTGGACTTTCGGGACTCAATGGAGTTCCAACAGGTGGCGATATGGAGCATGCCGTACGGGAAGCGTGCGGCATCGCGACGCACCTCATGGAAAGATACGGTTCCGCAGCAAATATCATCTGCGAGCGCTATGTTGAAAGACGCCCGCATCCGGGAAATCAGGAAGCTTTCAGAATACGGGCTCGTCTTCCTTGGCACAATGACCCGTTGAGCAGCATTATGGTAGAAATCACCGTGGATGAGAAAATTCTCAAGCCCGTGAAAACGCGAGAAATCATCCATCAATACGGCGAGTCCCTCGAAGCGGAAATCAAAACGTATTCTCTTGAAGAAATTGTCGCGGAAAAACTGAGAGCGATCCTGCAGAACGCAGCTATGCTCAAGAGGCGTGGATGGAACCGTACACGCGGGCGTGATTACTACGACCTATGGCGTATATTGAGCACATACAAGGATGATATGGACTTTACTGAATTCATCCCTTTTCTTCAGGAAAAATGCGCTGAGCGAAATGTCGTATTCACCGGCCCCGAAGATTTCTTTGATGGTGATATGCTTGCCCTCGTTGAAAACAATTGGGACCAATCGCTTGAACATCTGGTACCGAATCTGCCTGCCTCAAAATCAGTGATTAGCGAGTTACGCGCACAGATCACGGATCTCTTCGCCTAGTCTTTTAAAATCAGTACAAAACGCCAGCTGTCCGGCTACGCCTAGGAAATCTTCGGATGCGTGATGCCGGTCTGTTTCTGGTATTTTCCCTTCTTGTCCGCGTAGGAGATATCGCATTCCTCATCCCCTTCAAAAAAGAGCACCTGGGCTATTCCCTCGTTTGAATATATCTTCGCGGGAATTGGAGTCGTATTTGAGATCTCAAGCGTCACGTATCCCTCCCACTCGGGTTCAAAAGGGGTTACGTTCACAATTATTCCGCACCTCGCGTAAGTGGATTTACCGACGCACACGGTAAGGGTGCTTCTGGGTATCCTGAAATACTCAACTGTTTTTGCGAGCGCGAAAGAGTTAGGCGGGATTATGCAGTACTCATCCCTTATCTCCACAAAGGACTTGGTGTCAAAATTCTTCGGGTCCACAACGGCGCTGTGCAGGTTGGTAAATACCTTGAACTCATCGCTTACCCTTATATCGTAGCCGTAGGAGGAAAGGCCGTATGATATCACACCCTTGCTTACCTGCCCCTCGACGAAAGGGTCTATCATCTTGTGCTCCAGCGCCATTTTTCTTATCCAGTGATCAGGTTTGATTCCCATCGGTGTTCTCCTTTCTGTTTTCTCGAATCTTGTTTAATATCTGATTCGGATTGTCTTCATATGAGAGATATTTTTAAAACTTGGAACCGTTATCTAATTTGATGGTTTTTAGTAAGGCGAAGCGAACCATAAAAAAACGGTAGCCCCTCAAAAAACTATACGAACTGCCTCAAAAACCTCACGTCGTTCTCAAAGAAAAGCCTTATGTCGTTTATCCCGTACTTGAGCATGGCGATTCTCTCAACCCCCATACCGAAGGCGAAGCCCGAATAGATATCCGTATTGTAGTTAACGCTTGAGAAAACCGCGGGATCGACCATCCCGCATCCCATTATTTCAAGCCAGCCGGTATTCTTGCATACCCTGCATCCGTTGCCCGAACATATCTGACACTCTATGTCCACTTCGGCGCTGGGCTCGGTGAAGGGGAAAAAGCTCGGGCGGAACCTGACGTTCTTATCCTCCCCGAAAGTCAGTTTGACGAACTGGATGATGACGGACTTCAGGTTTCCGAAAGTTATGCCTCTGTCAACCAGAAGACCCTCTATCTGGTGGAACATCGGAGTATGGGAAACATCGCTGTCGCATCGGTAAACCTTTCCGGGAGCTATTATCTTCACCGGAGGCCGCTGGGTCTGCATGATCCGTATCTGCACGGGGGAAGTGTGGGTTCTCAACACCATGTCGTCGGTGATGTAAAAAGTGTCCTGCATGTCCCTTGCGGGGTGATTTTTCGGTATGTTAAGCGCCTCGAAATTGTAGTAATCAAGCTCAACCTCGGGACCCTCGACGACTTCGAATCCCATCCTCTCGAAGTCATAGACGATACGCTCCATCACCTGAGTTATGGGATGCTTGGCCCCTACCGGCATTCCGCGGCCGGGGAGAGTGAAGTCGGTTGCTTCCTCAAGAAGCTTTTCGTTCATGATTTTGCGCTTTATCTCATCGGATTTTTTCTCGATCAGCGCCTCTATTTCCTTCTTGGTTCCGTTTATGAGAATGCCCGCCTGGCGGCGCTCCTCTACGGGAAGGTCTTTCATGGATTTTAGAAGCTGCGTAAGAGATCCTTTTTTTCCGACGTAGCTTGCCTTTACCTTGACAAGATCAACCTCCGTCGAGACGGCGTCAAGGTCAGAATCTATACGGCTTCTGATTTGCTGAAGCGTTTCTTCCATCATGTACCCGGATTGTGCGTTTCCAGAAGCAAAACGGGAAAATATTTAACCGTTATGAGGCCGATTATCAAAGCGCGGAGCTTGCTTGCGACTGAGCCTCAGCCAAAGCAGCCCCTATCCGATTGCCTTTCTTTTTCTCCAGTAAACCACAAAGGCACTTGCCACGAAAACTGAAGAATAGGTTCCCACGACGACCCCTATCATAAGGGTGAACGCGAAATCGTGTATTACCGAACCGCCGAGGAAAAACAGCGGAACAAGTACTGCAAACACCGTTATCGAGGTGAGCAACGTACGCGAGAGCGTCTGGCTGATTCCTTCATTAACAAGCTCTCTGAAGCCCTTCTCAGGAAAATTGCCCATATTTTCCCTTATCCTGTCAAATATGACGATGGTGTCGTTAACCGAATAACCTATCACGGTCAAAAGCGCGGCAACGATCGCAAGAGTGAATTCCTTGTCCGCAACCGATATGGCCCCCACGGTTATAAAGGTGTCGTGAAGAAGCGCGATAACCGCTCCCACGGCAAAACCGAATTCAAACCTTACGACCAGATAAGCCAGTATGCCGATGCACGCAAGCAGTATGGAGAGAGAGGCCCTGGTTACGAGTTCCTTCCCTACCCTGGGACCTATGTAGTCTATTCTCTGAATGGAGGCTCCCTTGAAGTTTTCTGACTCCGCGAAAAGATCTTCAAGGCTTTTCTGAAAATCCTGTATCTGGTCAAAAGTCGCAAGTTCCGGAGCAAACTGTATCAGGTACTCGTTATCGCTCGGAAGACCGAAGCGCTGAATCGATTCGGAGGGAAAGCCGCTATTTTTAAGCCCCTCTTTTAGCGCGTTGGCTTCCAGGCTCTTCGCGAGTTTTATGTGTATTTCCGTTCCGCCCGTGAACTCAACTCCCCAGTTAGGTCCCTGGTGATACAGAAGGGAAGCGATGGAGATAACAACAAGCGCGATGGAAATACGCTTCGCGCCCCCCATCTTCTCTACAAAATCATAATTCAGTTTTCCTATAAGTCGCACTCGTGCACCTTCAGATACTTACTTCGGTCAGTTTTTTGTCCCTGTAGAGCATGTTCGTAAAAACTCTCGCCACCACGAGATTGCTGAAAACGGTCGACACTATTCCGATTGAAAGCGTGGCCGCGAAACCCTTTATCGGGCCTGTGCCGAGCCAGAAAAGTATAAGCGCCGTAAGAAGCGTCGTTACGTTAGCGTCAAGGATGGTCCAGAGAGATCTGGCGTATCCCGTTTCAATTGAGTGAATGGCGGTTTTCCCCGCGACAAGTTCCTCTTTTATCCTCTCGAATATGATGATGTTTCCGTCAACCGCCATACCGAGGGTAAGAACAAGCCCGGCTATGCCCGGAAGCGTGAGCGTCACCCCGAAAGCGGAGAGAGAACCCATTATGAAAAGTATGTTAAGCACAAGGGCGGCGTTCGCTATGACGCCCTGGATCCTGTAGAAAAAGACCATGAATACCAAAACGAGTATCCCGCCGACGATCATGGAGAATCTCCCCTTTTCTATGGACTCCTGGCCGAGGGAAGGACCCACGGTTCTCTCCTGCTCCACCCTTACGGGAACGGGAAGAGAGCCCGATCTCAGTATAAGCGCCAGGTCTTTTGTCTCTTCAGGGGTGAAAGTCCCGGTTATGGTGCCCTGGTAGGTTATCTTGTCCTGGATAGTGGGAGCGGACTTTATAATGCCGTCAAGAACTATTGCCAGGCGCGCTCCGACATTCTCCTCGGTAAGCTTCCCGAACTTGCTCGCGCCTTCTCCCCTGAAGGTGAATCCGACCGCGGGATTTCCGTAATTATCAAACGTTATCCGCGCATCGGAGATATATTCCCCGGTCACGCTCGCAAGGCGCTCGGTGAGAAAGAACTTTTCGTTTTCGTTTCCGGTATCTCCAGCGTGGATGGACATCCCCTTCTCCGCAACCTGCTTCTCGGTTTCCGTTTCAGTCGCCGCAAGGAGGTTTTCCCGTGACGCCCCTACGGCTTTTACGATCTTGAACTCCAAAACGGCCGTCTTTTTGATCAGGTTTACTATTCTCTGTCTGTCTTTTTTGGAAGCGCCCGGCACCTGCACCAGAATCCTGTCGTCACCGGACTTCTGTATGCTCGGCTCAACCAGACCGAAATCCTTAACGCGGTTCTCTATTATGTGGCGGACCCGTT
The DNA here is from genome assembly GCA_047518015.1 of Thermodesulfobacteriota bacterium. Classification (GTDB taxonomy): domain Bacteria; phylum Desulfobacterota_D; class UBA1144; order Nemesobacterales; family Nemesobacteraceae; genus Nemesobacter. The sequence continues at coordinate 67,819 of JAKZRS010000002.1, read as the reverse complement.
CTATTGAGTTTTGCTCAAGCTCAGCCACGTAAGAAGGTTTTATCGAGAGCCTGACCAGAAAGCCGTCGGAACCTATATTCGCCACCTGTTCAAAATCGTCGCGCGCAAGCTCAAGCGCCCTGTCGATATCCGCGCCGGGGAAAAAACCTACCGTGAGGGTTCCGTCAGAAACGGACGAGCTTTTTACCAGAATCCTGTTTTCCGCGAACTTCGAGACAAGGGCCTCCTCCACGATAAGCATTTCCTGGTTAACGCCCTTTTCCGTCTCAACTCCCAGAAGAAGGAATATTCCTCCCTCAAGATCAAGCCCGAGACTTATCCCCTTGCTTGAGAACGCCTTTCCCCACCACGAGGGAAGCTTGTCACCCAGAAAGGTCGGCATAAGAAGTATTACGGAGAGAAAAGCACAAAGAGCGATAACGGTAATCCAAAGACGGGACACGCCTTTCATTAATCAGCCGCCCCCTTTGGATTTGCCGTCAGCGGCCGCAGAATCCGTCTTCTCCGAGATTCCGGAGCGGGTCATCTTTACGTTAATGCCTTTCGCTATTTCGACCGTGAGGTCGTCTCCCTCAACGTTTATCACCCTCCCGTATATGCCCCCTGTGGTAACAATGCTGTCGCCCCTTTTTACCTCGGCGAGCATCCGCTTTCGTTCGCGTCCCTGCTTCTGCTGGGGTCTTATGATAAGAAAGTAAAAAAGGCCGAATATGAGAACGAACGGAAGTACGGCTGAAACCGTCGTTCCCCCTCCCCCGCCAGCCCCGGGAGGCATGCACGATGAAACGAAAAGAGCCGCAATGGATATAAAAGCAAGTTTTTTCAATTTTTATTCCTCCTCCGCATCGCTTAGCCCCGAGCGGAATTGGCTGAATGTGCCGGTTTTTATCGATTCTCTTATTTTTCTCATCAGTTCGGAGTAATAACAGAGGTTATGAAGGGTCAAAAGCTGAAGAGAGAGAATCTCCCCGGCCATGAATATATGCCTCAGATACGACTTTGAGAAATTTCCACACGTATAACAGCCGCAATTCTCATCAAGCGCGGAGCGGTCGTACGCGTAACGGGTGTTTTTTATAACCACTTTTCCCCGGCTTGTAAAGAGAGTTCCGTTCCGGGCGTTGCGGGTCGGGATGACGCAGTCAAAGAGATCAACTCCGAGTGCCACCCCCCTCACTATATCGCTTGGAGTTCCGATGCCCATAAGGTATCTAAGCCTATCCTCCGGAAGAAGCCCCGTACAAAGATCCGTAATCTCAAAAGTCGCTTCGCCTGACTCACCGACTCCGAGCCCGCCTATTGAGTAACCGTCAAAACCTATATCCACAAGTTCCCCCGCCGAGCGCGCCCGAAGGTCCTCGTACACACCTCCCTGCACAATACCGAAAAGAGCCCCGGAGCCATCCCGCCTCGCCTCCTTGCAGAGCCTCGCCCAGCGCGTCGTGAGAGAGACCGACTTCTCCATGTACTCGTATGGAGAATCATGGGCCGGGCATTCGTCAAAACACATCATCACGTCTGAACCCAGGTCTTCCTGAACGGCTATCGAGGTCGCCGGCGAGAAAAAATGTTCGCTTCCGTCTATGTGGGAACGGAAAGAGACTCCATCGTCTGTGATCTTTCTGCTTTTCGCGAGGCTTAGAACCTGGAAACCGCCGCTGTCGGTAACAATCGCACCGTCCCAGGACATGTATTCGTGAAGCCCGCCGAGGGAACTTATTATGTCCGCGCCGGGCCTTAAGTAGAGATGGTAGGCGTTTGAGATAAGAATCTCGAAACCGAGACGACGCAGGTCAAGGGGCGAGATAGCCTTGCACGCCCCCTGGGTCGCTACAGGCATGAAGGCCGGAGTCGCAACCGTTTCCCGGGAAGTGCGGATTTCCCCCAGCCTGGCGGAACCGCCCTTTTCTTTTTCGATAATTCTGAACTGGTACATATGGATAAACGCTGCGGGATCAGAATCCAAGCACGTCCCGCATCGCGTAGACTCCCGGAGGTCTTCCCGGAATCCATTTCGCCGCGCGAAGCGCACCTGAGGAAAAATTCTCCCTGCTCGTCGCCTTGTGGGTAAGCTCCACTCTCTCTCCGTCGCCAAGGAACATGACGGTGTGATCTCCGACCACGTCTCCTCCCCGAAGCGTCTGAATACCTATCTCCCCTTTTTTTCTCGCCCCTATCCGCCCGTGTCTTTCATATCTCGCCACGTCCTTAAGCTCTGACCCCAGGCCCGCGGCGACCGCTTCGGCAAGCGCAATGGCCGTTCCGCTCGGAGAATCTGTCTTTGCCCTGTGATGAGTCTCGAAGATCTCGGCGTCGTAGCTCTCTCCCAGATGAGACGCCACCTGTCTTGATATTTCGAAAAGAACATTGACACCCACGCTCATGTTGGGAGAAAAAACGCAGGGTATCCGCTCAAGCAGCCGCAGGAGCCTTTCCCTCTGCTCCGATGTAAAGCCCGTCGTTCCAATAACCATCGACTTTTCGTTGCGAATCGAATATTCGGCGTGGGCAAGGGTCGCCTCGGGAACGGTAAAGTCAATTATCACGTCAGCAGCCCGGGCAGCTATCTCAATGCTGTCACTCACTCTTACTCCCGGCCCTGCGCCTTTGATAAAATCCTCCAGGTCGCGACCGATCGAAACGTGTCCCGGCACCTCCGTAGCGCCCACAAGCTCAATATCCTCATCCGCGCCCGCAAGCGAAGCTACGCTCATTCCCATGCGTCCGCACACCCCGACTACCGCAACTTTTATCACCCTAATCTCCTCCATCTCCGCTTCCACCCTCTGGTCCGTAACTGCAGTTCTCAATGCATTCGTCCTTTACTATTTTCCACTCTTTTTCGGGGATGGAGAGATCGTAGCGGTTTCTGTATTTAGCTCTCAGACGCTCACCCTCGCCCGGTCTGCTGTAGTCAACCTCCACTTCAGCAACCACTATGGCGGTATCCCTAAAGAGCTGGGTTGCCAAGACCTTGTAGTCGACTACCCTGAGGTCGTAGCTCTCGTAAAGAAACTTAAGCCTGCTTATGTAACCTTCGCGGTCTGAACTGAATATATGGATTTCTTTGTAAGCGGATTCAAAGTCCTGTTCCTTAAGCGCCTCAAGAAAAGAGTTGACAACGCTTGTAGCGGAAACCTTCGGGTGCGGCCTTCTTTCTCCTGAACCTCGCACCGGAATAGCGCAGGAAAGAAAAAGAAACAGCAATGGCAGAACGAAAAGGTAAGTTTTTCTCATGGATAACGTAGCGGAAACTGAAGATCCTTTGAATAACCTAAAAAGTTAAATGAGAAAGATTGTACAGGCAAGTTAAGAAAAGATACAACGCAGTTTCTTTCTCGCTAAGCGGTGGTTATGAATTAGAACCCGTTGCGGGTATTCTGGTTTGGAAAATAAAGAAAAACGGATACCGGAAAGGACAGAAACACATTATGAAAAGCATGACTGGTTTCGCGGAATCATCCGTAAACACTGAAGTCGGAAAGATTGTGGTGGATATACGGTCGGAGAACCACAGGTTCCTTGATGTGAAGGCAAGCGTCCCTGAATCGTTTCTCCAGATGGAAAACGTCATTGAGGAGAAACTGAAAAGCTCAATTCAGAGAGGAAAACTCAGGCTGAGACTTTCCGTTCAGACAAATCGAAGAGAAAGACAGCGTCTGTCCGAAACGGTGCTTCGGGAAAATCACAACTCCCTTAAAAGAATCAATTCCGCCCTGGGGCTTAAAACGGAGATAGGGATCGAGCATCTGCTTATGATGGAGAACTCCTTTGAAAGCCACGTCGGACCCGAGGTCTCAAGAGAGACGGTAGCCAGGATCAAAGAGGCAGTCGCAAAAGCCCTGGAAAAATTCGACGGGAGCCGGGAAATCGAGGGACGGAAACTTGAAAAAGCGATACTAGGGCGCCTTGAAAGCATAAAAAAAACTGTCGCTAGCGTGAAGAAAAGAAGAAAGGAATTCGTAAAGAAATCCGAGAAAAAAACAAAGGAAAAAATCGAGAAGATCTTTTCCTCAAGACATAAAAACGACCCTCTTATCTCTCAGGAAGCCGCGGCCATAGTGACGGAAAAAAGCGAAATTGACGAAGAGATCGTAAGGCTTGGGGCCCATATCTCCAAGTTCGGGAAAACCGCCAGGAAGAAGGGGCCCGTGGGGAAAGAGCTTGATTTTCTGGTTCAGGAAATGAACAGGGAAGCGGGAACAATATCGGCAAAATGCAAGGACGCGGGAATCTCGCATCTTACCATAAACATACGTCTTGAACTTGAGAAAATACGGGAACAGATTCAGAACATAGAGTAGGTCTTACGTCCCGTTCACTCTAAAACCCGCTATGTGACAACGAATATCAAGACATATGCATTTTTCATCATACGCTCCTCTTACGGAATTGCTTAATATCCGGCCTGGTAATTTAGGTCCGCCCTTCCTGTGCAGTTTTGGCCGTCTTTTACGCTCACGATCTTTCATGCCGGATAGTAAGCCAGCTACTCCGTCCAGCTTGTCCCATTTATTCTCTCCGCTCAAGGCGGCAATGCCAGCCAACGGCAGTTAGAAATCGGTTTGTTTCTTACTTCTCATAAACACTGATTACAGGTCGGATTTTCGTTTCCCGGAGTGCTTGACGCGCAAGCTTCGCTTTCAAATAAGCAGCGGAAGCATCTCCTTTTTTTCTTACCGCATCTCGGCGGGCATTACTCTCGATTCCGGCACATTCCTTGCATCGACTTGAAAGACCAACCGATCTGCAACGGTCGGAATAAAACTCCGATACGGAAAGTTTTCGCCAACACCAGGAACAAACATGATGACCGCTAACCTTACGAGGATACTTGCGTCTCTCTCTGCGGTTTCTTTTTTTCGACCACCTATTGTTGTTTAGCAACGGCGCTTCGGGATTCGTGTTGATTTGCTTCCCTTCAACATATATGTTGATTGGGTTTTCAAGCTGCAGGATCCATTTTTTCTCTTCCCGATCGGCCACCTCTTGCTTGCGGTGACGCGAGAGAATTTCTATAGTCGGCTTCATTATCAGAAGCTTGCGGTACAAAGTCGAATTGCATGGATTCGACCACCGATGTTGTGCGAGTCGCCGGGAGATTGTCCGTCTTGTCTGCCCAACGTAAGCTGACCCGTCAGGGAAGCTGATTTTATATATCTCTATTATTCTGTCTGTTCGAGATGGTGTTTTAGTCACGAACGTTCATTATAACAATTTATGAGTGATTTCAATATGATACGGAACGGTAAGTGCTAGAAGGACCGTTAAGTACTCAATGGAAGACCACTTATAAGCCACTGCCCCGAACCGGGCGATAATGCTCCGAGAACCGCCGAGACGCCCTGCTCCAAGAAACACTCCATATCCGTAAAAAATCCTTTGCTGTCTTTGCAGACCTTGGGCAGAGGATTTTGAAAAAACGGGCCAGGCATGTTATAGTACGCCCTCATTTGGAAATACGGCCTTGTCCGAAAAAACGATGAAATTCATCACGGGGAACCGGGAAAATAAGCATTCTTGTAAATAAAGATTCAAAAGTTCTCGTTCAGGGAATAACGGGAAGCGCGGGGCTGTTTCACGCAACCCAGTGCCGGGAGTACGGAACCAATGTCGTGGGCGGCGTCACACCTGGAAAAGGTGGAAGCAGCGTCGAAGGATTTCCGGTTTTCGACACCATGACTGAAGCGGTGCGGGAAACCGGTGCCAACGTATCTTTGGTGTTCGTTCCGGCCGCATTCGCTATGGATTCAATGCTCGAGGCCCTAGATTCCGGCGTAGAGCTTGTCATCTGCATAACCGAGGGGGTACCAACCCTGGACGTGGTAAGGGTAAAGGAACACATGAGGGGTTCTGATGCGAGGCTCGTAGGTCCCAACTGTCCCGGTGTCATAACTCCCGGAGAAGCCAAGGTGGGAATAATGCCGGGTTATATTCATAAACCCGGAAGAGTGGGGATAATTTCAAGAAGCGGAACCCTGACCTACGAGGCCGTCTGGCAGCTTACGAATCTCGGCATAGGACAATCGACCTGCTTAGGCATAGGAGGCGATCCCGTTATCGGAACCACCTTTATTGACGCGCTTTCGCTCTTTGAGAACGACCCGGACTCAGACGCGGTGGTAATGATAGGGGAAATCGGAGGGTCGGACGAAGAAGAAGCGGCGGAGTACATAAGCCAGAGCTTCACAAAGCCCATAGCCGCCTTTATCGCCGGAGCCACGGCGCCCAAAGGGAAAAGAATGGGTCACGCGGGAGCCATCATTTCCGGGAGTTCAGGAAGCGCCGAAGACAAGTTCCGGGCGCTTGAGCGCGCCGGAGTCACTACCTGCAAAAGCCCGGCGGAGATGGGAGACGCGCTTCGTAGCGCGATCTCGTAACACCCCAGGCTTAAAGCAACCGGAAAGCTCAACCTCTCAGCGTCTTAATTCTCCATCACGTCCCACGGGCAATCATTAAAATTGGTTATTATTGTGCCCGTATGGAGCTTAAACTTTTCGAACTCGAGATTTTCAACAACCTTCTCGGAACAATTGCCGAGGAGATGGGCTCGGTTCTCATAAGAGCCGGATTCTCTCCGAACATAAAGGAAAGAAGGGATCTTTCCTGCGCCATATTCAACTCAGACGGGGAAATGATCGCGCAGGCGGCCCATATCCCCATACACTTGGGGTCAATGTCGTTTGCCGCAAGATCGGTAGCGACGGAAAATCTCTTCCCGGGAGACGTTTTCATTCTGAACGATCCTTTCCGCGGCGGGACGCATCTTCCCGATGTAACATGCGTCGCACCCGTGTTCGTAGACGGGAAACCGGAATTTCTGCTTGCCTCTCGCGCCCACCACGCGGACATAGGAGGCAGCACGCCGGGATCCATGCCGCTTTCAACGACAATACACGAAGAGGGAATCATAATACCGCCGACAAGGATACGGGAAGGGGGAGTGCTGCGAGAAGCCCTGCTTGAGGAAATAATCCGATCGACCAGGGATCATGAGGAAAGAGAAGGAGACCTGCGGGCGCAGATAGCCTCGCTTGACACCGGGGAGAAAAGGATGCGGGAGCTTCTGGAAAAGCATTCCCTTGAGAGGATAAATCAGGCCGCTTCGGGTCTTCTTGACTACGGAGAGAGGCTCATGAGAAACGCCATAGAGAAAATACCAGACGGCGACTACGTCTTTACCGACTACCTTGAAGACGACGGGGCTGGAACAAGGGATATCCCCATAAAAGTAAAAATAGAAATAAGGGGAGATGGCGCCACCGTGGATTTCATGGGAAGCTCAAAGAAGGTTAAAGGATGTCTTAACGCTCCCCTGAGCGTAACGACCTCCGCGGTTCTTTACTGTTTTCAGTGTCTCTCAGGCGAAGACACGCCTCTTAACTCAGGGACGCTTAGACCTATTGAAATAAAAGTCGATGAGGACTCGATTCTAAACGCCCGATACCCGAGCGCGGTTGTCGGCGGAAACGTCGAAACGTCCCAGAGGATAGTGGACGCGGTGTTCGGAGCTCTCGCACAGGCAATCCCGGAAACAATACAGGCGGCAAGCGCTGGAACAATGAGCAACCTGGCATTCGGTTCACCGGAGAGCACCCCTTCTGACTCCTCTTACGCCTACTACGAAACCATCGCCGGCGGAATGGGAGGACGATCAGGTGCAAACGGTGCAAACGCCGTGCAGACGCACATGACAAACACGCTTAACACCCCCGTTGAGGCAATCGAGAGAGAACTTCCCGTAATGGTGGAATCATACTCCATAAAAAAGGGGTCCGGAGGAGCAGGCAGGTTCTCGGGCGGCGATGGAATCATAAGGCAGTACAGGTTCCTGGAGGACTCCCACGTTTCTCTTATAACCGAGAGAAGGGAGAAACGGCCCTGGGGAGCCCAAGGCGGGGAAGACGGCGAGAGCGGGGAAAACACCCTTTTATCGGGAACAAAAGAGAAAAAACTGCCCGCGAAATGCTCTATTCCGGTAAAAGCCGGAGAGGCGGTTAGAATCGAGACTCCGGGAGGAGGAGGATGGGGAACCCCTACCCCGGCAACTTTTTTTACCGTTGACGCCCACCAGGACATAGCCTTTCACATGCGTCACTACAAAAGGGATTTCGAGAGCCCCGAGATTCCCTGCATGATAACCCTGCCCGGACTCAGGCAAAGCGGAGCGAGTGTCGTTTTCAATACCATCTTCATTCACCCCAAGCATAAACCTGCGGGTTCCGTAACAGAAGCCATGGCCCAGCTTGACGTGTACGACGACATATACCGGGAACATCGCGAAAGCGTTTTTCAGATAAAAAACAGACGGGACATAGACAGACTGCGCGAAGGAGGAAAAATCGGGTTTCTCACGCTCATGGAAGGAGCTGACCCCGTCTTGAGCCCAAAACATCTTCTCGAATACCATAAAAGAGGCGTCCGGGTACTCGGTCCTTCTTGGAACAACAGGAATATTTACGCGTCCGGACCCGAAAGCGACAAGGGACTCTCCGCGCAGGGAAAGGAGCTTCTCGGGCAAATGAACGCCCTCGGCATCACGCTTGATCTTTCCCACTTAAATGAAAAATGTTTCTGGGAAAGCATAGAACTTACGGAACTTATCCCCGTTGCAACCCACTCGAATTCAAGAGCTCTTGTGGATCACCCCAGAAATCTGCGTGACGAGCAACTTCGCGCCATTTCCGATAGAGGCGGGGTAACGGGAGTTGTTTTCTACGGAAGATTCCTCAGGGAAGGACCGGGTTGCGCCACCCTCGAAGACATATACGCTCATATAGACCACATTCTGAGCGTCTGCGGCGAGGATCACGTGGGGGTGGGAACCGACATGGACGGAGCGCCCGTAAAGGATTTCCCCGAAGAGATGAGGCACATATCCGAACTTCCCGCACTCTCCGAGTATCTTCTCGGCAAAGGATATCCGAGGGGGGTTGTGGAGAAAATAATGGGCACGAACTTCCTTCGGGTAATAAAAACGAACCTCGAAAAGGTACCGGACGACATCGAGTAACGCGTCGCCGATGCTTTCTTTAATCCAGAGCGGATACTTACCGATTCCTGACTTACGCACTTTTATGATGTAAGTGACTGAAATCACATATCCGGGTAAGCGCAGGTACACTACAAGATCAACCCGCATTTCTCACCGCATAGGGATTTGGGAGGATTTTATAGCTGACTCCCAAACCCCTTGTTCTCTGTGCTCCAAGGATGCTTAAGCGGCAATCAGGAAGCCAAGTTTCAGCCTTCTTCTTTCCTCCTCCCTCTCCCCGTTCCTCAAAAGCACCCCAAGACGATGGATGTTCGCGGCAAGAACCGATAAAGCCACACTCCTCGCAAACCCCTGCTTCCCATGAACTCTTACCTTGTCACACCCCTTGTGATTCAAAGCGTTTACAGCAGACTCCACCGCGGGATGCTGCCTCCGACCTCTACAAACTCCTCACTGCCCTGCCTCCGCTCTACACGAAACCCCGTATCTTTCTGCTGACATGGGTAAGTTTACTGAACAAGAAGAGTGCCTTGATTCGTTTCCCTGCCAGAGATTTGTATCTCAAATAACTTTGTCAGCAGCGCGAAAGTCGCTTTGCTGCTATGATCCTTGGCGTCGATGTAAAACCAGTGACCGTTATGTCTAGTAAAGACCGAAGCGCAGTCTCCATCAGTTTGGGGACTTGAACAAATCAGCTGAGGTTGCGTATCGCTTGATATGATTTCGAATCGCTGTCCAGCGGGGCTGCAGTCCCAACCATCTCGCTTATTGCCTTCTTTCCTGCAACCTTCGCCGTTCTTGATCTTTGAGATTTTGACTATTTCCCTGTCCCTATCGGGTACTTTTACGTTCTGCGACAGATAGTGCATTATTCCGAACAATGAGCGGGTTCTCACTTTTATTTTGGAACTGGACCTGGTTTCAGAGTCGGTCAGTATTAAAATTCCTTTTCTATCTTCAATCTTCAAAAGATTCGTCAACTGTTTCCATTGCGGGTCATTATTGTTTTCGCACAAGCAATCGTTGTCATCCAAAAAGCAGGCTATTAATTTTTTCCGCGATTCTTCTTTTTTGATTTTAGTAGGTATGCAAAGTTCGGAACAGATCTCATCAGGGCTGGCATTGATTTCATCAAGGTTGATATTGAAAAATCTTATTTTATTTTGTTGTCTCAAATCTTTTAATGCGGTAAGTATAGCTTCGTATTTGTTGAATTCTTCCTGCTTTGGTAAACGATCCGGGGTAGGTCCGGATGCAAACGGGGCATTTAATGCAGGGCCGAAACGCTCAACTGTTATTGCCAGAACGCGTTCTATCGAAAACCCGGATTGGGTAAGACCAAACACTGTCTCCAGCTCCAAACGTTGATTCATGGTCTTATTCAGTTCCTTGCCGATAAGCGGACTGTATTGAAGGGTAGTTTCACGGACGCCACCTATTCCCACCTGCCCTAAGAGATTATTTTCGCTTTTCGCACTATCGTCTACTGAGGAGCCAAGGACGCTGGTTACCGCGCCGGTTAATGAAATTTGACTCGGTGCCTGTTTGTATTTCTCCGTTACCGTTCCAACAGTTGTAAATACAGGGGGTGCTCCATAGCGCATGCGCACTAGGTTTTTAAGCATCTGACTGTCTCTGGCCACAGCCATTTGATCAATAAAGTTGCTTTGCCATTTTTCGTTCCAATGCAGAGTTTGGCAACCGGACAGTACCAAAGCGACTGACATTGTAGCTGTAAGTAAGATAAAGGAACTGATTCTACGGTTTTTGGACATGGCTATAGCTTACGCTTTTAAAAATCCAAGACCTCTTTGTCTTCAAATTAAACTTGCAGGACTTTACCTAGGGATAATTCCAAGAATGCACATTGTTCCAGATCCAAGTCTATTACTGGAAGAAACCTATAGAGTCCAATATCAACAGCCACAACTCCTTCTTTTATCCGCACACTTTTGACTTTTGGCTCTATGTACTGAAGCAACCTTAACTACATGCTTTTCACTCTTTTCCTCAAGGATCTTTTCCACTGAAACAGCATCATACAGCCTGTTTGGATGAAAAAACCAAGCTCGTAAAGTTTCTTCATATCTGTCGTCAATTTTCACCCGAGCCCGAGGAGTATGTGGTTTCACCAAGTCCACAATGATAGTGGACTCAAGCAAAGACCGTCAGCCCAAGTTTATCTTGTACCTTCCAGGGCCGGAAATCATCAATACTATATAAACGAAAAAATATTCGACCGCGTTCGAAGCCCCTTGCCATCCCGCCGCGGATGACTCTTCCGGAAGATACAGGTGAAAGAGAACCGCCACGATCATGTTAACGGACAGAAGAAAAGTCGCGGGCATAAAGAAAACCCCCGCGATTATGAAAGCCGAGCAGAAAAACTCGGCAAAAGTCGCCATAAAACCCCAGAAAACCGGGTAAAAATCAATGCCGAAGATCTGTAACGATTCCCCGATTTTAGCCCACTTCTCGGGTCCTCCGGTCAGCTTCCCGTAGCCGTGGAAAATAAGCATCGAGAAGCCAAAACCCACTCTGAGCAGAAAAATTCCTAAATCTACATCCTTGCCTCTGCCGTAAGTTGACATGTCTTTAATTATATTATACTAAGTTGTCCTATCAAACAAGGTCTTCTCCGCCGTCAACTCCTATCACGTTACCCGTAATCCAGGCGGCTTCGTCAAGCGAAAGAAGCGCAATGGCTTTTGCCACGTCTTCCGGGGTCGTCAATCTTCCAGAAGGGTTTGCCCCGAGGGCGTGGTTGATGAGTTTATCGTTTCCAGGAATTTTTCTGAGCGCAGGAGTATCCGTTACCCCAGCCATTATCGAGTTCGCGGTAATTCCGCGGGGCGCGAGTTCAACGGCCATCTGCCGTATGTGCGCCTCTATGGCCGCCTTGGCTGCAGAGACCGCGCCGTATGTGGGCCAGACCCTGTGACTCCCTGAACTTGTCATGGCGAATATTCTCCCGCCCTCACCCATTATTCCCTCCATAACAAGGTCCTGAGCCCAGTAAACGATGCTGTGGGCCATTACATCCAGGGTCATGTCAATGTTTTTACTGTTAAGAACCTCCCTGCGTTCATCTGAAACATAGTGTTTGAGCGTCCCGAACGCGACGGAATGTATCATTACCTTTACCTGGGAGTCATCTTGCTGTGTTACTTCTTTTATATTGCCGATAACCTCCTGTCTTTTCTCCGCATCAGCGACATTTACGTTGTAGAATCTGACATCTCTTCCCGTGCTCTTTATTTCCTCCACTATGCTCTCTACCTTCGCCATGGTGCCCCGGCGGTCAAGGTGTACGCCGAAAATATTCATTCCCCAGCGCGCAAGCTCAAGACTGCAGGCCTCTCCGAAACCGCTTGAAGAACCGAGCACAAGAGCCCAACTACCCTTAAGAGAATTGTTAAACAATCTTTCTACCTCTCTAGAAATCGAATTTAAGAAGTGGAATCGTACACGATTTCCCCTCTCTTTTCTAAATCCGACAGATCACGGTGACCCGTCGTCTGTCTGTTTATCGGAAGAAACGGCGTACGAAGAGAGCTGCGACCTCTCGGAGAGGTCCGGGGGAAGTTCCTTCGAGGTTTTTATTCCCAACTCCTTGAGATCTAAAGATCTTTTCACAAGGTTGCCCTTCCCTTCACAGAGACTGTTCATTGCGCTCTGATAAGCCCGGTCGGACTGCTCTATGCGCTTGCCTACATCCTTGAGGTGATCAACGAAAGTCACGAACTTGTCGTACATTCTCCCGGCACTTTCGGCTATTTCCTTGGCGTTTACGTTCTGGTACCCAAACTGCCAGATGCTGTGTATGGTTCTGAGCGTCGCGAGGAGAGTCGAGGGACAGACGATTATCACGTTTTTCTCGAAAGCCTCAGAGTAAATATCCCTCTCCGTTTCTATGGCCAGCATGAAAGCGGATTCAAGCGGAACGAACATCAAGACGTAGTTAAGGCTCGTGATTTCGGGAATATCCTCATATCCCTTGGCGTTGAGTTCTTTTATGTGGTTTCGAAACGAGAGAACATGCTGCCTGAGGTAATCCTTCTTTTCTTCCTCATTCTCGCAGGACACGTATCTTTCATAAGCGGTAAGGGAAACCTTGGAATCAATTATAACGTCTTTTCCCTCGGGGAGATGAACAATCACGTCAGGTCTTAGTGTATTGCCGTTATCCCCCTTGTAGCTCGGCTGGGAGTGATACTCCCTGCCCTCAGATAAGCCTGACATCTCAAGCGCTTTTTCGAGCACTACTTCCCCCCAGGCGCCCTGGGTCTGCGATTCTCCCTTGAGAGCGGTCGTGAGATTAACGGCTTCGCGGCTCATCTGCTCACCCAGGTTCTTGAGATTGTCTATGTGAGTTTTAAGGGAGGCTCTGTCGGTGGTTGCCTTCTCATGGGTATCGGTAACCTTCCTCTCGAAATCCTTTATCTGTTCACGAAGGGGATTTAGGAGGTTTTCCATGTCCGCCTTGTTCTTGTCGGTGAATTTCTTCGTCGTATCCTCGAAAATCCTGTTTCCAAGGTTCTCGAACTCGTCTCCTAATCTTTTTTTCGCTTCATCCAGGATGGTTAATTTTTCCTCGAAACCCTTTCTTTCTTGTTCTATGATGGTTTCAAGCCGCGAAAGCCTGCTTTCCTTGTCAGTAACCTGAGATCTGAGTTCCCCGATCTGCCTTTCAAACTCAGAAATCCTGGAATCGCGCTCCGCGATAGCGTTTGTCTTCTCTTTTATGCTGGATTCAAGGGAGGCTTTCTCAGCGCTAAGAGCGCTTGTCGCCTCAACCGAGTTTTTTAGTTTCTCTTCAAGCAGTACGCCTTTGCTCTTTGACTCTTCCAGTTCGGTCCTGATAAAGGACAGTTCGGTTTCAACTGACTCGCGTTGGCCCCTTTCTCTGGTCAGGTAGTAGAACAACGCGAGGGCAGTAATCGCCATCGCTCCCAAGTGGGTAAGCAGGTCGGAAATATTCATGACAGGTTTATTATTATAAATGATCGGGGTTGATAATAAAAACCCAGTATATATACTAGACTAGACTAGTATATATTATCTGGAGGAGTTATTACTATGAACATTCCTAAAACCCAGCGTGTTTGGACCGTCGCCGAGGCCAAGGCAAAGCTTTCCGAAATACTGATGCTTGCCGAGACGGAGGGTCCTCAGTGTATTGGAGTACGGAGATCTTTTATTCTGCTACCCGCTAAGTTGTGGCAGAACAAGAAACCGCCTAGAAAGCCCATGGGTCAATGGCTAATTGAAAATATGCCGCGGGGAATAGACATCGAAATCCCAGAACGTCACGAGCCCGAACGTGAAATCCCATTCATTAGGGATGATACCAAATGAATGGCTACCTTCTTGACACCAACGTTATATCTGAACTGACTAAAGAGTCGCCGGATCCGAGAGTAATCGAGTTTTTGTCTGAACACGAGAACCTTTGGCTTTCTACGATTGTTATGCACGAACTGGAGTTTGGTCTGCAACTTCTTCCTGAAGGAAGTCGTCGTTACAGTTTACAGGTTGTGCTGTCAGAGTTTATCGCGGAGCACCAAGACCGCATTTTGCCGGTGGATAGAAAAGAAGCGGAGTGGGCCGCACGACTTCGGTCTCAAGCCCGAAGGTCCGGTCGTGTACTACATTTGGGCGACGCACTGATCGCAGGAACAGCCAGAGTGCACGGTCTCTCGGTTGTAACGCGAAATACGGAGGATTTTGCCGGGCTGGATATCAGGGTCAGAAATCCCTGGGAAGCGCAATGACAACATCTGTCAATACGGCAAAAGCATTCATGGATGTTTAGCCCGGATTTCTCACAAAGAGGTATAAAAAAAGGCTGTTGATCGTGTTATAATTAAGTGATTACAACACACTACAACACGGAAGAACTAACAGCCTTATGAGTACTTCTTTGTGAGAAATCCGGGCTAGATCAATGGTACTACTTATTCCTGATAACAAAACCGACGACGAATACAAACAGTGGGGCGCGAAAATCGGTATGCCGTCCGAACTGGGCGTACACCTCAAGGTAGGCATATCTTATTCAGACTGCCCCGGACCGCCACACGTCGTCGCAGAAGGTATTGTGGGAGTTCCCCGCCCTCCAGAAGATGATTATGAGCGCAGTATGTTGGCGTGTAAACTAGCAGAACTAGTCGAGACTCCTGACATCGCGATATTTGAATTCACACACCAGATATGGTGGCGGTTAATCCGTGGTGGCCCATTTGGCGTCAAGCTGATCAAGTCTGAAACATTGCGTGAGCTGGATGAGAATGAAATTTCGAATCGCATTAGCCTCTCGGGACCCGGGCCCTTGAATGAGCCCGTGTTTCAGACCAAGTTTGCCGAATCCGATGACTGGGAACGCGAGTACAGGGCCAACAGATATCTGCGGTTCGAAAGTCGTGCCGGGTTGAATCGGCGTTATCAGGATCTATTTACCAACATTACAATTCTGAATGACGCAGAGAAGTGGACCTTACTACTGAAAAACACTGGCAACAACTGTTCAGGCACGTCGTAGTCGAAATGTTTCTCCGTGGCCAGCCACCCGTGCCCCACAACTTTGACCCGACCGTCAAGAAGGCAGTGTTGTTTCCCGATAAGGAGCTTTGTGAGCAAGCAGCGGATGCCATTAAGAAAGTGCAAATTCCAGGTCCAATCCTAGTCAAGTACGGCAAAGCCGAGCACATTAGGGCGCTTTATGAGCGCGGTGAAGTCTACATGCCACCCGCATCGCTTTATGGTGAACCTGAGCACAATCAGGCTGTTCACGACCAGGAACTTACTCTTTCACACTACGCCGTTGTGGCTAGCGACGAGGGATATTTGAAGTCAGAATATGTTTGTGCCAATCGAGATGCGCTGCAAGAATCTGATGCTCGTATTTTGCCATTGTTTCGTGCTCCCGATGCCAAACGGGATGAAATTACTCGCATTGAGTCAGTAGGACCCGATGCATGGGTATTTTGCATGTCCACTTTGTTGACGCCACGTCTATTTTCAGACTTTAGTGCCGATGCATGCATCGTACTGTCTCACGACAAATTCAAGGATATAATTTGCGATGCGTTTAGACCACCGGCAGGCACCAAGTTATTCGCACATGCCAATGTTCACTACACCGATCCTTTTGGAGCCTACCGGGAACCAATTCATCCGCCAGAAATACATTTGTGCTACGGTGTGGGAGAAAAAGACGATGAACAACCCTTTAGTCCATTTGGACCAGGCGGCCAGCTTTTTCGTCCCCCAATAGTTCACTTTCAGAAGATGTTCCGATTTACCTACCAGCGCGAGTATAGGTTTGTAAGTTGCCCTCCACAATACACTGAGAAACTGAATGCGCCGATTGAATTCACGCTGGGGCCACTGAACAATGTTGGCGAGTTGATTATTCTCTAGCCTGATTTGTTGGTTGGATGCAGCGTTGCCGGGCTGAATTTATGTGCGCATGTGTAGTCGTTCAGCACCGCAGACAATCTCGCGGACTGCGTAGGCTATCGCCGTAGTGGACACCGCAATGCCAAGAGTTGTCTGAAAGCGCGCGATGTTCCGTTGAAGCCGGGCATCACCCTTGTCACGAGTGATAGACTCCAGCCTCCAGTCTCGCATTCTTCTTCCTGCCTCGATTGACCAAGCCGTAGACCAGTCGGTTCCTATATGAGGCGAACTGACCGTGCCCGAGAGAGCGCCTCGAAAATGGGCCTGCGGTCGGGGGACTCCTCATCTATCGCTTGGGTGCAAACTTCGGCGAGCCCCTGTGTCGCAACCGCACAACGCATCCCCAAGCCTCCGATTCGACGCCCGATAACTGTTGTTATCGCAAGCAAATGCCAAGACCGTGTTCCGGACCCGCGCCGCCGTCCATGCGTTCGCTTCGTATCCCCTGAAACCACGGGAAGTAATACCAAATGAAAGGCTACCCTCTGTATACAAACACTATACCGGAATCGGTTAAAGCATACCGATAGTGTAAAACTGGTCTTAGTTTCACAACAAAGAATTGTTTCTGACCAACTGTTTTCGTATAGGAAAAAACCTTTGGCAACTGAATATAACGCTGAGAAATTGTGTGTTGCTATCGAGAATTTTCAAGCCTCGCAGTAAGTCTCACGGTCGGTTAGTACTCATCAGCTTAATTCCTCACGGAACTTACACCCTGAGCCTATCAACCTTGTAATCTTCAAGGGACCTTAAGGAACTTACGTTCGGGAGATCTAATCTCGAGGCAGGCTTCCCGCTTAGATGCTTTCAGCGGTTATCCTTTCCGAGCATAGCTACCCAGCACTGCCGTTGGCACGACAACTGGTACACTAGAGGCTCGTCCACTCAGGTCCTCTCGTACTATGAGCAGATCCTCTCAAATCTCCTTCGCCCGCTACAGATAGGGACCGAACTGTCTCACGACGTTCTAAACCCAGCTCGCGTACCGCTTTAATGGGCGAACAGCCCAACCCTTGGGACCTTCTACAGCCCCAGGATGCGATGAGCCGACATCGAGGTACCAAACCTCCCCGTCGATGTGAACTCTTGGGGGAGATAAGTCTGTTATCCCCGGCGTACCTTTTATCCGTTGATCGATGGCCTTTCCACACAGAACCACCGGGTCACTAAGACCTGCTTTCGCATCTGCTCGACCTGTCAGTCTCACAGTCAAGCTCCCTTATGCCTTTGCACTCTACGCTTGGTTTCCAATCAAGCTGAGGGAACCTTTGCACACCTCCGTTACCTTTTAGGAGGTGACCGCCCCAGTCAAACTACCCGCCTAACATTGTCCTTGATCCGGATAACGGACCTAAGTTAGAATTTCAGAACTACAAGGGTGGTATTTCACCATTGCCTCCACTTCGCCCTGAGGCAAAGTTTCATAGGCTCCCACCTATCCTGCGCATGCAGCACCAAAACTCAATGCTAAGTTATAGTAAAGGTGCACGGGGTCTTTCCGTCCCGTAGCGGGTATCCGGCGTCTTCACCGGAACCACAATTTCGCTGAGTCTCTGGCCGAGACAGTGTGGCAATCGTTACTCCATTCATGCAGGTCGGAACTTACCCGACAAGGAATTTCGCTACCTTAGGACCGTTATAGTTACGGCCGCCGTTTACCGGGGCTTCGGTTCTGAGCTTCTCCGAAGATAACCCATCCCCTTAACCGTCCGGCACTGGGCAGGAGTCAGGCCCTATACGTCCACTTGCGTGTTTGCAGAGCCCTGTGTTTTTAGTAAACAGTCGTTACCACCAATTAACTGCGACCCATTTCCGCTCCAGCCGCGAAGGCTTTCACATACATATGGGCACCCCTTATCCCGAAGTTACGGGGTTAATTTGCCGAGTTCCTTAGCCAGAGTTCTCTCACGCGCCTTAGTATTTTCTACTCACCCACGTGTGTCCGTTTCGGTACGGGCACTCGGTCGTCAACGTTTAGAAGCTTTTCTTGGAAGCATGGACTCAATCACTTTACGAGGCTAACGCCTCTCGTACTCACTTCTCAGAGTATTGAAAAGAGGTTTTACTTGTCTTTTCCTCCTACAAGCTTGAACCGGGATATCCATCACCCGGATGACCTATCCTTCTCCGTCACTCCATCACTCAGACCGACTGGTACGGGAATATTAACCCGTTTTCCATCGACTACGCCTTTCGGCCTCGCCTTAGGTCCCGACTTACCCTGGGAGGACGAGCCTTGCCCAGGAAACCTTGGGTTTACGGCGAGGTGGATTCTCACCACCTTTATCGCTACTCATGCCTGCATTCTCACTTCCCAACAGTCCAGGTCTCCTTACGGTAACCCTTCGACCCGTTGGGAACGCTCCCCTACCGCTGCGTATAAATACGCAACCCGCGGCTTCGGCAACGAACTTAGCCCCGTTTCATTTTCGGCGCAAATCCGCATCGACCAGTGAGCTGTTACGCACTCTTTAAAGGGTGGCTGCTTCTGAGCCTACCTACTGGCTGTCTATGCCAATTCACATCCTTTACCACTTAGTTCGCATTTAGGGGCCTTAGCCGGCGGTCTGGGCTGTTTCCCTTTCGCCGATGGGACTTATCTCCCACCGACTGACTCCTATGTTAACCTAACGGCATTCGGAGTTTGGCTGGGTTTGGTAGATCTTTCGACCCCCTAGTCCAATCAGTGCTCTACCTCCGTCAGTCATCACATAAGGCTATACCTAAATATATTTCGGGGAGAACCAGCTATCACGAATCTTGATTAGCCTTTCACTCCGATCCACAGCTCATCCGACAGGTTTTCACCCCTGACCGGTTCGGGCCTCCACAAAGGTTTTCTCTCTGCTTCACCCTGGCCATGGATAGATCGACTCGCTTCGGGTCTATCCCCAGTGACTAGCGCCCTATTCAGACTCGCTTTCGCTACGACTACACCTATTCGGCTTAATCAGGCCACTGAAGATAACTCGCAGGCTCATTAGGCAAAAGGCACGCAGTTAGGCATTTCCATAAATGGACATAGCCCTTCCACTGGTTACAAGCAGATGGTTTCAGATTCTATTTCACTCCCCTTATAGGGGTTCTTTTCACCTTTCCCTCACGGTACTGGTTCACTATCGGTCAACGGCACGTATTTAGCCTTGGATGGTGGTCCACCCAGATTCCTCCAACATTCCACGTGTGCCGGAGTACTCGGGATTCCTCTAGGGCTCCTTGAAGTTTCGCGTACAGGGCTATCACCTTCTGTGGCAAGACTTTCCAGACTATTCTGCTACTTCTTAAAGTCCCATACTGAGGTCCCACAACCCCGAAGAGAAAATCCCTTCGGTTTGGGCTCTTCCCCGTTCGCTCGCCGCTACTAGGGGAATCTCGGTTGATTTATTTTCCTGGGGGTACTGAGATGTTTCACTTCCCCCCGTTAGCTTACCATTGCTATATATTCACAATGGTATGACCAAGGTTTGCTTGGTCAGGTTTTCCCATTCGGAAATCCCCGGATCAAAGCCTATTAAGCGACTCCCCGAGGCTTATCGCAACTTATTACGTCCTTCATCGCCGTCCGTTGCCAAGGCATCCACCTTCTGCTCTACATATCTTATCTGCGAGGCATGAAAATCCTCGATAATACTAACAACACGATCAATTCTGTTTCTCAGCGTTATATTCAGTTGTCAAAGATCAAAAAAGCATTCAAAAATTCTTTTTCTAATGGAGGTGAACGGGCTCGAACCGTCGACCCCCTGCTTGCAAAGCAGGCGCTCTCCCAACTGAGCTACACCCCCTACTGGTGGGCCTAGTTGGATTCGAACCAACGACCTCACCCTTATCAGGGGTGCGCTCTAACCAGCTGAGCTATAGGCCCCGTTGCTTTTAAAGCGCAGCAAATACTTTTTTATAAAAAGCAGATGACGAGCGAAAAAGAGACAGATATCTCCGTGAAAAAGGAGGTGATCCAGCCGCAGGTTCCCCTACGGCTACCTTGTTACGACTTCACCCCAATTACCAGCCCTACCTTAGGAACTTGCCTCCCGTTAAGGTTAGCACAGCTACTTCGGGCAGAACCGACTTTCGTGGTGTGACGGGCGGTGTGTGCAAGGCCCGGGAACGTATTCACCGTGGCAATGCTGATCCACGATTACTAGCGATTCCAACTTCATGCAGGCGAGTTGCAGCCTGCAATTCGAACTGAGATTGGCTTTGATGGGATTGGCTCTCTCTCGCGAGTTCGCAGCCCATTGTGCCAACCATTGTAGCACGTGTGTAGCCCAAGACATAAGGGCCATGATGACTTGACGTCGTCCCCACCTTCCTCCGGCTTGTCGCCGGCAGTCTCTCTAGAGTGCCCACCCGAAGTGATGGCAACTAAAGATAGGGGTTGCGCTCGTTACCGGACTTAACCGGACACCTCACGGCACGAGCTGACGACAGCCATGCAGCACCTGTGATAACTGTTCCGAGCAAGCTCGGAACCACCTAATACTTTCGTATAGACTTGAGTTAACATGTCAAGTCTTGGTAAGGTTTTTCGCTTAGCATCGAATTAAACCACGTGCTCCACCGCTTGTGCGGGCCCCCGCCAATTCCTTTGAGTTTCAGCCTTGCGACCGTACTCCCCAGGCGGGATGCTTAATGCGTTAACTTCGGCAAGGAGAAATTGAATTCCCCCTACCTAGCATCCATCGTTTAGGGCGTGGACTACCCGGGTATCTAATCCGGTTTGCTACCCACGCTTTCGTCCCTGAGCGTCAGTTCCAAGCCAGTTGGCCGCCTTCGCCTCTGGTGTTCCTCCCGATATCTATGCATTTCACCGCTACACCGGGAATTCCGCCAACCTCTCTTGGACTCTAGTCAGGCAGTTTTGGATGCAATTCCAAGGTTAAGCCTTGAGCTTTCACAACCAACTTGCCTGACAGCCTGCGGACCCTTTACGCCCAGTAATTCCGAGCAACGCTTGCCCCCTCCGTATTACCGCGGCTGCTGGCACGGAGTTAGCCGGGGCTTCCTCTGGAGGTACCGTCAAGACATAAGTCCCATCGTCCCTCCTGACAGAGGTTTACGACCCGAAGGCCTTCATCCCTCACGCGACATCGCTGGGTCAGGCTTTCGCCCATTGCCCAATATTCCCCACTGCTGCCTCCCGTAGGAGTCAGGGCCGTGTCTCAGTCCCCATGTGGCCGTTCACCCGCTAAGGCCGGCTACCCGTCTTAGGCTTGGTAAGCTTTTACCTTACCAACTACCTGATGGGACGTGGACTCATCCAAAGGCGATAAATCTTTTACCCCTGTATCCTTGGATACCGTGGTCTTATCTGGTATTAGCTCCGATTTCTCGGGGTTGTCCCAGACCTTAGGGTAGATTATCCACGTTGTACTCACCCGTTCGCCGCTTTACTCGCGACCGAAGTCACTTTCTCGCTCGACTTGCATGTGTTAAGCGTGCCGCCAGCGTTCGCTCTGAGCCAGGATCAAACTCTTCATAAGAATTTAAAGAATTTACGGATACTGCTCAAGTTCGCCCGCTATCATCTGCTATTAAATTTTCAAAGATCAGTTTTCAAAAAATCAGTTTTCAAAATGGGTAAAATAGCTTACTTACCCATACGTGATTGTCAATGTGTTAAAGAAAAAAAACAATTAAAATTCAGAACGAAAAATGAAGTGAGCCATCATATTAACGGACGGTTTTGGTTTGGCAAGGGCTTTTTTGCATTTTAAGAAAAAAACCTGCGATCCATAGCAAAAACCCCCTACAGCCTCTCCATAGGATCCTGAGAAAAAACCCCTGATCGCCTTGTGTACGGGCACTCTACCCTTGAATTTAGGAAACAAGTGCGTAGAATTTTCCTTTCAAAAAAATACAGCAGGACGAACAGGTCCTGCTGTGATCTCCCTTGAAAACATGAAAAAAGAACTACCCGGAATAAAAATCTATAATTCTCTCTCGCAGAAAAAAGAAGATCTCGTTCCATTCGAAGGAAACAAGATCCGGATGTACGTATGCGGCCCCACGGTATATGACTCCGCACATCTGGGACACGCCCGCTCCGCGGTGTCTTTTGACGTGATACAGAGATTTCTCAGATACGCCGGCTATGACGTGCTGTTCGCGAGAAACTTCACCGACATAGACGACAAGATAATAAACCGCTCAAACCAAGAAGGAGTAAGCTGCGATGAGATCTCCGAGAAATACATAAAGGAATACAAAGAGGACATGGCTTCAATAGGGGTTGAAACTCCCGATGCGGAGCCACGGGTAACGGAGCATCTAGAGCAGATAACGGCGCTTATAGAGAAGATAATGGAAAAAGGCTTCGCCTACCGCTCGGGCAACAACGTCTTTTTTTCCGTAAGAAAATTCCCCGGCTACGGAAAACTCTCCGGGCGCTCTCTTGATCACATGCTCGAGGGAGTCAGGATAGACGTAAACGAAGAAAAAGAAGACCCTCTTGATTTCGCGCTCTGGAAGGAGTCAAAACCCGGCGAGCCGTCCTGGAAGAGCCCATGGGGAGACGGAAGACCCGGCTGGCACATAGAATGCTCCGTTATGAGCATGGAATACCTGGGAACGAATTTCGAGATACACGGAGGGGGAAAGGACCTTATTTTCCCGCATCATGAAAACGAAATAGCACAGTCAGAGGCCGCATCCGGCGAGCCGTTTGCAAGATACTGGCTTCATAACGGCCTGATAAGGATAAACAAGGAGAAGATGTCAAAATCCCTCGGGAATTTTTTCACGCTTTCCGAGGCCACCAAGAGATGGTCTCCCGAGGCCATAAGGCTTTTCTTCCTTTCTCATCACTATCAGAATCCCGCCGATTTTTCAGAGAAAAGCATGTATGACAGCGAGGCGTCGCTTGAGAGAATATACCTCACCCTGCTAAGAGCCGCAGAGGCGCGTGAAGCGAAGGGTTCTGATCCTGAGCTTGAAGGTTCGATCAGGGAATTCGAGGAAGATTTTCACTCCTCGATGAGCGATAATTTCAACACCGCGGACGTGGTGGGAAATCTTTTTGACCTGATACGCTCAATTAACAGGTCACTTGACTCCGTGGGACGGACTCAAAGCGCAACGCTCGCACTTGAGAAGATAAAGGAGGTATGCGGGGTGCTTGGAGTGCTATCCCAAGAACCGGCCGAGTACATGGAAAAAAGAAAATCCACCGCAAACCTCTCCGACATAGACCCCTTTGAAATAGAAAAGCTCATAAACGAGAGAAACTCGGCCAGAGAGCAGAAGAACTGGAAAAAGGCCGATGAAATCAGGGACTACCTGAGTTCCAAGGGAGTAGTACTTGCAGACCGCCCGGGCGGCACCGACTGGAAAACACAGAAAACCTAGCGATGGCTCGTTTCGGACAGAGCAACGCGGCCGACAACTCCTACGCCGTCAGTGAGTTTCCTCTCCATTTTTTCGTAAAATTGCCGAAAACAGAAAAGACACAATAAAAAACAGGCTGAACACAGCGTTCTCGGTCCTATATCCCACCCCATCCCTCCCGTCCGAAGCAATGTCGCATCCTCCTCCATCTGCCCGGACTGTGAGATCATCCACCGCCTGCGGAGTAACCACCGCCTGCGGAGTAACCGGCGGCTGCGGAGTAACCAGCGGCTGCGGGGCAACTGGCGGCTGCCGGGTAGCTAACGGCTGATCATCATCCCTGATTTTACCGGTAGCGATATCGTTGTTCCCCTCCGGCACTCTCTTCAATCGAACCTCGAAAATCTCATCAGGCTCGTCCAGATCATCATCAATCAAAAACACACTGATTGTCTTTTCCGTTTCCCCCGCGGCAAAAACGAGCACACCACCTGCCGGTTCCGCGACGTAATCAGAACCCGCTTCCGCCGTAACTCCCGTCACGACATATTCCACCTCTACCTCATCAGTCCACGGCGGCAAAAGACTCACCGTGAAGTTGATGCTTCCTTCACCTTCCCCCGCGCTCACGCTATCGTTTATCCGAAGGCCGGGTACGGGGCTGTCGTTATCTTTATTAACCAACGATACCTCTTTGCTAAATCCTTTATAAAACCTGTCTTCTCCTTTCACTTCAGACAGAAAAACCGAGTAGCTCTGTGGCCCGTCGCGCTCATCATCGTCTACGCCTCTCACCTTCACCTCTTTTTCCTCGCGCCAGTTGGCAAGCGTGAACTCAAGCACGCTCGTATCGGCATCAACAACCGCCTGATCCGGGTCTCCGCTTATCGCTTCAATCGTAATGTCGGCCATGGGTTCCGAGTTGAGCCGTATCAGAAACTCCGCCGTCCCGCCCCCTTCCGTAGTCACAAGCTCCGTAGTCGGCGTCACTGTTATTCCCGTCGGCGTACAGTCGGGCGGAAAATCATCATCTTCAATCTCCCACCCCATGTCCTTTAGCATTCCAAGGCTAAGATCCATGGTTCTCATTTTCGCGGGGGTATTCAAGGCCATAATATCTAGTGTCCCGGTGTTGAGGTGTGCAATGAAACCGAAAGAAGACGGAGCCCAGAGTCTAGGTTTACCATCGTCGGCTACAACAATGCTCGATTGCAGTTCAGCCATGCGCTGCCCGTAACTGCAGGGATTTTGCCCTCCGGTAGTACCTTCCCACAAAAGACCCGTACTCGAAGTGACGGCTTCCAGTCTTTCGGCGTCGGAGAGATCCACAAGAAGTTTCCCGTGCTGCTGGGAATACAGCTGCACATCGAAAATCTGTATCTCTTCCATTCCACCTGTGGTTTTGTAGAAGGAACCATCGCTGGTTATAGAAGAAGTCATTCCCAGCGCGTGAATAAGGTCATGCATGACAACTTCAACAAAATCGTAGTAACCCTGAGGGATTTCCAGATCAAGACCGTAATAGAATTTCGGCTTGTCGGAAAATTTCACTCTCGCGTCGGGATCCCCTCCGTTAAGCTCTTCCCCTGAGATCGCTTCGGCAAGCGACGTGGGATAGTAGAACAGGCCCGAATCCCTAGGGAACTTAACCAGCTTTTTATACGTCAGCGCTGCAAGGAGATTCGGATCTTCAACAAACCACGCCTCCACGCTTACAGTGGTGTCGCCCCCGAGCTTGTCCGCGAGCAGGCCGCCGGCGTATTCGAAGGCGTTTCTTCTGACCTCCCCAAAGGTCAGCGCTTCGTTGCCGGCTTCAACGAGCAACATTTTTTGCTCTTCGGTTAATTCTGTTTCGTCATAAAACCCGCTTCCCTGCTCATTGGTGTACGTGACCTCAATAGTAACCGCGAAGCAATAAGGGGTCGGGGAGAAAACGACCGGCAGAAAAAACAGGCAGAATAAAAGGAGATACTCCCGCACGGCTGAGGCATAGGAAGGCAGGAACCGCCCTCCCCGGCATCTGGAAAACCCTTTGATTTTCTTTTGGAAACCTCCCATTATCTCATCATCCAGCCCTCAAATATTATATTGCTACCAACCAGTAATATCAAGTATCAATCGCGTGCCTTAACACCGCCGCACGCGGCATTGAAGCACTACCACTTTTGTAAGAATCCCGCCGGGGCAGGGAAACGGCGGACGGTGTTTACGGACCAGTGGGAAATTCACCCGCGAGATACTGGACGGAACAACAAGCAACCGAAGCGCAGAGCGCCCGCGGAAACCATGGCGCATAAGGAGTCAGCTCATAGACTCAAAGGATCCAACGCCGCAGCCGCCAACGCCAACAACAGCGCCGCATGCTGAGCGGCTAGGTCCAGGCGGAGAAGATGGAGGAGAATGTGCGATTGCAGATGCCGGGAGTACGCCTAAAAGTACTGTATTCAATCTGTTTCTGGCTATCTCCGTCCTGTTTCCTGCAATCTCATCTAACAGGACACTCAGCTTGAGTACAAGCAAGGAAGCAAAACTCCCCTTGGCGCTCTAGTTTAATAACTTGCTGAAATAAAAAACGGCTAAATGTTTGTCGAGTCACCTAGTTGGAACGGTACACGAGATCGGTTTGATCGGTTATCGGTTAAATGAAGTTGTTGACACTCTGTCGGAAGAAGTAGAACGTATTACTGAAGGATTTAAAGAAAACAGTCAACTTAATAGTTCTTTTTACCTACATTAACCCTCCTAATCGCCTGATAAATTTCCTAGAGAAAACAACAGGGCGAAGATATGTTATTAGGAAACGCAAAATTATCTCTCGTGAAAATGAAGATCGGAACTTACATACATAACTACAATTGATATGGGCACGCTGCTATTTATCATTGGCCTTTTAGCAAACGCTTTCCTTTTGACAATGCTGGCACTTGGCCAAATAAAAGAAAACTTCCAATTCTGGCCTCCGCCAAAACGCGACTCGTGGCAATATCGATCCTTGTGGGGAGCGATCAGAGTTCTGGTTCTTTGTATCGGATTGATTTTATATTTTGAATGGTCGTCTTTAGATATCCCGCACTGGTTACGCTTTTATGTAGCGCTGCCCATATTTGTCATTGCAGCGGTGCTCGGCACCGTCGCGTTCCTGCAGCTCGGGTGGCGTAACTCGCACGGAGAAGCCGCCGGATTTATTGAAACGGGGTTGTATAAATACAGCAGGAATCCACAATACGTTTTTTATTCGATCGCCTGTATTTTTCTGGGCGTATTGGTAGCCTCGTCAAAGGCAATCGTGTTGCTTGTACTGGCTATCTTTTGTTACCTAAGCGCTCCCTTTCCGGAAGAACGGTGGCTCGCAAAGCAATACGGTGAAAAATATTTGGCATATAAGCGTCGGGTTCCGCGCTACTTGAGGTTACCCTCTGCAAAGTAGTCTGTTAACTTGAGTTACAAAGCTCAGAAGTGCAACCATTCCCCCCGCTAGAACAGACTAGATATAGATTCCCATGTATTCCATGGCCCTTTTAACGTTCGCCGGGCTCTGGGTCTCCCCCCTGCAGCTGTACCAGCATGAAGTGCACTTGGTCTTAGCGTAGAGGTTCGGCTTATACTCGGTGTAATGTGCGGCGACCGGCATCTCCGAGCAGCGTTTCAAGTGACCGCTCGGGGTAACATGTATGTGGCTTATACCCGCCAGGCAGTCGGGAACGCTTCCATTTTCGAAGTAACCCGGGATTTCCCTAAGGTAGTACTCGGTCGAGAGTATCGTTCCCTTCCACTTCCTCCGAAGCGCAATCAGCTCTTCAACCAGGTCACTTACCTTTGATAGGGCTTCCTTCTTGACGAAGTGGTCTTCATTGTTGGTTTTCATCACCGAGTAGGAGCTAAAAGATATTGCTATGCCCCACTCTCTTGCCTTTCTCGCTATGTTGACGACCTCCTCGAGGTTGTCTTCCATTATTATGGTGTTTAGCACAAGGCTTTTGTCCGGAAACCGCTCCGCTAGTTCGGGAAGAGTTTCAGAGAGTTTTTTCCAGAGACCGGGAATGCCTCTGTAGGTATCGTGCTTTTCTCCCGGAAAATCGAGGGAGACGGCTATCTGATCCATGCCGGCGTCAAAAAGCTCTTCGGTTTTCTCCTCGGTTAGGAAATCTCCCTTGGTGACCATGGAAGTAAAAATGAACATGGAGCATCCCTTTATCTGCCTTACGATAGCGGGAAGATCCTTTCTGATCATGGGCTCCCCGCCTGTAATGACCGTGACGAGAGGATTTATTTTCTTTATGACGGGCGTGTAGTCAGAAAGACGTTCCTCGTGTTTTGTCTGCCAGTAGTCGCAGAAATCGCAGCGGGCGTTGCAAAGCTTGGTTATCTCAAGATTAAGTAGCTTCGGCCTTCCCGTAGCCTTGATATAAAAATATTTTAATGTGCCGTTTAGTGCCTGTCTTGGATGTATCATTGGACTGTATCTTTTCCGTCTATTATAAATCATCCGCGTGATTTACCAAACTCCTACGCAAAACTGTATAATTAACGTAGAAACTCAAGGGAGGTAAAGGCTTTGTCGGTAAAAACTATAGAAGTTGAAATCTACCAGT
This sequence comes from Thermodesulfobacteriota bacterium, assembly GCA_047518015.1. GTDB lineage: Bacteria > Desulfobacterota_D > UBA1144 > Nemesobacterales > Nemesobacteraceae > Nemesobacter. The sequence goes on along the minus strand of JAKZRS010000002.1, from coordinate 39,442 downwards.
GTGATCACGTAAGCCCCGGCGGGGAAAGGTGCGAGCTTGCGGGAGAAAGAAACTCGATCAAGCAGTGCATAAAGTGCGGTGTGGATATCTGCAGCCGCCACTACCAGCTGATCACGGTCAACCGAAGCGGAAGTATTCTTCTTTCCTACTACTTCTGCTTCGATCACGCCGAGGAATTCATCTCGAGACATATAGAAGAGTTCGGAGACACAAGACCCACGGGAGCGGGCGGTATGGGGAAATAGGGAAATCCGGGGCACTGCCTCAAGAAGAACATGAAACTCTCAACAAAGCAGGTCTCAAGGGAAATAGACCGAAGGACGATTGAGGAATTCGGCATTCCGGGCGTCGTACTGATGGAAAATGCCGGAAGGGCAGTGGCATCAGCCATCCTCGCCGAATATCCCTCCGCAGAGAAAATGGCGGTTATCTGCGGCGCCGGAAACAACGCCGGGGACGGCTTCGTAATCGCTCGCCATCTGATTTCCTCGGGAAAAGCTGTGAGCATCCACATCGCCGAGAGAAAAGAGCGCTACAGGGGAGACGCAAAAACAAATCTCGACTCACTTCTCGAAATCGGGGCTGAGGTAAGGGAACTAGGTGGAAAGCTCCCCAGAATAAAGGACGCAGACGTGATAGTCGACGCCATTTTCGGCACCGGACTTGACAGGGATGTGGGAGGGTTTTACGAAAAGCTGATAAAATTCATAAATCGCCAGAGCGCCCCGTGCGTCTGCGTTGACATACCCTCGGGGCTTGACGCCGACACGGGACGACCTCTTGGGGTAGCGGTACAGGCGGACGTCACGGTCACATTCGCTCCCGCGAAGCTTGGGATATGCATTTACCCGGGAGTGGATTACGCGGGAAAGCTTTGCGTAGCGGATATAACAATCCCCAGGCTGCTCAAGGAGGATCTCCCCCTTGAGCTTCTCACGTTTCAAAAATGCCGGGGACTTATAAAGAAAAGGGCCGCCGATTCCCACAAGGGAACCTACGGACATCTTCTTGTGCTCGCGGGTTCTCCGGGGAAAAGCGGGGCCGCGGTTCTCTGCGCCGAGGCGGCGCTTCGGGCCGGAAGCGGACTCGTCACCCTAGGGGTTCCAAACAGCATATCCCCGGCCGTGGAGGAAAAAACGACAGAGGTAATGTCCGTTTCGCTTAAGGACTCAAAAGACGGAACCTTCCACCCGGACGCGCATGAAGAAGTGCTCCGAGAGCTTGACGGAAAAAAAACGGCGCTTGCCGTCGGCCCAGGAATATCGACTTCGCGAAGCACCGGGAAGTTTCTTGAAAAGGTGATAGCGCAATGTGAAGTGCCGGTCACGCTTGACGCCGACGCACTTAACATAATTTCAAAGAACCCGGATATTCTCAGGAAAACAAAAGTTCCCGCGGTAATAACTCCGCATCCCGGCGAAATGGCGAGGCTCTGCGGCGTTAGAACAAAACAGGTTCAGGATGACCGCGTCGGAATCTCAACACGGTTTTCCGAAGAATACGGCTGCTACATCGTTCTAAAAGGCGCCCGGACAGTCGTCACCACCCCTGGCGGAGAGGTATTCATAAACCCGACTGGAAATTCCGCCATGGCCACGGCCGGAACCGGAGACGTGCTTACGGGAATAATCGGGGGACTCGCGGCACAGGGATACGACTGTCTTCAGTCCTGCCTTCTCGGCGTCTTTCTCCACGGTCACGCTGCGGACCTTCTTCTCGAAGAAACGGGTACGGCGGGTTTTACCGCGTCTGAAATATCGCGTAAAATCCCGGCTTCAAGAAATTCGATCATCTCATCCACGGAAGAAAAGCACTTCGCTACGATAAGATAATTCCCATGGAAAACGGATTCCTCCTAGAAGTCAGCAAGCCTGAACAGACGATGCTTTGCGGCGAGGTAATGGGAAAACTGATCCCCCGTGGCTCAATAGTGGGTCTTACGGGAGACCTTGGCGCGGGAAAAACGGTTTTTGCCAAGGGTCTTGCCCGCGGTCTTGGAATAAAGGAGGAACCAAACAGCCCGACTTTCGTCATAATGAACTGCTATGAAGGGAGGATTCCTCTTTTTCATTTTGACGTCTACAGGCTCTCGGGCGGCCCAGAATTTGAGGATACGGGCTACGAGGAATTTTTTTACGGAGACGGCGTTTCGGTCGTGGAATGGGCGGACAGGGTCCGGGATGTATTACCGGCAAACGCTGTTATAATTGATATCCAATCTCCGCCCCGAGCGGATGATGAATCAAGAACGATAAAAGTAACAGGTGAGGGAAAATGGCTCTTGTCATTCAGAAATACGGCGGAACAAGCGTTGCGAGCATCGAGAAAATAAGGCGCGTGGCCAAGCACGTTGTAGAAACGAAAAGAAAAAAAAATGACGTGATAGCGGTGGTTTCCGCGATGGCGGGAGAAACCGACAGGCTCGTCGGCCTCGCAAAAGAGGTCATGGACCCTCCTGACGAAAGGGAGTTTGACGTGATAACCTCAAGCGGGGAACAGGTCTCTTCCGGTCTTCTGGCGATGACGATAAAATCGCTCGGTGAGGACGCGATATCGTTCCAAGGACATCAGATAAGGATCACTACAGACAACATTTACTCGAAGGCGAAGATAAAATCGATCGACGACAGGAATGTCCGCCTTGCCCTCGGAGAAAAGAAGGCGGTCGTCATAGCCGGATTCCAAGGAGTTGACGAGGACGGAAACCTTACCACGCTCGGGCGGGGAGGTTCCGACCTGACCGCTGTGGCGCTCGCGGCTGTAATGGGCGCTGATGCGTGCGAACTCTACAAAGATGACGTCGACGGGGTCTACACCACGGATCCGTCGATCTGTCCGGACGCCAGAAAACTCAGCCGGATTTCCTACGACGAAATGCTTGAAATGGCATCTCTGGGATCCAAGGTGCTACAGGCCCGCGCGGTTGAATTTGCAAAAAAATTTAAAGTGCCTATACATGTTAAATCAACTCCAAGGCCCGGGGACGAGGGAACGTGGGTTCTTGACGAGGAAAAAGTTATGGAATCCATGGAAGATGTTGTTGTATCGGGAGTAACCTATGACAGGGACCAGGCGAAAATCACCGTGACGCAGATGCCCGACCAGCCCGGCATAGCGGCGATGCTTTTCTCGTCGCTTGCGGACAAAAACATAGTCGTCGACATGATCGTTCAGAACATCAGCGTGGAGGGGTTTACTGACCTCACGTTCACCGTTCCCAAGTCGGATTTCAAGAAATCAATAGAACTCTCGGAGAAGATGGCACAGGAACTCGGGGCAAAGCAGGTGCTCTCCGACAACCTTATCTCCAAAATCTCTTTAGTGGGGGTGGGGATGAAGACTCATTCTGGAGTGGCGTCCCGCATGTTCCGAGCGCTTGCAAACGAGAGAATTAACATTATGCTGATAAGCACTTCGGAAATAAAAATCTCCTGCGTGCTCGAGGAAAAAGACACCGAAACCGCCGTGAGAACCCTTCACGACGCTTTTAATCTTGGAAAAACCGATGAGTAACTCTAAAACCGTTGAAATATACGATGTGACCCTGCGTGACGGGACCCAGGGAGAAAATATATCCTTTTCCATAAACGACAAGGTCCGGATAACGGAAAGACTGGATGACCTCGGGGTGCATTACATAGAGGGAGGATGGCCAGGCTCAAACGAGAGGGATAAGGGGTACTTTGAAGAAGCAAAAAAACTGGGGCTTAAAAACGCAAGCGTGGCGGCTTTCGGAAGCACGAGACGCGCGAAAAAAAGCTGCGAAGAAGATTCTAGCATCCAGGCGCTTCTCCAGGCAGAAACCCCCGTTGTGACAATCGTCGGAAAAAGCTGGGATTTTCAGGTGACCGAAGCTCTCAAAATAGGGCTCGAGGAAAACCTTGAGCTCGTAAACGACTCAATCGAATACCTCAAGCGCCGCGTGGACAAGGTGTTTTTCGACGCCGAACACTTCTTTGACGGCTGGAGGGGAAACTCAGAGTATTCCACAAAAGTCCTTGAGACGGCCTTTGAGGCCGGAGTTGACACGGTGGTTCTATGCGACACAAACGGCGGCTCGATGCCTTGGGATATAGAAAGCGCCATAAAAAAGGTTAACAGCAGGTTCGATAACCCGAGTATAGGAATACATACCCACAACGACGGTGAAGTCGGGGTCGCAAACAGCCTCTACGCCGTAAGGGAGGGAGCTTCTCAGGTTCAGGGAACCATGAACGGTTACGGGGAGCGGTGCGGCAACGCCAACCTCTGCGCCATAATACCCAATATAGCCATAAAACTCGGGATGAACTCTATTTCCAGGGAGAACTTGCGTAAACTCTATTCCGTATCCCATTTCATTCATGAACTTACAAACCTCCCCCCTCTTAATAAGCAGGCCTATGTAGGTGAAAGCGCTTTCGCGCATAAAGGGGGAATTCACGTAAGCGCCGTAATGAAAAATTCCGATACTTACGAGCATATAGAACCCCAGAGTGTCGGCAACAGAAGGCGGGTTCTGGTCTCGGACCTCTCAGGCCGGGCAAACATAGCTTACAAGGCCCAGGAACTGGGAGTGGACATAGACCCCAAGGACGAAAGAATTATTGAAATACTGAACGAGCTCAAAATTCTTGAAAACCAAGGTTACGAGTTCGAGGGGGCTGACGCGTCTTTTGAACTGCTGGTGAGGAAAACTCTCGGAACCTACAAAAAGCGGTTTTACCTCAAAAACACCAGAACGCTGGTCGAAAAGAGGGAGGGAGACAAAGAACCGCTCTCCGAAGCAACCGCCGAGGTCCAGGTAAACGGCGTTACGGAATATACCGTGGCAAGGGGAAACGGTCCCGTAAACGCGATAGACGGGGCCCTTAGGAAATCGCTTGAGAAGTTCTTCCCCGCACTAAAGACTCTGCGACTGCTGGATTACAGGGTAAGGGTCGTGTCGAGGTCAGGCGGTACCGATTCCGTCGTGAGAGTGCTTGTCCAATCGGGAGACGGGGAGAGAACCTGGAGCACTGTGGGAGTCTCTGACAATATAGTGGAAGCAAGCTGGAAAGCCCTTGTCGACAGCATAGACTACAAGATATTAAAAGACGAGCTAAGCACCTGAGATTACCCCTCTGCCCATTTCGGGTTACCTCTTTTTATTACGGCCCCCAGATGTTTTTGGTTTCTCTCCCGGGCAAGTCTCATCTGTTTCTGTCTTTCCTCAAGTGATGAAATTCTCCCTGGCGTAAGTCTCCCGTGGCAACGCGGGCAAGATATCCCCTCCCGAAACCCCTTGGATTCCCTGTCTTCCGCAGATACAGGCTCCCTACAGTTTCTACACGTACTCCAGGTTCCCTTCTCAAGATCGTGGTCTACCGAGGTACGGTCGTCAAACACAAAACATTCCCCTTCCCAGAGGCTTTGCTCCGGGGGTACCTGCTCCAGGTACGAAAGCACTCCTCCTTCAAGCTGATATACTTGCTTAAATCCCCGCTCGAGAAGATACGAGGTCGCTTTCTCGCACCTTATCCCGCCCGTGCAGAACATCGCTATCTCCGTGTGTTTGCCGGAGTCTAGGTTTTGCCGTACGTACTCGGGAAACTCCCTGAAATGGGCCGTCTTCGGGTTTACCGCACCCCTGAAGGTTCCGACGTGGTACTCGTAATCGTTTCTCGTGTCTATCAGGAGTACGTCGGGACGGCTTACAAGCTCGTTCCACTCTGCGGGCGAGACGCGCCGTCCTGAGAGCCGCTGCGGCTCTATGTCGCCCACACCCGTCGGAACCAGTTCCTTTTTGAATTTAACCTTGAGCCTGTGAAATGGGCTTCGCTCGTTACAACTGAGCTTATACCCTGCGCCCGAGAGCTTCGGATCGCTCTCAAGATAAGCGATAAGCCGATCTATCCCTTCCCGGGAACCGGCCACCGTAGCGTTTATCCCCTCCGAGGCAAGAATGAAAGTGCCGTTTATCCCGTTTTTCTCGCAAAGCGAGAGCAAAGAAGCTTTTATCTCCTCAAGGCCGTCAAGATCCACGAACTTGTAGAAGGAAAGGACGGCGACGACGCGATTTTCTGACCGCTCACTCATCCGCCATGACCCCGCCCAAGCTCTCCCACTTTGAGAGGTAACTAAGAAGGTGCCGCCTTTGGGGATTTGCTGACTCTTCTTTTATCATTCCGCGAAGCAACCGCTGCTCCTCGGCATATTGTTCGGAATCGAAGTGTCCAATCGAATGGGCCATTCTGAGCCATAGAAGATAGGTTGTAAGCGCGTCACACTCGTTATAGGCAACTATTTCGTCAAACCTGCCATCAAGCCACATCGGGGCGACCTGTTTCCCGTCAACGCCATCCATTTTCCCCGGGATTCCGCTTACAACAGATATTTCGTGAAGAGACGGGGTGCCCTTCCCCCACGCACTTATGCAACGCATTAGATCGATGTTCCAGTCGCTTCCGCGGGCGAAAAAATCAGCGCCTTCCCAGGGCCTGTTAGGCCTTTCCGTAAAAAAACCGCCCTGGAGCCCATTCTTAATCATTCTCTGAGCTAGAATCGGTATATCAGAACCCGAGGAGTTGTATCCAACAAGCTGCGGGTGGTGCTTATCGAGAATTTTGAAAAAGTCTTCTATAATTCTTCTCTCCGAGCAGTCTTCGGCGGAAGTCGGAATTGACGGAATGGAGTGAAGCTTGAGTCTAGACACCGCTCCGTCCCTGTCAGATTCCCGGAAAACCATCGAGATCGAAACTATCCTGGAGAGAACCATTTTAAGAAACGGCATGGGCTCTTCGTCCGTCGCCCCGCCCTCTTTCCACATCAACTCAATCGCTTCACGATCGGAGATGTCTTCGGGAAGTCCGTACGCTGCCTTTCCCGACTCAGGGTCGGGAACCCACTCTATGTCAAAAGCAAGAACCCGGGATTTTACGTCTTTGAACATCCGCTACGGTCAGTTCCTTATGTAGGTGCGCATGAAAAGTATTATCGCGAAAAGAATCGGGACAAGCAAAAACGCCTGAGAAATGAGTATTCCCTTAAGCCTGGTCATCTCGAATCCGTGTTCAATGACCAGGGTGTAAGAGGCGTTCTGCGAAGGAGCGCCGGAAAAAGATTCGATTACGTAACTTGCCGGCTTAGGGTTTTCAAACTCAAGTATCTTTACTCCCTTTTTCCCCATATAGCTGTATCTTTTCCGCGAATCCGGAACCCTGAGTTCCACATTTTCCTCTCCTGGAATTTTCTTTAGATAAACGACTATCGAGCCGTCCTCAATCGATTCGTCTCTTGTCTCCTTCCCCTCGGAAATACTCCCGTACTGGTGATAGATCGAATAAAGCCCCTCTTCTTCAAGCCGAAGAGAATGGTCTCCCGGAAAAGTATATTCACTCAGCGTCGCACCAAGCCCGCTGAAACTTCTCCCGACGTTATAAAAGAAAAGACCCACTCCGAGGAGAAATACCACTATGCATAAAATGTAGATTGTTCTTCTTTTTCTATATTCCATTGACTTTGTACCTGTGTAAGAATTCGCTTTCCGCGGATTCGAGATCCCTTAATTATACTGCGAAAAACTTCGAGAACCACTACTCTTTTTCACTGCACCAGGAATTTTATTTGGGGGCGGATAAAAATTCTATTTGACAAAACAACTTTGCTGTGGAATAATCCCGCAAATCTTAATTATTAGAGGTAAATATTACTATGCAGGGAACTGTAAAATGGTTTAATAGTTCGAAGGGCTATGGATTTATCACATCTAACGATGTGCAGGATGATGTTTTTGTTCATTACACCGCTATTGATGGCGATGGTTACAAGAGCCTCAATGAAGGTGACGAAGTAAGCTTTGAGATTATTCAGGGTAAGAAAGGTCCCACCGCAACCAACGTCATGAAGACTTCCTAAGGAACTCTGAATCCGTTTATTTCGGGTTCCCAGGAAAATTCTCTGTTTCTCAACTGACGTGACAGTTGCGTTCGCGGTTTGAAAATATGCAAATCATGTACTAGTTTACTGTTTTGGATATTTTACAATTCCAGATTCGCAAGGAAGGTACTGATCGATGGACTTGAGCAACCAGGAGATAGCGAGGTACAGCAGGCACCTTATAATGCCCGAAGTCGGCATTGAGGGACAGAAAAAACTCAAGAACTCAAGGGTCCTGTGTATCGGTGCCGGAGGGCTTGGGTCTCCGCTTGCTCTCTACCTCGCGGCTGCTGGGGTCGGCACCTTGGGAATACTGGATTTTGACGTTGTGGATTTCAGCAACCTGCAAAGACAGGTGATCCACAGCGAAAAAACCGTAGGCAAGTCCAAGGTGGAATCCGCAAGAGACCGTCTTTTGGAGCTTAACTCCGATACCAATATCGTTACCTATAACGAAATGCTGAATTCAGGTAACGCTATGGAGATCATGGGGGACTACGACATGGTTGTTGACGGAACGGACAATTTCGCCACTAGGTATCTTACAAACGACGCCTGTGTTTTCCTTGGAATTCCGAACGTTTACGGAAGTATCTTCAGGTTCGAGGGCCAGGTAAGCGTGTTTGACGCGAAAAGAGGCCCCTGCTACAGGTGTCTCTATCCGGAGCCCCCTCCACCGGAACTCGTGCCGAGTTGCGCCGAAGGAGGAGTGCTGGGAATACTGCCCGGAGTGGTGGGGACCATGCAGGCATCCGAGGTCGTAAAGCTTATAATCGGCAAGGGAACGCCGCTTATTGGAAGACTTCTTTTTATCGATATTCTCAACATGGAGCCCAGGATACTTAAGCTTAGAAAAGATCCCGAGTGCCCTGTCTGCGGCGAGAATCCCACTGTAACTGAACTTATAGATTATCAAGAGTTCTGCGGCATCGGAAGAGGCGAAGAGACCAAAGAGGAAAAACCCGCGGTCGAAGAGATAACCGTTGAGGAATTCAGCCTTATTAAGGAAAACAAGGCTGATATCGTTCTGATCGACGTAAGGGAGCCCCATGAGTACGAGATATGCAGTATTGAGGGTTCAAGGCTTATTCCTCTGGGCGAACTCAAGGACAGGACGGACGAACTTGATCCCCGAGACGACATAGTCGTTCACTGCCACCACGGGGGGAGAAGCATGAAGGCTGCGACTTTCCTTGTCGAGCAGGGTTTCAGCAAGGTGAAGAATCTCAAAGGCGGCATAGACGAGTGGGCTGTTAAGTACGACTCGGATATGGTCAGGTACTGAGGATCCGGGAGTTACCGAAAAGGAGAAAAGAGCGGACGCTTTTTTTTCTGGGCGGAGAGGGAATCGAACCCTCACGGACCGAAGTCCAACGGCTTTTGAGGCCGTCGCGTCTACCTGTTCCGCCACCCGCCCTTAAGATAGGGGACTATTATTCTTGCTAAACCCGGAGAAATCAACAGGATCACTCCGCGAAAAAGTAAAACCCGAACGCAGCTATCACTATGCAGTGGTCTATGGTTCCTTCCCTTATGTATCGTTTTACTTCGGGGGGAGCGACAAGCAGGGTCTCTATATCTTCGGTAGCGTCAAAGGAGGGTTCCGATGTCCGCTCGCACCCAGATGCCAGGAAGGTAAAGCAGGAGTTTGACATGAAGGCCGGATTCGGCCGAACGCATCCTATCTGCTCCCATCGGGAAGAGGTAAATCCAGTTTCTTCAAGCAGCTCTCTGCGCGCGCATTCAACAGGGCTTTCTCCCGGGTCAACCATTCCACCCGGAATCTCAAGAGTGATCTCTCCGGTGCCGTGGCGAAACTGTTTTATCAAAACAATTTCACCGGCGGGAGTAACGCCAATAATATTAACCCAGTCTGGAGAGTCTATTACGTAGAAGTCGTGGACGGCGCCGTCTTTGGGCGAAACGCTGGTTTTCTTCCTCGTCGAGAAAATCCTGTAATCGTTAAGCTGAGTGCTTTTTTGAAGCTTCCATTTTTTTGGCATTCTGATAGTTTAACAAACACCGATTCTCTTGTTAAACTAGAGAGGGTTTTTCACAAATTGCGGGAGATTGTTTATAAAACTCCCGAAAAAACAATCCGCGGAGTGTAATTATAATGACAAATATGGGGAGAGATGACCGAGTGGCCGAAGGTGCACGCCTGGAAAGCGTGTAGGGGGTTTACGCTCCCTCGTGGGTTCGAATCCCACTCTCTCCGCCAGATTTAGTTAGTCCCAAGCACAATTATTTAATAAGCTCTATCTTGTCTTCAAGATTCGGCACAAGACACAGAAACTCAAAAGGCTCATCACCCTGAACCTCATACCAGTGGGGCACCCCGGCAGGAATAAAGACTACGTCATCTTTCTCGACGCTATGTACTTCATCTCCGATTCCAATCTGCGCCCTGCCGCCAAGCACGTACTGTTCATGCTCAACTGCGTTGGTATGAGCGGGGATATCGCCTCCGGGCTGCATAACAAATTTTCTCATCGCGAAGTTCGGACCTTGCTCCGGACTGATGAGAACCTGCCTTGAAGTGCCCTGCCCCGCGCCGATAACCGTGCTTTCCACGTCCTTAACCTTTTTTACATACATACTGAATAGTGTAACACAGAAAAGATGAATTATTCTATAAATACTTACGGGGATTACATGCAATGCTAGCCAACCTTAAGGGGGTGGGATTGGCCTTTCTTGTCTTTCTCGATGGGTTTCTTAGGCTCAGGGTTCCCAACAAAAAATGACTCGACCACATCACCCATCGTTGCGTCTATCGGTTCTATGAATTTCGGTTCCCCGCCAGATAAAAATAATAAGATGCTCCAGAATAACTTCACAGTCTGAATCAATTTGTTAAAAAATCATTTAAATGTCCGCTCCTAATATCATAGAAAAATGAGCATAAGCAGGAGGTCTTAAAATGACGAAAGCAACACGGGTGCCGGGACAATATATGTACAATCTGATCTTAAGCATTGTAATTCTGCTGTTTGTTTCTCCGCTGGCGTTTGCCGACGAGGCAGCCGATGACTCAACTGGCTTCCTTTACCAGCGTCGTTCTTCTTGTAATCTTCTTCATTACGTCATCGGATTCCGCTTCGCTTGTCATCGACATCACGTCGGCCGGCGGAAAGCTGGAACCTCCCGCGGTCCAGCGCGTGTTCTGGTGCAGCCTTGAAGGCGCAGCCGCCATCGCCCTGCTTCTTGGCGGAGGTCTGAAATCACTGCAGGCGGCCTCACTCATAGCCGGACTTCCATTTTCGATCCTGCTTATCCTGATGACGGTCAGCATATGGAAGGGGATCAGAAGCGAGGCCCGCTGATCCGGATACAGACGGACTTTTCAATGCGAATGTGGTAGCTTAACGTCGGCTTTCTTTAAATGAAAGAAGAAAAAAAACCGGCGCGGGGATCAAAGATTTACAAAAAGCGCTCCTACTGGCGCGGGTGGGATAATGTCAAGATATTCGGGTTTGACTTTCACGCCCGGGTATTCCTGATTTCCGCGGCCGTGATCATTATATTCGTTCTCGCGGGGACAATGTTTCAGGAGCAAACGGCCGAGATCCTCGTAAACGCCCACCACTGGGTCGTCACCCGGTTCTACTGGTGGTTCATGACCGCCGCCAACATCATATTGCTTTTCTGCCTACTGCTGATGGTCTCCCCGCTCGCCAAAGTGCGCCTGGGAGGCAGGGACGCAAAGCCGGATTACTCGTACGTAAGCTGGTTCGCCATGATCTTCGCGGCGTCTGTAAGCGTCGGATTCCTGTTTTTCGGCGTCGTGGAGCCAGTATATCATTTCCAGAATCCGCCGCTCGGCGTTGACCCTTCCGACACTGAAACAGCTTTTGCCATAGGCATGGCGGGAGCTATTTTTCACTGGGGACTCCAGGATGGGCGTTATTCGCCATCATGGGTCTGTCCATGGCCCTGTTCTCCTACAATATGGGCATGCCGTTTTCCATCCGCTCGGTGTTCTATCCCGTCTTCGGCAACCGCGTGTGGGGCTGGACCGGTCATCTGATCGAAACGCTGGTGGTATTTCTGCACCCTGTTCGCCCTGGCGGTCTCAATCGGCCTGGGAGCTGAGCAGATAACCGGCGGCCTTGATTACCTGTTCTCATTTCCGCCGACCGGACTGTCCAAGGTGGTGCTGATCGCACTGGTGGTGGCAACGGCGATGGGAGCACTGCTTACCGGGATCAATTCCGGAATCGGCCGCCTGAGTCGGGTCAACTTAACCCTCGCGGTGTCACTGATGCTGTTTGTCGCCGCGGCCGGGCCGACAGCTGACATACTCCGCCACTGCCTGGTCTCATTCGCTACTTATATCGTCAGCATAATATCCTTCAGCGGCTGGACAGGCCGCGAAGATACGGATTTTCTGCACAACTGGACCATATTTTACTGGGCCTGGTGGTTCTGCTACGCGCCGTTTGTCGGAATGTTCATCGCCCGCATTTCAAGAGGCAGAACCGTGCGCGAGTTTCTGTTTTTCGTGCTTATACTCCCGACTCTTGTCTGCGTGCTGTGGATGAACGCTTTCGGAGGCACGGCAGTTCACCAGTTCCTCGCCGAAGGTTATACGGGAGTGATTGAAACGGTCGCTACGGGGCGCCACGAACTCGCTCTGTTCAAACTGCTGGAGACGTTTCCACAGGCACAGGCGCTCTGCTTAGTCAGTATCGTCTTGCTGTTTTCCTTTCTTGTCGTCTCGCTGGATTCCGGCTCCCTGGCTATTGACTCCATAACGGCCGGAGGAAAGCTGAATGCGCCGGTACGCCAACGCGAGTTCTGGTGCGTTATAGGGGGACTGATCCCCGCTGTGCTGCTGCTCGCAGGTGGACTGGGATCGTTTCAGGCTGCAGTCATCGTGGCGAGCTTCCCGTTGTCCATTCTATTCGTAGTGATACTCTTCAGTGTCTGGATAGGACTTCGCCGAGAGTTACGCCGCCTGCGCACTCCAATGCAAACACCCCGAAAAAATGCTGATTGAATCGGAAATCAGCCTGAAGCCTGATAGCTAAGAACTCAGGATTATCCAGAAGACCGCCTGAAACGAGCAGAACTCAAACCAAGGCTCCCAAGACTATAACAACAGATGTTGCAATGCTGCTAGCTGTTTTCCGGTGCGGCTATTTTACGAAAACCATCTCGTTGTCTCTGTTTGGCACAACGGACAGAAGCTCGAAAGGCTCTGATCCATAAGCCTCATACCAATGCGGCTCTCCGGGGAGAATAAAGACCACGTCGCCCTTTTCAACTTCATAAACCCGATCCCCGATTCCGACCCTGGCCCTGCCGCCGAGCACGTACTGCTCATGCTCAGCACCACTTGTATGAGCGGGAATACCGCCCCCGGGTTCGATGACAAGTTTTCTCATCGCAAAATTCGGACCCTCCTCGGGACCTATGAGCATCTGCATTGAAACACCGTTGCCCGACTCAAGAACTTCGCTTTCTATATCGTCAATCTTTTTTACATGCATACGCTTTTACCTCCAACCAATGCTGACTTTTATTCTATAGTATCCACTAGTCTTGAATACAAGTAATTTATTAAAATCGTATTTACCTTTCGTTCAATGCAAGTGAAGCCACGCAGAAGAATAAACAAGGCAAAAAGCAGATGAAAAAAGTGGCGCCACGTAAATCTGCCAACCGGTATATCGTGCAGTTTTCCCCTGATATAAAACAAAATTCTCCCTTGCGCATTTCTAAAAAACCCGTTTTTGTGTAGAGTGATTAGTTACCGAACCGTGACGGTTCATCTGTTTGGAGAATAATCCAGTGGCCGGGCCCGTACGACTGGGGCTTGTGAATTCCGCCAGGCCCGGAAGGGAGCAACGGTAGCAATAACCTCTGTGCGTTACGGATACCTGGTCGCTGGTTTTGATATCATGGCTTATAGAGTGCTTGCCCGCAAGTGGCGCCCCCAGACTTTCGAAGACCTTGTCGGTCAGGAATTCCCCGCCGTCACACTCAGAAACTCCATCGAATCCGGAAAAACAGCCCACGCACTTCTGTTCGCCGGGCCCAGAGGAACGGGAAAGACGTCCACGGCGAGAATCGTCGCGAAGGCCATAAACTGTGAGAGAAAAGACGGGGGAAAATACCCCTGCTCAACTGACCAGTGCTCAAGCTGCACGGGGATATCAGAAGGAAGATCGCTTGACGTACAGGAAATCGACGCCGCCTCGCACACGGGCGTAGCCGATGTTCGCGAAATCATAGAGAGCGTAAAATACGCGCCGGCTTCGGCAAGAAAAAAAGTCTACATAATCGACGAAGTGCATATGCTCTCCCAGTCTGCTTTTAACGCCCTTCTGAAAATAATGGAAGAACCCCCCGAGCACGCAATTTTCATACTCGCGACCACCGAAGCGCACAAGGTTCCCCCGACCATCATGTCGCGCTGCCAGAGATATGATTTCAAGAAAATACCAGTTGAGAAAATAAAGCAGTCGCTCGAGAAAATAACAGAAGCGGAAAAGATAAAAATCGACGCAGAAACCCTTTACCTGATCGCAAGGGAATCTGAGGGAAGCATGAGAGATTCCCTGAGCCTGCTTGACCAGCTGACCGTGTCTTTTGAAGACAAAATAACCCACAAGAATGTGATAAGCCTCCTCGGCATACCGGATAACGAGTCGCTTAAAAGCATCTTGAAAGCCGTTTTCACAAAAGAGCCGGCAAAATGCGTGGAGCTTGTGCGAAACGCCGCTTCAAAGGGAATAAGCCCCAGAAGAATGGCCCAGGACATCATCTACATGTTCAGGAATCTCCTCTACTTAAAGATCTGCGGCAAGGACTTCGTTTCGGATCTTTCCCCGGACGAAAAAGACGAACTCGCTTCTCTGGTGAAAGACGAATCCACGGAGACCGTGGAGCTTCTTTTCAACATAATGATCGATGGAGGAGAGAAAATACGGAGTTCCTTTTACCCTGAGGTCGTGCTTGAGCTTGCGCTTGTCAAGATGAGCACGGTCGGAAAAGTCGAAAAAATAGACGATATGCTGAAAAGGCTTGAAAAACTGTCGCCCCGGAAACCCGGCGCGGAAAAGACCCCGGGTTCTACTGGAGGCCAGAAAGAAACCGCGGCGCGCACCCCGGAAAAACGGGAAGACAAACCCGCGGAAAAAGACAGAGACCGGATCAAGCAAAAAGACGGGGGCGGAGCCGGGAAACGGAAGAAGGAGACTTCAGAACCTCCCACTGAGGCAAAAACGGTGGGCAGCAATCCTGGGAAACAGGAGGTCATTGACTTTGTAAACGGCAAAGACAGATTTCTGGCAAAGAAACTCGCCCAAGCCCATCTCCTTGAAGTAAGCGGGGATCGGGTAAGCGTAAAATTTCTTAAAAACGGCATCAATTACGAAAAAGAACTTAAGAAATCCAAAAAACTCAGAGATATCCTGAGGGAAATGCTAGCCGTTGAGAAAATAAGACTTGATATCGACACTATAAACGAAGAGGGAATTAACGGGGTCGGCAGCAGCGTGATAAAACCGCATCCTGGGGAAGATGAGATAGTGAACTACGCCATCCGGCAGTTTGACGCCAGCGTGATAAAAAGAAAGAATCTAAGTTAGGAGTGAAAAAATGAAATTAGGCGGAAACATGAAAAATCTCATGAAGCAGATGGGAAAGATGAAGGAGCAGATGGAGCGGCTTCAGAACGAGGCCGGAGAAAAAATCGTGCAAGCTTCTTCCGGGGGCGGAATGGTTACGGTTACTGCAAAGGCCAAGGGAGAGATATCGTCAATAGTTATAGAACCCGAAATAATAAGCGAAACCGACATTGAGATGCTCCAGGACCTGGTGACTGCCGCCGTAAACGAGGCTCTTTTCAAGGGACAGGAACTGATGAAAGACGAAGTCTCGCGTATTACCTCCGGCATGGGACTTCCTCCAGGACTTATCTGAGATGCAAAGAACCGGCCTTCCCGAGCCGATTTCAAGACTCATAGAAGAACTTTCGAAGCTTCCGGGAATCGGCGAGAGAAACGCTACGCGCCTTGCTTTTCACATATTCCGCTCATCGGAGGGCTATGCGCGAAGCCTTTCAGACGCAATAATCAGAACCAAATCCGACGTCAGCACCTGCAACACCTGCTTTAACTTCACGGAAAAAGACCCGTGCGCAATCTGCACGGACCCCTCAAGAGACCAGCACATTATCTGCGTCGTTGAAGAGCCCCTAGACCTGCTTGCGATAGAAAGAAGCGGGGAGTTCAGGGGAAGATACCATGTTCTCCACGGAGTGATCTCTCCTCTTGAAGGCGTGGGTCCCGAAGACCTTAGGATAAAAGAGCTCGTAACAAGAGCGGGCCGTGAGGACATAAAGGAAATAATAATTGCGACCGGCACAAACGTCGAAGGCGAGGCAACAGCGGTTTATCTCTCAAGAACAATAAAGCCCCTCGGGATCAGAACCTCTAGAATAGCTTACGGAATACCCGTCGGTGGCAACATAGAGTTCATAGACGAACTAACGCTCGGCAAGGCGCTTAGGAACAGAAAAGAGATGTAACGACACAGCGCCTCAGCCGCCACCCGGGGTTTTCCTTGAAACAACTATGGCCTCGAAAATCAGCCAGACTGCAAGAACAAGTATTATCGCTGAGAGGCTGAAAAGAAGCGTGTTGTCGAGAAAATACTTCAAATTGAAAAATATTGATGCCGTCGTCATAGCCACCAGAAAAACCATCGGCACAAGCGTATAGATAAACGGTTTTTTCGATCTTTTAAGATAAAGAGTTATCAGAAGCAGCGTAATTCCGGCTATCAACTGGTTTGTAGCCCCGAAAAGAGGCCAGAGCAGAAATCCACCTGAGCCCGGTCCCTTGCCCGGAACCTGCGCGAAAAGCGCGAGCGCAAGCGGCGGCACGACGGCGAGAAACGCCCCGATATACCTGTTTTTAAGAGCCTCGATACCGCAGGCCTCTCCAAGCTCGCCTATAACGATCCTCTGTATCCTGGCTCCGGTATCAAGGGAAGTTGCCGCGAAACTTATGACTATCACACTTATAAGAGTGATCCCGAGCACTTCGGGAATATGGATGGAAGTAAGAAAGCTCGAAGTTCCCATGACGAAATTCGCTATGCCTCCGCTCGATGCCGATTCCCATGAATCATAGTGTGTAAGCCATTCGCTACGCTCTATTCCGGCCGCGACCGCGAGGGTGGCTATCATGGCAAGAGTGCCCTCCCCCAGCATACCCCCGTAACCTACAAATCTTGAGTGCGACATCCTGTCAAGCTGCTTTGAGGTGGTTCCGCTCGCGACAAGACCGTGAAATCCGCTTACAGCTCCGCACGCTATCGTTATGAAAAGGAAGGGAAGCACGGGAAGTCCGTCGGCGGCGAAGTTAAAGGCGGGGGCCTGCATCTCGGGATGCGCAACCATTATCCCGGCTATCAGTATCGCGAGACCCACGAAAAGATGGATGCCGTTTATGTAGTCTCTCGGCTGAAGAAGCACCCAAACGGGAAGAACCGAGGCCACAAAGGAGTAGATCATAAGAATTATTACCCACGTCACCACCTGACTTCCCATGACCTCGGGAATAGTCAGGGGCACCTTGGTTCCCACCCAGATCATAAAGTAAAGAAGCACAAGCGCGATTACAGAAGGCCACAGGATGGAAACCTTTTTTCTGTAGAAAAGAAAACCGATTACAAGGGCCACCAGTATCTGGAAGTTTACGGGAAGCACGCTTGCGGGAAAGCTGACGAAAAGAACCGATATGGCGTAGGCGAAAACGGCTATTACGAAAAAGACCAGGAAGCAGACTATAAGGAGAAAAAGAATTCTTCCCCTCGGGCTTATGTATATGCCGGCAAGATCTCCGACGGATCTTCCCCTGTTTCTGGCGGAGATAACCAGAGCACCGAAATCATGAACGGCCCCGATAAAGATTGTTCCGAACACAACCCAGATAATCGCCGGGACCCATCCCCAGAACACGGCGATGGCCGGCCCTATTATCGGCGCGACACCAGCTATGGACGCAAAATGATGTCCGAAAAGAACATGCTTGCCGGCGGGCACGTAGTCTACGCCGTCTCGCAACTGGTGGGCCGGAGTGGGCTCCCCGTCGCTTATCCCGTAAATTTTTTCGGAAACAAATTTTGAGTAATACCTGTACCCGGCCAGATAAAGAACGATTACGACTATCGCTATTACGGCTGCGTTCATATAAGTTTCCTGAAATCAGAGAATCGCGGGTTCCATCATTATAAAGAAAAAACTGCGGGGCGGAAACAGCATTGCTCTCAACTGAAATTCTTCCGCATGTGCTCGCTCACCTCATCCCACCTGCCGTAAAGAGCGGAAAGCTTTGTCTCAAGTTCTCTAAACTGCCTTGTTTTCTCTTCCCAGTCAGCGCTTCGGGCGAGAACTTCGGGGTTCGCGAGAAGTTTTTCCATTTCGTCTTTCTCAGTTTCGCACCCACAGATCCTGCTTTCAAGATCCAAAAGAGCATTCTCCATCTGTTTTCTCGAAAGAAGCGTCCAGTTCTCCATATTCTCTATGCCCTTTTCCCGAAGTTCCCTGTAAAGCCGGTTGCGCCGCTCCGCCTCTATGGTTTTCGCGGTTTTCTCCGCAGGTCCGTCGTCGCGTGTTTCAGTGAGAACCTGCTTGTCTTCCGAGTCGCGGGCCTTTTTCTCGAGAAATTCCGAGTAATTGCCGATAAACGTCTCAACCCCTCCTCCATCCACGTACCATATTCTGCTTACGAGACTGTCAATGAAATATCTGTCGTGGCTTATAAGCAAGAAAGTGCCGGGATACTCCCCGAGAGCGCGACGAAGCACTTCCCTCGACGCCATATCAAGGTGGTTTGTAGGCTCGTCGAGAACCAGGAAATTAGAGCGGGAAACCAGAATCTTGAGAAGGGACAGGCGGCTTTTCTCGCCGCCTGAGAGAACCGAGACTTTTTTGGTTATATCAGAAGCACCGAAAAGAAATGAGCCCAGAAGCGTTCTCGCCTCGGTCTGGGAGAAAAGAGGATAAGCTCCGATGAATTCTTCGTAAACACTGTTTTTCGGATTAAGCATCTCTTCCTGGTTCTGTGCGTAGTAGCCCAGGGTTACGTTATGGCCCAAGCGACTTTTACCGGAGAAGTTTTCAACACCGGCAATCATCTTGCAGAGAGTGGTTTTTCCTTCACCGTTTCTCCCGGTAACGGCTATCCTGTCTCCCCTTTCCACGCGAAGCGCTGGACAGTTTCGGAAAACGACGTTTCTTGCGCCGGCGGGTGTTTCGTACTCCTTTGAGAAATCGCTTATTTCATAAACCACGCGCCCCGCGCGCTCCGGGGCGGGAAAATCAAATTCAAGGGTTCTGCGGGTTTCTGAGGATGGCGCGGCGGGCTCCATCTTCTCAAGCATTTTTATCCTGCTCTGTACCTGTCTCGCCTTTGAGGCCTTGTACCTGAACCGCTCTATGAAACGGCGCTGTGCGCGGAGCTTTTTCTCCTGGTTTTTGGCAGTTGCCTCCGCGACCGCCGCAATCTGCTCTTTTTTCTCAAGGTAAGAGGAATAATCACCCCGAAACTCTCTTATCCCCCCGCCTTCAAGCTCCGCTACCGTGTCAACCATGCGGTCAAGCAGGTATTTGTCGTGGGATACCAGAACCACGGTTCCGCGGTAATCTCCAAGGTACCCTTCAAGCCACTCAATGCTTTTTATGTCGAGATGGTTCGTCGGCTCATCTAGAAGAAGCACCCGGGGTTCTAAAAGAAGTATCCTCGCAAGCTCAACCCGCATTTTCCAGCCGCCTGAAAGAGAAGAGACTCTGTGGGAGAACTGCTCCTCTGTAAAACCCAGTCCGAAAAGGATTTTCTCGGCTTCATGGACGGGTTTCTCGGAACCGTCTTCATCGCCGCCGAAACCGCTTGCGCGAGCCGCCGAAAGCACCGTAAGATCGCCTGTGTGCGGGTCCATTATCTGAGGAAGGTAACCCACAGTCAGCGCAGCTGGAACGGAAACCTCCCCTTTTTCCGATTCCATGAGTCCCGTTACGATCTCAAGCAGCGTGGTTTTACCCGAACCGTTTGGACCCACAAGACCGTATTTTCTTCCTTTTTTTATGCTCCACTCAAGATTAAGGAAAAGATCCCTTCCAGAAAAGGAATGACATATGCCCGATAAACTTATCATTTCGACAAAAACAAAAGAACCCTGACCATATTTTCCAGTGATGCCGGTTTTGTTCGCCGGTCGCGAGCATGGAGATAAAACGCATCGGAGCACAGAGACATAATCGCAGACTTGTCAGCAAAAATCATGAGGGCAATCCGGTATCGTCGTATAAAAAATTAGCGGCTTTTGCCGCGGAAACACCACTTAGACGCTTGCTTCTGGCTTTTGTTACTATCCTTCGGATTGCGGACAGTGTCTCAGCGGGTCTTTTCGCGGTGGCGAAGGGTCTTATTTCAGCTACGGGCCTGCCATGTTTTGTCAAAACCACTTGTTCGCCAGCCAGAGCCGCGTTTATCAGGACGGACAATCTTGCCCTTGCTTCACTGATACTTATTTCCATTATATTCCTCTTTTACACGGGCTATCATTATAGCTCATACGGTTGAAGTCAAGCAATACAATTCGCTGCATGATCTCGAATCGCAGGCAATTATCGAGTATGACAACGATCAGTGAATGAGGTACTTTTCTAACCGAGGACCACGAATCGGAAGCAACTTGAGGGTTCACTCACCGGTTGCCAACCATGAAGGCCGAGAAGAAACTATCCAAAGAATCAACGGCATTCCAGATCTGCCATTCAATAACAGAGATCGAAAAAAAGGAATACGATTCCATTCAGCCGGATAATAACCCTTTTTTCGAGTTTGATTTCCTCTTCGCCCTTGAAAAATCCGGATGCGTGGGTCCCGGCACCGGATGGGAACCCCGCCATCTTCTGCTGCGCGAAGGGGGAAAACTCATCGGGGCGGTTACGTTTTACCTGAAAACCGATTCCTACGGCGAGTACATATTTGACTGGCAGTGGGCCCAGGCGTACCAGGACGCGGGACTGAGTTACTATCCCAAGGTGGTTGTCGGAGTACCGTTCACCCCGACAACCGGCCGGAGAATAATCGTACACCCGGATTACGATTACAAAACATGCGGGCGGGCACTTGCAGAGAAACTGATTGAAGTATGCTCTCTTAAAAATCTCTCTTCAATACATTTTTTATTTGTAACCGCCGAGGAGCAAGAGCTGCTTGCTGACTGCGGGTTTCTCTCAAGACTCACTCACCAGTACCACTGGCATAACTCAGACTACCTCTGTTTCGATGACTTTCTCCGTGACCTGCGCTCAGGGAGAAGAAAACAGATAAGGAAAGAAAAACGCCGTCTCTGTGATCTAGGCATAGAGGTCTCAGTCTTTGAAAAAGAGCAGATACGCCGCGAGCACATCGACTCCATCTGGGAATTCTACGTAAGCACCAGCTCAAAAAAATGGGGAAACGCCTATCTTAACAGGGAGTTTTTCGATCTGGTGTTTGAGACGTACAGGGAAAAAACCGTGCTGGTGGTCGCACAGGCGGAAGGCCGTCCGGTCGGCGGCACCATCAATTTCAGAAAAGGCGACAAACTTTACGGAAGATACTGGGGATGCACCGTCGAGGTGCCGTATCTTCACTTTGAGTGCTGTTACTACAAGCCGATAGAGTTTGCCATAAGCAACGGAATAAATGTTTTTGAAGCCGGAGCGCAAGGTGAACATAAATTCCTTCGCGGCTTTGAAGCGGTACCGGTTTACAGTTCGCACTTCTTTTTCAACTCCGGGGCACAAAGCTCCGTAGACAACTTCCTTCGTGGAGAAAGACCCTACATGCGCTCGCTTATTTCAGAGTACAACAAGCACTCCCCGCTTAAGCGGGCCCGCGGTGGCAAATCAAAAAAAATCGTATAAAATATTCGCCATGCCTGAGCACGAGAACCCGACTCATACAAAGGATCCCAAGCAGGTCGTAAGGGAAGATATCCGCGTAAAAAGGCCGGACATGTACCTCATAGTCCTCCTAAACGACGACTACACGCCAAGGGATTTTGTAGTTTGGGTTCTTATGAAGGTGTTTTTCAAGAACGAAAACGACAGCAGACAAATAATGCTTGAAGCTCACACGAAGGGGAAAAGTATCATCGACTGCTATACCTACGATATAGCTACCACAAAGATAAAACAGGTGAAGAAACTAGCGGAGAAGTACGAACATCCGCTAAAATGTATACTTGAAGTTCAGAAGGCGGACAGTTGACATGGTGGTTTCAGAAGAACTCGAAAAAACCCTTTATCGCGCTTACCAGCAGGCGAAAAACCGCAAGCACGAGTTTATCACCCCGGAACACATACTCCTTGAACTCACAAGAGACAAAGTCGCGGCGGAAGTACTCATAGAATGTGACGTTGACATTGAACTTCTCGTAAACGATATCGAGGAACATCTGAGTAAAAACATATCCTCTGTCGATTCTCCCCATCTTCCCGAACCAACCTACTCCGAAGGGAGCAAATACATCTTCAGGATAGCGTCCATGCACGCCGAGAGCGCAGAAAAAGAAGAAATAACCGGGGCCAACATACTGGTTGCCATATTCAGGGTTCCTGAATCGCACGCCGTGTATTTTCTGAATCGCCAAGGACTCAACCGTCTCGCCGTTATAAAGCAGATATCCCACGGAAACAGCGAGAAAATCGATGAACAACAGGAAAAAACCGCTACCACCAAGGAACAGCAGCCAAAGGAAGCGAAAAAAACAGAGACCAAGAATCCCCTTGAGCTTTACTGCACGGATCTGATTGAAAAAGCCCGCAATGGAAACATCGACCCGCTCATAGGAAGAGAAAAAGAGGTTCAGAGGATAATCCACATTCTCGGCAAGAGAAAGAAAAATAATCCCGTGCTCGTTGGAGACGCCGGAGTGGGGAAAACAGCAATCGTGGAGGGAGTGGCTCTTCGGGTCGTTTCCAGAGAAGTTCCCGAAGTTATGAAAGACCTCAAGATTCACCTTCTCAACATAGGAACTCTTACGGCCGGAACAAAATACAGAGGAGACTTTGAGGAAAGACTGAACGCCATCATAGACGAAACGAAGAAAGATCCGAACAATGTGCTTTTCATAGACGAAATCCACACGGTTATAGGCGCTGGAGCAGTTTCCGGCGGAAGCCTTGACGCGTCAAACATGCTCAAGCCCGCTCTTGCCGGAGGAGACATAAAATGCATAGGGACGACAACGCTTAAGGAATACAGGATTATCTTCGAGAAAGACCACGCGCTTTCAAGAAGATTCCAGAGGATAAGCGTGGATGAGCCGTCGGTTGAGGACTGCAGAAAGATTCTTTTCGGACTGAAGCGGCATTACGAAGAGTACCACAACGTGAAATACTCCCAGGGAGCGATAAGAGCGTGCATAGAGCTCTCCGACAGGTACATAATGGACAGAAAGCTTCCGGACAAGGCGATTGACATCATGGACGAGGCCGGCGCCGCGGTGAAACTTCGGAATCCTGATCCCGAAATGACAAGACAGGTGAAAGTGTCTGACATGGAAAAGCTGATAGCGAAGGTCGCGAAAATACCCACAAAGTCGGTAAGAGTCGAAGACCGCAACCTTCTCCATGACCTCGGGGACAACCTGAAAAAATTCATCTACGCCCAGGATCAAGCCATAGACAAGCTCGTAAATGCCATACAGATGTCGCGCGCAGGAATAAGCGAACCGGAAAAACCCGTGGGTTCGTTCATGTTCTCGGGCCCGACAGGAGTCGGTAAGACGGAACTTGCGAAAAAACTCGCGGAGGTCCTAGGAGTTGAATTCATACGTTTCGACATGAGTGAATACATGGAAAAACACACTGTCTCCCGCCTTATAGGCTCACCGCCGGGATATGTCGGCTACGATCAGGGTGGACAGCTTACCGAGGCCATATACAAATCTCCCCACTGCGTCCTTCTGCTAGATGAAATCGAAAAGGCGCACGAAGACATATACAACATCCTGCTTCAGGTAATGGACCACGCGACGCTTACGGATTCAAACGGAAGGAAGGTGGATTTTCGTCAGGTAATTGTGATTCTGACAACAAACACCGGCTCAAAGGAAAGCATGAACAGAAATGTCGGGTTCGCGAAAAAAGAGTTCGAGGACAAAAGCGGAGAAGCCATAGACAGATATTTCTCCCCGGAATTTCGAAACAGGCTGAATGAAATCATCAGATTTAACCCTCTTGCTATAGAAATAGTAGAGAGAATAGTGGACAAAATGATCGGAGAGCTTCAGCAAAGACTCGTCCCGAAAAAAGTAACGATCAGTCTTACGCCTGAAGCGAGACTTTTTCTTGCACACAAGGGCTACGATCCACAGTTGGGCGCAAGACCCGTTCAAAGAGTAATAAACTCCGAGCTAGCGGAAAAACTTTCAAAGGAAATTCTCTTCGGAGAACTCTCCGGCGGCGGCAAGGCAATATTCTCCCTAGAAGGTGAGAATATAGTTCTTCAGGCCCGACCGGACTGAATTTCTCCTGGAGCGTACACCGCGACGACACGCGGCTAAGATACCCATGATCTCCATACGCGAAACTGCAAACAAGATGGTCCAGTACGTTCTTCCCGAACACTCGAACAACCACGGAACCCTGCACGGCGGAATACTCATGGACTGGATTATGCTTACGGGCAGCATAACGTCTTTTAAGTTCGCAAACGGGCCTGCGGTTCTAGGGGCTACAGACAGCATAGATTTCCTGAACCCTGTAAAAATCGGAGAAATAGTAATTCTCGAAAGCTGGGTTGAGCATGTCGGAAACTCATCCATTGAAGTGGCGGTACGAGTACACTCAGAAGACGGCGAAACTGAAGAAAAAAAACTTATAACCCTCTCCTACATGGCCTTTGTCGCCGTAGACAAAAACGCAAGACCGAGAAAAATCAAAACAAGGCTAAGCGCATCCAGCACGGTTGAACAAGAACTCGTAGCCTGGGCTGAGGAAAGGAAAGTGCGGAGACTTCCGGAAATAAAAAAAAGGAAAAAGAATCTCCTCAACGTAGCGGATGAAACGGAAAACACGAGGCTTATTTTCAATACCACCAAGATGGTACTCCCAGAAGACGCCTTCTACGGGGAATTCATGTCCGTTGGAAAGCTCCTGAAGTATATTGACGAGAGCGCGGCTATTCTGGCGAAAAGGTTTACCAAGGGGGTCTTGGTTACGGGGTCCCTTGACGATCTTTTTTTCTATTCCCCGCTCAATGTCGGAAATTTGATTGAATTCAAAGCGGGTATCACCTATGTGGGAACCAAGTCGCTTGAGCTTGCGATCAAGGTCGATTCGTACGATACAGAGACCGGAGAATCATCCCACGCGTGCACGGCGTTTCTCACTTACGTGAAAGTCGATGAAGCCGGAAACCCTGTTTTGGTTCCCGAATTCACCCCTGAAACTCCCTATGAAATTCGTCTATGGAAAGAAGCGGAGAAAAGAAAGGAAAGAAGAAAAGCGAGGGTGGAAAAAACCAGACGCCTCGCCGATGATTACCTGAACGAATACAAGAAAGTAAGTTCCAGTTCAAAGAAAGACGGCTAATTACTCTCTCCGGCGGACTCAGAACCTGTCTTTTTCGCACCCTCGGAGCAAGCATGCGGGCACAGCAGCAGAATGAAGGAAGAAAGAAGAAACCAGGCAATAGGAATTTTTGATTCTGGGGTAGGAGGACTTACTGTTTTAAAGGAGATAATGAATCTTCTTTGTGAAGAGGACATAGTATATCTTGGTGACACTGCCAGAGTTCCTTATGGAACAAAATCCCAGAGAACTGTAAGAAAATATGTTGAAAGCACCACGAATTTTCTTCTGTCAAAAGACATAAAGCTTCTGGTCGTAGCGTGTAACACCGCATCCGCCTACGCAATAGAGATGCTGAAAGAAAATCTGGAAATTCCTGTTGTCGGAGTCGTGGAACCTGGAGCGAAAAAAGCATCGGAACTCACTGTCAATGGAAAAATAGGGGTTATAGGAACCCATGCGACTATAAAAAGCGGCTCCTATGAGAAAAAACTGCGGGAGATCTGCTCTTTTCCGATTGAGATATACTCAAAGCCTTGCCCGCTTTTCGTTCCGATTGCCGAAGAAGGGTGGGAAGATGACGAGACCGCGACTCTGGTAGCTGAGAAATATCTTGGAGATCTGAGAAAATCCGGAATAGACGTACTGATACTCGGCTGCACGCACTACCCCATTCTTAAAAACACGATTGCCGGGGTTATGGGTGAAGGGATAAGACTCGTTGACTCAGCGGAGGAAACCGCAAAGCAGACCGAAAACATACTAAGAACCCAGGGGCTGCTGAAAGAAGACGGCAAAGAGCGGGAAATGTTGTTTTACCTTACGGATGATTCGGAAACCTTTACCTCAATCGCGTCCAGATTTCTCGGCAGGTCCATGGAGAAAACGGAAGTCGTCGATATAGTGTAGCGGGTACGACTACTCAGCTAAGGCTTTTTTGAGTTCTTCTGTAAGCGGGGGAAGAACCTGGAAAAGATCCCCGCAGATTCCATAATCGGACTTCGCGAAAATCGGGGCTTCCGGATCCTTGTTTATGGAAACTATTACTTTTGAGGAACCCATGCCGGAGAAATGCTGTACCGATCCGGATATGGCAACCGCGACGTAAAGCACGGGAGAGACCGCCTTTCCAGTCTGGCCGACCTGCATGTCATAAGGACAATATCCTGCGTCGACCGCGGCTCTTGTCGCCCCTACAGCCGCACCCAGCAGGTCCGCAAGATCGTATATATGGTTGAAATTCTCTTCGCTCCCAAGACCCCTGCCACCGGAAACCACCCTCTCGGCCTCGGTAAGCTCCGGGCGGTCAGATTCCTTGGTTTTCATCTCAAGCACTTTGATCCTTATGTCGGCGTCCGTAACTCCCGTATCTTCGTTTACAATCTGCCCCGCACCGGCGGCTTCCTCTTCCTTAAAGGAATTGGGCCTTACGGTTGCGATCATTGCGCTTCCGTCACCGCTGAACTCCTGGGTGGATATAGCTCTGCTTGAGTGGGAATATCTTTTTATCCTCAGTCTTCCGTCATCGGTCATACCTATATCAACACAGTCCATGGCAAGACCAGAACCCACGCCCGAAGCGACCCTGGGAATGTAATCCTCCGCAAAAGCCGTATTGCCTGAGAGCACAACCGCGGGAGAGTGTTTTTTTATCAGTTCGCAAAGGGACTTTACGTAACCATCGGGATTAAAATCCTTGAGGTTGGGATTGTCAACTACGTAAATTTTCTCCGCTCCGTAGCTTGCAAGCTCAGAAGCCTTGTTCAATACGCCATTTCCGAGCAACACCGCGCAGACCGAACCCCCAAGTTTTCTTCTGGCCTCGGAAAGAACTTCAAATGTCACTTTTCTTATCTCTCCGTCAGCCTTGACATCAGCAACAACCCAGATTTCACTACTCATTATAATTCAAGCCTCCTAAAGATACTTTCTGATAAAGCGATCCCGGATATCCCGGATCATATGACTTTCGCGTCATCCCTTAGAAGCTTAACAAGCTCTTTTGCGGACTCGGCAATCTCATCTCCCTTGACCGTGGTCTCGTCACTTCCTTTTATGATTTTCAGTTTTCTTTCCACCTCGGGAACCTCGAGACTGACCGTTTTTATCTTTGCCCCGGATTTACCCACTGCATCCTTAGTGATGCCAAGAGAACCAAAATCCACATCATCAAGGGACACTTTCTTCATCGGTTTTCTCTTCGCTCTCATTATATTTGGAACGGACGCGTAGCGGGGCTCGTTCATGGCATCGGGACAGGTAATAAGCGCCGGGAGAGGAGCCTCGACAGAAATACTCCCGCCATCTATCTCTTTCTGGCATACAAGTTTTTTCTCATCAGGCTTTACGCCAATCACCTTGCTTACAAGCGCGAGATGCGCAATTCCCAGTTCTTCGGCTATCTGTATGCCCACCTGTACGGATTCTTCGTCAATAATCTTCATCCCAGTGAAAACCAAGTCCAGGCCTTCAATTTTTGCAAGTTCCGACGCAACGAGCTTCGAGATGACAAGGGAATCCACAGTCTCTCCAATGGCTTCGTCTAAAATGTGCACTGCCGAATCGGCACCCATGGCAAGCCCCTGAAGCAACACCTGTGAAGCGCGGGACGGGCCCGCTGTAATGAGGATAACTTCACCTCCGTATGCTTCCTTGGTCTTGATGGCCTCCTCAACGGCGAATTCATCGTAGGGATTCATGATCCATTTCATGCCTTCTGTGTCTATGGAATCGCCTGAGGAACCGACTTTTATTCTTGCTTCAGTGTCCTGCGTCTGTGTTATAAAAACCACTATCTTCACCTGATACTACCTCCATGCTGGACTGATTTAATAGAGATGCAAATCTTATAAGGAAAAAGCAGCCAAAAAGCTGACCCCTTGTCAAGCGTATCATTATAAATATTAGGCGGTTCCTGTCAAGGACAAGAGATTCTCACAACCTTGAGCGGAATTCGGATGTGCAGAACGTGGAAACGTTATCGAAAATCTGCCTGCCGTTATCAAGTGATTCGGTTCCTTGCTACCTTGGAATTACTCTATTTGAGAAAAAATTCTCAGTAGAGTAATTCACCCCTATTAAACACATACAAACATCCAACAATATCACTTTTCTCAAGGATTCAGGCGAATCATTATCACCAGTGAACTGGGTCATATGGGCAAAACCGCTTCTTAGGGTAACAGCTGTAGAAGATTGCTTTACCTCGTGATGTTGCCGCCATATTATGGTATAGACTTATATAAAAATGAATCGGTATGTTTTTCGATTCGGGACCTTTAGAATCCCAACCCCTGTTAAAGCTTAAGTTTGCTTCTTAAACGGGTTGGGAAGAACGCTCAATTCTGAAGAAGGAGACCCGTAAGAATGAAAATCGCTGTTGGAAGTGATGAAAAAAACGCCCTCACAGACGAGGTAATACAAGAGCTTCGGAAAAGAGACATGGAAGTTGAACTCTTCGGACCCCTTGCGGACGAGAATGTTGAATGGGCGGAAGTCGCAGAACAGGTGGCCGAGAGAGTTTCAGAGAAAGAGTGCGACCAAGGGATTCTGTTCTGTTCGACGGGAACCGGGGTGAGCATTGCCGCGAACAAGGTTCCGGGAATAAGGGCGGCTTTGTGTACAGACTCAAAGACAGCCGCAGGCGCGCGCATGTGGAATGACGCGAACATACTCGCCATGAGCCTGCGTCTGGTATCCCCCGACGTAGCAAAGGAGATCCTTGACGCGTGGTTCCAGAGTGAACCGGACCCCTCAGAGAAAGAAAACATAGAAAAAGTGGCCGGAATCGAATCCAGATATCGCAACCGGGCGGAATAATCGAGAAATGACAAAGAAAGAAGAATACAACGTGGCGATAGCCGGTGCCACGGGCGCCGTGGGACAGGAGATGATGCAGATACTTGCGGAAAGAAATTTCCCCGTAGGAGAACTTCGCCTTCTTGCTTCTGAGCGCTCCCGCGGGAGAGAATACAGTTTCTGCGGAAGGAATATAGCCGTTTCGGTGCTGGGTGAGGACTCATTTGACGGCATAGACATAGCGCTTTTCTCCGCGGGCTCTGAAAGAAGCAGAAAATACGCGGACTGTGCCGTTGCAAGCGGAGCGGTGGTTATTGACAACAGTTCGGCGTTTCGCATGGATCCTGAGATCCCTCTAGTAATACCTGAGATAAACGCCCCCGCAGCCGCTTTTCACACGAAAAAAGGAATAGTGGCAAACCCAAACTGCACAACTGCGGTAACTCTCATGGCCCTTAAGCCCATTTATGACGTATCAAGAATAAAAAGAGTGGTCGCTACGAGTTTCCAGGCAGTCTCGGGCGCTGGAGCCGGGGGAATAGCCGAACTTGAAAGCCAGGTGCGAAGCTGGTCGGAGAACGAAGAACCCGTGCAGGACACAAACACGTTTCCCCACCAGATAGCCTTTAACGTAATCCCCCACATAGACTCTTTTACGGAAACCGGCTACACGAAGGAAGAAATGAAGCTTCACAATGAAACGCGTAAAATACTGGGAGATGATTCGATACTCCTAACGGCGACAACCGTAAGGGTTCCGGTTTTCCGATCCCACTCAGTTTCACTTAACCTTGAGACGGAGAGAAAAGTGACCGTGGAGGAAGCCAGGGAGGCTATAAGGAATTTCCCCGGGGTCTCGCTAGTTGACGACCCGGAGAATCTTGACTACCCGATGCCGGTTGAGAGTTCAGGAAAAGACGACTGTTTCGTCGGAAGACTCAGGGAGGACTACACGGTCGAAAATGGTCTTTCTCTCTGGGTGAGCGGAGACCAGTTAAGAAAGGGCGCGGCGCTTAACGCCGTGCAGATAGCGGAGCTTCTGGTTCGAAACCATGTCTGAGAGAGGTATCTGGAAAAAGCTTTCGGATTTTTTCCTTGCGCCGTCGAGGATTGACCCTAAGGACTTAAAGGAACTGATCGGGGAGGACGGCCCCGTGCTGCTCACGGTTCCGACTCTTAGCAGCACGTACAAACCGAGGGCGTGGGTAGACAGAAACACTTTTTTCAGGGGCATCCTGATGCTTACGAAAAAAAGAGTTCTGATACTTAAAAACAGTTCCAAAGCGAATGTCTTTCGAGACATAGAGCTTGATACAATAACGCACCACAAGTTTGGTTCCACCAGAACTAAAGGGCTCAGGCTTGAAATAAAAACAGTTGACTCAGAAGACGTGATAATGTTTCATCAGCAGTACAGAAAAGAGTTTGAGGAGCTCTCCGGGAAATTTGAAGAGGTAATGGCGCAAACCCTTGTACTTTCCGCATCAGGTGGAGAGACTTTTTTCTGCATGCACTGCGGAGTAAAAATTCCCGTGACAAGCGCCTTCTGTTCTTCCTGCGGGAAGAAAGTTAGGGTATAGCTTTTTTGGACGGAGAAAAAATTGATACACGGTTCAATAGTAGCGATAGTAACACCGTTTAAAGACGGAGCTGCTGACTACGGAAAGCTCGAAGAGTTAATAGAATTCCACATAGACAGCGGAACCCACGGTATAGTTCCGGTCGGGACCACCGGAGAATCCCCTACCCTTTCTCACGCTGAGCACCAAGAAGTAATAAAATTCACCGTGGAAACAGTAAGAGGAAGGATTCCCGTGGTCGCGGGCACGGGATCAAACAGCACCGAGGAAGCCTTACGACTCACGAAATTTGCAGAAGATGTCGGTGCAGATGCAGCCTTGTTGGTAACGCCTTACTACAACAAGCCGACCCAGGAAGGCATCTATAGGCATTTCCGCGCCATCGCCGACAAAACATCTCTTCCCCTGATACTTTACAACGTGCCCGGGCGCACGGTCGTAAACATAGAACCGGAGACCGTGGAGAGACTTTTTTGCGACTGCGAGAGCATAATCGGCATCAAGGAAGCCTCGGGTTCACTCGAGCAGGCAAGCAGAATCATTTTTCTCTGCGGAGATGACCTGATTCTTCTCTCGGGAGACGACGCGGTTAACTACCCTCTTTTAACAGTCGGAGCCAAGGGGTTTATAAGCGTAACGGCAAATATAGCCCCCGCGGACGTATCGGAAATGTACAATTCTTTTGCCAGGGGGGAATTTGAGAAGGCTAAAGAGCTTCACTACCGCCTTTTTCCGCTAAGCAGGGTTCTTTTTGTGGAATCAAACCCGATACCCGTAAAGGCCGCCCTAGCCGTTATGGGAAAAATCAGCCCCGAGATAAGAGCCCCGCTTTATGAGCTTTCGGGAGAAAATCTCGAAAAACTGAAAAGAGACCTAAAAGACTACGGGCTTACGTAACACGGAAATTGGCTGAACCGGACTGTCTTCTACATATTGATAATGGAATTTTAAGATCCGGGAGGATTGTGGCCGGCGTTGACGAAGCCGGAAGAGGATGCCTCGCGGGGCCGGTTGTTGCAGGTGCAGTCATACTTGATGAGAACCGACCGATTCACGGACTCAGGGATTCAAAGACACTTTCCGAGAAAAGGCGCAACGAGCTTTTCGAACAGATCCGGGAAAAGGCCCTCGCCTACTCGGTCGGCATGACCGCGGCTGAGGAGATTGACCGCATAAATATTCTGCAGGCGTCGCTTCTGGCAATGGAAAAAGCCATTTTGTCCCTGCGAAAAAAACCGGACTGCGTTCTCATAGACGGAAACTCGAAAACTTCCCTTAAGATCGAACAAAAGGCGATAGTTAAGGGCGACTCGAAGTGTGCGTCAATAGCGGCCGCTTCAATTGTCGCAAAAGTTACAAGAGACCGTATCATGACTGAAATTGAAAAGGAGTATCCGGGATACGGTTTTTCCCGTCACAAGGGATACCCCACAAAAGAACATTTCGGCGCCCTGCGAAATCTGGGGCCCTGCCCTATACATAGAAAGTCCTTTAAAGGTGTCTTATAACTGATTGACATAATTATATCTTGACTTTTTCTTGCTCTTAAAATGATAATATAAGCATGTCTGAGATGCTTTCAGATCTGTCTTTGCCTGACAAGCTTTATTTCAAGATAGGAGAAGCAAGCGAGATCATAGGAGTAAAGCCCTATGTCCTGAGGTACTGGGAAACCGAGTTTAAGGAAATAAGGCCTATCAGGAGAAAGTCCCAGAGACTTTATGACAAAGATACAATTCATCTTTTCCACAAGATAAAACACCTGCTTCACGACCAGAAGTTCACCATAGCCGGAGTGCAGAAAAGACTTAAAGATGAAAAAAGTGGAAGCGGCAATATCTCCCCCCTCTATACAGACAAAGTGCTGTTGCGCGAAATTCTAAATGAGTTAAAATCCCTGAGAGAAGATCTCTAAACGGGTCATTTTGTGTTCCTCTTGCTTCTGATCCGGTTTTTTTCACTACGGGGTGTGGCGCAGTTGGTAGCGCACCGGTCTGGGGGACCGGGGGTCACCGGTTCAAGTCCGGTCACCCCGACCAAATCAAATCCACAAGTATGGTTCTCAGGCAAACTCCGCCGTATTGGCGGCTTTCTCCCTGTGCTAGAACCGGCTGTTGCGAGAAATCCTTGATGAGTTAAAATCTAGCCGGAACTTTTTATTCGGGGTGTAGCGCAGCTTGGTAGCGCACCGGCTTCGGGAGCCGGGGGTCACCGGTTCGAATCCGGTCACCCCGACCATTTCCAGACATGAAACCTAAAATACTGCTCTCAAACGATGACGGGGTAAACTCAGAAGGCTTAAAAGCCCTTGGAGACGCCCTCTCCCATCTTGGAGAAGTCTACACCGTGGCTCCTGACCGCGACCAAAGCGCTTCAAGTCACTCGCTTAACCTGATGAGGCCTCTTAGAATTGAAAAAATTTCAGAGAGAACATTCTCCGTGGACGGAACTCCCACGGACTGCATTAATCTCGCCGTAAACGGAATCCTGGGCGACAGAAAACCTGACCTCGTAGTATCCGGAATAAACATGGCAGCCAATCTGGGAGATGACATAACGTATTCGGGAACCGTAAGCGCCGCGATAGAGGCAACCCTTATGAAAATCCCCGCCATAGCAGTATCACTGGCGGCGAAAAAAGACTTTATGTTCTCAACCGCGGCCCACTACTCAAGAGTGACCGCGGAATTCGTTCTTAAAACCGGTCTTCCTGAAAACACCCTTCTCAACGTTAACGTACCTAACCTCCCGCTTGAAGAAGTAAAAGGAATACGGGTTACTCGTCAGGGCAAAAGGGTTTATGAGGCCCCCATAGTGGAAAATACAGACCCCCGAGGGAAAAAGTATTACTGGATAGGCGGAAACGAACTTGATTCCCTGAGAATCGAAAACTCTGACATAGTGTCCGTTCTTGAAGGCTACGTATCCATAACGCCCATAAAGCTTGATATGACTGATTATGGATATCTTGAAGAGCTAAGAGACAAACTGAAAAACCATGCTTAAAAAGTTTTACGACTGGGTTTTAAGCTGGGCGGACAAAAAGCATGGTCCCTGGGCACTTTCCCTTGTTTCCTTTACAGAAGCGTCTTTTTTCCCCATACCCCCCGATCCGCTTCTGATGGCGCTTTGCCTCGGAAACCCTCGGAAATCATACCGTTTCGCTCTTTACTGTTCTGTTTTTTCTGTTCTGGGAGCGGCAGCCGGGTATCTGATAGGATACTGGGTGTGGGAACTTGTCGGCAGTTTCTTTCTCTCTCACGTCATAACCACAGAAGCGTTCGCCACGGTAAGCGACAAATACCTGGAAAACGCGTTTGAAGCCGTCCTGGCCGGAGCCTTCACTCCCATACCTTTTAAGGCGTTTACCGTAACGGCGGGAGTCTTCAAGGTCGATTTTCCGACATTCATTGCCGCCTGCGCGGTGGGAAGAACAGCCAGATTCGCGATAATTGCATGTCTCCTGTCAGTTTTCGGAACGAGGGTAAAATTGCTTATCGATAAATACTTCAACCTATTTACGGTTATATTTTTCATACTGCTTTTGGTTGGGGTGTTGCTTTTAAAAAAACTTGGCTGAAATGCCTGAGCTCTGTTTCGGCAGAAGTCTTGCGGACATGCAGGTACGAAGGGTATTTTGGCACGTAATTTGCCTCATAAAAACATATATGTTTCGTCAGAACCTGTTTTCAAACCGTATCACGCGTACCGATTATGAGTGCTAGAAAAATCGTTTTAATTCCAGGAGACGGCATCGGTCCGGAAATTACCGAGGCGACAAAAAACGTCATCGCGGCTTCTGGAGCCAAGATCGAATGGATTATAAGAAGGGCCGGCGTATCGGCTATTGAAAAGTATCGGGAAGTGCTGCCCGAAGTTACTTTGGACGCCATAAGGGAACATAAAGTCGCACTCAAGGGACCCTGCATGACACCCATAGGAGACGGGTTTTCATCTGTAAACGTGGAACTCAGGAAAAAACTTGACCTGTACGCAGCCGTAAGGCCGGTACGGAGCATTGAAGGCGTGAAGACCAGATTCTCTGACGTGAACATAGTCATTGTGCGCGAGAACACGGAAGGTCTTTACAGCGGCGTTGAAAACACGGTCTCTCCCGGGGTCGTGATGAGTATGAAAGTCGCGACTGAAAGATCATGCCATAGAATCGCTAAATGGGGCTTTGAGTACGCGAAAAGAAGAAACAGAAAGAAAGTAACGGTGTTTCATAAAGCCAACATAATGAAGATTACGGATGGTCTTTTTATCAGGAAGGCAAGGGAAGTAAGCGAACAGTACCCGGATATCGAGTATGAAGAATATATCATAGACGCGGGGTGCATGAGACTGGTTCAGGATCCGACCCAGTTTGACATCCTGCTGCTTGAGAACTTTTACGGCGATGTGATGAGCGACCTCTGCGCCGGCCTTGTCGGAGGACTCGGCGTGGTTCCCGGAGCCAACATAAGTGATGAATACTCGGTCTTTGAAGCTGTGCACGGATCGGCGCCCGATATAGCGGGACTCGAAATAGCGAACCCGCTTGCTCTCATAATGTCAGGGGTAATGATGCTAACACACCTGGCCGAGTCGGAGGGAAGAGAGGATATGAGAAAAGCTGCCGACAAAATAAAAACGGCTTACAATATGGCCCTTTCAAACGGTGACAAGACCCGGGATCTGCAAGGCGACCTGAAAACGGCTGATTTTGCCGGGGTTCTTATACAGAATATACTGAAAATATAAACAAGCCCCGCCTCGCGCGCGACTAACCCACTGGTAACCCCCGATGAACAGGAACAGAAAGGTCCCTTTTCCGGTTTTTCTTCTGATCTCAGCCGTGCTGAATCTGATACTGATTCAGCTTCTTTTCGCAAAAATACTTCCCGACCCCGAGAGTCTTAAGTCCACGCTTGAGAAAACATACATAGAACTTATTGAAATACCCGTTACCGAAGAAACGGAACCCCCTGACAAACCGTCAAGACTCGCTGATAAATCCCACAGGGCGAAAAAAGAGACCACGAGAGACGAGACGACAAAACTCTCAAGATCCATCCCCAGGACGACAAAGAAGAACACGCCGCAAAGAAAACCTGCGGGAGCCATTGACCCCGGAGAACACGAAAAGAGCACGGAGAAATTCTCTCCTGAAGAAGACCGGATCGCCATTATACCCAAGGGAGAAAAAAACAAGCCTCAAAAAAGAAAAACTAACCCCAACGAACTGTCGAGAAACAGCCCAAGCGCTTCCACTTCAAAGATTATCAACCCCAAAATAACGGATGTTCCCTTTGACTACAATACCGAAGAGCAACTTCTGGGAACCAAAAACGTTGAAAAGGAGATTACAGTTGATCTCAACACAACGGAATACAAATACATTTCCTACTTCACGAAGCTAAAAGAGAGAATTTACCAAGTCTGGAAGTATCCTAAAGAATCGCAGGTAAGCAGGGAACAGGGAAATATCAGGATCGTTTTCACGTTAACAAAAGACGGATATCTTGAAAATGTCAGGATAATTCAGTCTTCGGGTTTTGAGAACCTGGACAGGGAAGTGCTGCGGACAATAAGAACGGCTTCTCCTTACAATCCCTTCCCCGAGAGCTGGGAGGAAGAAAAACTCAAAATACCCGCCACTTTCGATTACAAGCTTCCAACCTGGGTAAGAAGATACTACAACTGAACCCGCGACTCTCAGAGAATACGGACCTTGCCGCCCGGGGTATCCAGTTCTCTTATCTCACCGATAAGGTAAGCCCTCTCGGAGAGATCCCGCGCAAAGGAAATCGCTTCTTCGGCCTGCTCTCGCGGCAGTACAGCTATCATTCCCACCCCGCAGTTAAATGTCGAGTACATCTCGTCGCGGCTTATGTTTCCGGTTTTCATTATCAGATCAAAAACGGGAGAAACAGGCCAGCTTTGGCTTTGAATCGCGGCGAAAAGTCCGTCAGGAATAACTCTTGAGAGGTTTCCCGGAATCCCGCCGCCCGTTACGTGGGCAAAAGCTTTTACGTCGAATTTCCCGCAGAGCCCGAGGACGGCCCTTGAGTATATGACTGTAGGCTCGAGAAGTTCTTCTCCAAGCGGCTTTGAGAGGCCCTCGGGTTTTGAATCCATTGAGTAGCCTCCGATATCAAAAAGCACCTTTCTCGCAAGCGAATAACCGTTTGAATGAAGACCGCTTGATGCAAATCCGATGACCGCGTCGCCGGGCCCTACCCTGGCGCCGTCAATATAGAGATCTTTTTCCACTACTCCGACGCAAAAACCAGCCAGATCAAACTCACCCTGAGCGTAAAATCCCGGCATCTCCGCCGTCTCACCCCCCATAAGCACACACCCCGCTTGGATACATCCCTCGCAGATGCCTTTCACCACCTCCGCCGCCTGCTCGGAGTGCAGCTTGGAGGTAGCCAGATAGTCAAGAAAAAACAGCGGTTCCGCGCCGCATGTAATCACGTCGTTAACGCTCATTGCAACTAGGTCTATGCCTATCGTATCAAATTTGCGTGCCGCAAAAGCTGTTTTGAGTTTCGTGCCGACGCCGTCTGTGGCGGATACGAGCATGGGGGTGCGAAAAGCTCCCGCATCAAGCGGAAACGCACCCGCAAAACCCCCGAGGGGGCTTACTTTCCTTGTGCCGTAGGTTGACTCGACAAGAGGTTTTATCAGCCGCACAAACCTCTCGCCTTCCTCCACGTCAACACCAGCGCCTTTGTAAGTAATTTCTTCTGCCACGAAAAAAGAGACCGTACGCTAATTGACGGTCTTCATAGACAAAATAGAAACCGTTTCAACTGGAACATCTCCAGATCTGGTCTTAACGGCGGCGATTTTGTCAACAACTTCAATTCCCTCAACAACTTTTCCGAACACCGCATAACCGAAATCACGCGCACCATGGTTAAGAAAGGCGTTGTCTCCGTGATTTATAAAAAACTGCGACGTCGCGGAGTCCACAACGGCGGTCCGGGCCATTGCTATGGTGCCGCGGTCATTTTTAAGCCCGTTGTCGGCCTCGTTTTTTATCGGGGCTTTAGTCGGCTTCTGCTTCATGTCCGCCGTGAAACCGCCCCCCTGTATCATGAAATTATTTATCACCCTGTGAAATATGGTGCCGTCAAAAAAGCCCTCTTCCACATAGGAAAGAAAATTCGCTACCGTAATCGGCGCTTCTTCTTCATAAAGTTCAAGTTTTATATCGCCTTGCGAAGTTGAAATCAGAACCATTGGGTTTCTCCTTTCTTTTTTACCGCTCGAATCAGCGGACATATTTTTGTTATGCTCGGAATCGGAACGAGAGTGTCCCTCTCCGGGAAAAGCAATCAAAGCGAAAATAAGGCATAAAGCGAGAACAGCCGCGTTTTTCATTGGAAACCTCGGAATTGTAAATTTAAGAAGAAACGGACTTTCCTTATTTTAAAACAGGAGGCAGAAAGCTTCGCGGTAGCCGTCGGCTTTCTGTTTCCCCATCGCCCGTAATGATAGCATAAAGAAGCAGAACAGTGAACATCTTGTGAATTTTTATTCCCCGGTCCAAGAAAGTAAAGCGCAATCGCTGTGTTTACAGCGCCACTGACTGAAGGAATAATTTACGCGTGCGTTTTACAAGCTCGTACGAACACCAAATACGGAGACAAACCAATGGGCAGACCCGAATTCGGAGTAATGCTGAGACAGCAGAAAATAGATTTTGAAGAGATAAAAACTACGGCGCAGCTATGCGATTCACTCGGATATGATTCTGTTTGGTTCTACGATCATGTTCTAGGTCAAGGAATAATAGGAATCGATATCTATGAACCCTGGACGCTCATGTCCGCCCTCTCGACCGTAACGGAGAACGTAAAGCTCGGAACGATGGTGCTCTGTAATTTGTTCAGACACCCTCCGCTGCTTGCCAAGATGGCTTCAACGCTTGACGTAATAAGTAACGGACGAGTGGAATTCGCAATAGGGGCCGGGTGGTTTGAAGAGGAATTCCGCGCCTACGGATATGACTTCCCTCCAACGAAAGAAAGAGTAGAGATGCTGAAAGAAGCGGTCATGATACTCAAACTGATGTGGACGGATGAAACTGCCACTTTCGCCGGCAGATATTACAGTGTGAAGAACGCGCCGTGCAACCCTAAGCCCGTTCAGCGTCCTCACATTCCTGTATGCATCGGAGGTTCTGGAGAAAAGCTTCTCCTGAGAGCAGTGGCAGAACTTGCCGATGAATGGAACTGCCCCGCATCAAGCGCAATTGACTTTGACCGCAAATACTCAATACTCCGGGAGCACTGCGAGGAAGTCGGGAGAAGCATAGAAGATATAACAATATCTCAGCAGACCGTCTGCGTACTGGTTGAAAACAGAAAAGATCTCCCTGAGAAACTTGAGAAGGCCCAGAGGCGCTACGGATTCTTCGGGAACATAGAAAAACTCGGAATCGTGGGAACCCCAGAAGACTGCGTAAAAAAGATCAGAGCGGACATGGAAAAGGGAATATCTAAATACACGATTTTCTTCTCCGACGTAATGAATCCGAAAACAATAGAGTTTTTCGCAAAAGAGGTAATACCCGAATTCAGATAAA
>JAKZRS010000001.1:0-5258 GCA_047518015.1 Thermodesulfobacteriota bacterium | reverse complement strand
AACCGTTTTCTAGGCACCGAAGGCAGCATGGGCGAAATGCTCGGTCTTGACAAGAAGTGGGCCGTTAACGCAATTTCAGCCGTAGGCAACTACGGGGAAATATTCGAAAGGCATCTGGGGCCTAAGACTCCTCTAGCGCTTGAAAGGGGGCTTAACGCTTCCTGGAAAGCAGGGGGGCTTTTGTACGCAGCGCCCATTCGCTGATCGTGAGTAAAGTCGTTCCGACTTCGACGGTTTGGAATTGTAACATACCGATATCACTAATTCTTATTTTCCTGCTAGGTGCTAAATACTTTCTTGGAACTTGATTTCTTCTGTATTCGGTTTCGGCCGGAATATCTCAAACGATTTGATCGCAAGTGCCGGATAAGTCTGGGAAAGACCCCAGCCTTCTGTTATCGCGCGAAAGTGTATTTTAAGTTAAAATTTACCACGAGAAATAATCAACCGAGAACGGCACGGTCAACACAAGGAGGAATACTCTATTGGCAACGAAAACCGCTAAGAAAAAAGAAACCCCCAGAAAATACTCTTCAATCTACGTGGAAGGGGCGCACAGGGCCCCCAGCCGCTCCATGCTGAGAGCCGTGGGCTTTACCGACAGGGATTTTAAAAAACCCGTCATAGGGGTAGCGTCAACCTGGAGCATGGTAACCCCGTGCAACATGCACATAGACCAGCTGGCAAGACACGGAGCCGCGGGAGCGAACAAAGCCGGGGGGAAATCCATAATCTTCAACACCATTACCGTATCCGACGGAATATCCATGGGAACTCCGGGGATGAGGTACTCCCTCGTATCCAGGGAAGTCATCGCCGACTCGATTGAAACTGTGGCCGCGGGAGAAGGGTTTGACGGCATCGTGGCCATAGGAGGATGCGACAAGAACATGCCGGGATGCCTCATGGCGATGGCAAGGCTCAACCGACCTTCGGTGTTTGTCTACGGCGGGACGATACTTCCGGGCAACTACCGGGGAAAGGACGTGGACATCGTCTCGGTATTTGAAGCCGTGGGAGCGCACTCAAACAACGATATTAGCGATTCTGAGCTAAAGGAAATTGAGTCCTGCGCCATTCCCGGAGCCGGTTCCTGCGGGGGAATGTACACCGCAAACACCATGGCTTCGGCAATAGAAGCCTTGGGGATGAGTCTTCCGAACAGCTCCGCCCAAGCGGCCGTTTCAAAAGACAAGGTTGAGGACTGCAAAAACGCGGGGGCGGCGGTTGTTAACCTTATAAAGGAAAATATAACGCCCAGGGACATCATGACGAAAAAGGCTTTTCTAAACGCCATAACGGTAGTGATAGCGCTTGGAGGTTCCACAAACTCGGTTCTTCACCTGCTCGCGATGGCAAACGCTGCGGGGGTGAAACTCACCATAGACGACTTTACTAGAATCGGGAAAAAAGTTCCCGTCCTCGCCGACCTGAAGCCGAGCGGACAGTACATGATGTCTGATTTCTGCCAAATAGGGGGGCTTACCCCACTGCTAAGAATCCTCCTTGACGAGGGGCTTCTCCACGGCGACTGCATGACGGTGACAGGAAAGACCCTCAAGCAGAACCTTCGCGGAGTGAAAAGGTACCCCAGGGGACAGAAGATAGTTCGCTCCGTGAAAAACCCTATAAAGGAATCGGCCCACATAGTGATTCTCAAGGGAAATATCGCGCCTGAAGGTGCGGTAGCGAAAATAACGGGCAAGGAAGGCAACTCCTTTACCGGAAAAGCAATAGTGTTTAATTCAGAGGAGCGGAGCCTTAAGGCGATTCTTGACGGCAAGGTGAAGAAAGGTCACGTGATAGTGATCAGGTACGAGGGCCCCAAGGGCGGGCCGGGGATGAGAGAGATGCTCGCGCCCACGGCGGCTGTAATGGGCAAGGGACTCGGAGGAGAGGTGGCACTTATCACCGACGGACGTTTCTCCGGAGGAACCCACGGTTTCGTCGTGGGGCACATAACGCCTGAGGCGATTGACGGCGGCACGCTCGCGCTTATAAAAAACGGGGACGAGATCACGATCGACGCGGATAGCAGAAAAATAACCCTGAACGTACCGAAAAGGGAAATTGAAAAAAGAAAAAAAGCCTGGAAGAAACCGGCAGCCAAAGAAAAAACCGGCGTGCTGGCAAAATACTCAAGGCTTGTTTCCTCCGCATCCCATGGCGCGGTAACCGACAGTGTTTAGGGCTTAAACCCCCTTTGCTCCCTGCGTATTGCCTATTTCCGCTACGGGAATATACTTTTATTCCATGGAATCGCTTCGGGGAAAAAACGTCGTAGTTGGAATAACGGGCGGCATCTCCGCCTACAAGTCCTGCGAACTTGTGAGATCTCTCGTTAAAGACGGGGCGGAGGTTCGGTGCGCAATGACAAGAAACGCCGAGCGTTTCATAACCCCCCTAACCCTCCAGACCCTTTCCGGGAACAAGGTTGCCTTAAACCTCTTTGACCTGACTTCCGAATCCGAAATAGGTCACATAAAGACTGCGGACGAGGCCGATGTTGTCGTGGTCGCGCCCGCAAGCGCGTCCTTCATAGGGAAAATCGCTTCGGGCATAGCCGACAGCCTGCTCGCAACCGTCATACTGGCCACTAAGGCCCCGGTAATCATCTGCCCGGCCATGAACTCGAACATGTACTCAAACTCCATAGTGCAGGAGAACATGGAAAAGCTGAGGCGGCACGGATTCACCATAGTGGAACCCGGCGAGGGAGACCTTGCCTGCGGATGGACCGGCAGGGGAAGACTTGCCGAAACGGACGTTATCGCTCTTGAGGTCCAAAAGGCGGTTACGCCGCAGGACTACGCGGGAGAGAGCATACTGGTAAGCGCCGGGGCGACTAGGGAGCACATAGACCCCGTAAGGTTCATATCGAATCCCTCGACCGGCAAGATGGGCTACTCGATAGCCCGGGCGGGGTGGCTTCGCGGAGCCCGGGCAACTCTGGTTTCAGGATATTCTTCTCTTCCGGACCCTCACGGAGTAGAGGTGGTGCGGGTAACTGATTGCGATGAGATGTACGAAAAAATTCATGAACGCTTCGACTCTGTGGACATAGTGATAAAATCGGCGGCAGTAAGCGACTACTGCCCTTCTGAGAAATCGGAACAGAAAATAAAAAAATCGAAAAAAGAACTCTCAATCCCCCTTAAGAAAACCCGGGATATACTGAAATCGCTCGGGGAAGATAAGAAAAACAGGATTCTGGTGGGATTCGCGGCTGAAACGGAGAACCTCTTAAATAACTCCAGAAAGAAGCTTGAGGAAAAAAATCTCGACCTCGTAGTGGCAAATGACGTAACAGCCCCGCAGGCGGGCTTCGGGGAAGATACCAATGTCGCGTGGCTCGTGGACAGGGAGGAAGTTGAAGAACTTCCGCTCATGAGCAAGTTCGAACTCGCAAACAGAATCCTTGACAGGATAAAAGAAATAGAGAAAAGGTAAGAATATCGGTCTTAAGGATTCTTGACTACACCACCCGGACGTAAGGCTCAGACCCACTCAATCCCGCTGGAACTGCTCGGAGAAGTGCTTCAGGAGTCAAAAGATTCTCTTTCCCGCTATCCTTGGCTATCTCGCTCAGTCATGAAGTCATCTGTTACGCGCTCTTCCGATAGAAAAAACGTATCCCAAGTGTGGTCAACGGGTGACAGCACCCTATCAGGACCGACAACCCGTACGATGACTTCTTTGACGTTATCTGGAAAACGCGCTTCATCTGGAAGCGTGACGGTTTGAGTTCCGTTGCTTTTGAAAACCGACCCTTTGACAGACACGTTAAACCTCCTGCAATTCGCCATATTATATACGGCTTAAAATAATTGCAAGCGCATGCAGGATATCATCACGGGCTTATCATGATTTTCAGGCTTTCCTCAGGATTCTCGGCAAGGGTGAAACCTTTCTGGATATCCTCCAAGGAAAACCTGTGGGTAATCATCTTCCCTACGTCAACAGCCCTTTTTTCTATTAGAGAGAGGGCGTCTTTCAGGTCCCCGGGAGCCGCCGCGTAGGAACTCACGACCCGCGCTCCAGACCACCAGTATTCGTTAAAAGGGAAATCGAAGGTAAATTCCGGGTCGGAAGGAGCGAAAAAAAGGATTTTCCCCGACGGAGAAACAAGTTCGAAAGCGCTTTTTATCGCGGCCCGCGCTCCGGTACAGACTATCACCATGTCGGAGAGATATCCCGAGTTGTTTTCTCTTACAAGCGAGGCGATATCCTCACCGGAGCTAAAAGCGCAGGTGGCCCCGAATTCCATGGCCTTACAAAGCTTGAATTCATTTGAATCAGTCGTGAAAACCGGCCCCGCTCCAAGATGAAGAACGTA
The DNA here is from genome assembly GCA_047518015.1 of Thermodesulfobacteriota bacterium. Taxonomy (GTDB): domain Bacteria; phylum Desulfobacterota_D; class UBA1144; order Nemesobacterales; family Nemesobacteraceae; genus Nemesobacter. Next base: position 922 of record JAKZRS010000001.1, on the reverse strand, counting down.
CTGAAGGCAGAGAAGTCCCGCCGTGCCGCTTCCGAGAATCGCCACGCTTTCCCCCCGTTCTAGCCCCGCAGCCCGAAGCGCTCTTGTAACGCAGCCAAGAGGTTCCGTAAACGATCCCTCTTCAAAAGAAACGTTCTCCGGAAGATGAAAAACGCCCCGCTTGACGTTCGGCGACGCCACGCACACGTACTCCGAAAAACCGCCCGGGTTAAATCCCGATTTTCTTATCATGGGACAGTTAGTGTGCCTGTCGGTAAGACAGTACCGGCATTCGTTGCAGGGAACGTGATGGGTGGCCACGACCCTGTCGCCTTCCCGGAACCGGCTTACTCCACACCCCGTCTCAACCACCTCCCCCGCCACCTCGTGGCCCAGCACCAAAGGAGCCTTCGGCGCTCTGTACCACTCCATAAGATCGCTTCCGCAGATTCCACTTGCCCCGATCCTGATCAGTATCTCTCCCTCGCCCGGCTCGGGACGGGGAAATTCCTCGATCCTTATGTCGCTGTTTGTGTGGTAGACTGCGGCAAGCATGTTAGGAACTTTCTTCTTTTAGTTCCGTGAAAAGCTCATGGGCCTGCTTCGGGGTCATGTTCTCGTGAACGATGCCGCGGATTGCCCTTATAATCGCAACCGGGTTGTCACGCTGCCATATGTTCCTTCCCATGTCCACTCCCGCGGCGCCCCTGGATATCGCCTCGTGAGTCATGTTGAAAACATCCATTTCGGTATCAAGTTTCGGACCGCCCGCGATTACTATGGGGACGGGACAGCTTCGGGTCACCTTCTCGAAATCCTCGCAGTAGTAGGTCTTAACTATATGTGCACCGAGTTCGGCGCATATCCTGCAGCAAAGCGCGAGATACCTTGAGTCCCTTTTTTCAAGCTCCTTCCCGACAGCCGTTATCCCGAGAACCGGAAT